>JAEWSG010000214.1 GCA_023398495.1 Bacillota bacterium
ATGAGAGACTGGGTCAAAATGAAATACATGGCTGGCTCAATTTGGAATACATAGGTGGGTCAAATTCAAATACATCCCTGGGTCAATTTGCAGTACATCCCCGGGTCAAATTGATGAAATTACGCACACAGGCGACGATTGTGTTTTTGTGAACATCCATACCACAACAACGCTCGTAAATTACATTCATTGATATACCTTCAATGATTTAAAATTTACGGCGGGCTTCCTTGAACATATTATTCTACCCTACGTGCTCATGGCAACAATTTGTGGTTCAAGCAGGAAGCCTTAGTCAGTCTATTTGTCGGGCTCAAAGCACCAAGACAATCCGACTTATGCCGTAGCAAAATCATATCACGTAGCCAGAACATTTTCATTATTTTGCTGGTGTGCGAACCCGCGCATGGGAGTCTATTTTACGCAATGACATAATTCAATAGTCAACATAAGAAGGATTTGCTCATTAATATTTGACTGTATCGGAAAAAACTAGTATAATTAAAATTATATTTCCATATTTCTACTAAAAACGGATAGAAAAGGCTCATACTATAAACAACATTAAAACTATGACAGAAAAATAAAGTAACTTGTATGGATTTCTTTCTTCATTTACGGTAATATGAGTACAAGGTATCTCTAGAGACTTTTGGGGTGCTAAGATGAAAAAAAGTTAGCATTAATATTTATATCTATAATCATTGCTTTTAATTCTAGTCTGGTACTAGCAAGTAACGATGATATTCAAATATTTGTTAATGGTAGTTTAATAAAGACAGTAGATCAACCTTTTCTTAAAAATGGAGTAATACTTACACCTGTTTCGGGTATTTATAATGCTTTCAATGCTATGATTTTATGGAACCTCGGTGATAAAACTCTAAAAATTAAAACACGTAGTAAAGAAATTCTATTTAAAATTAATAATAAAAAAGCAACTGTCGATGGTAAAATTGTAAATATTAAAGTACCTGCAGAATATAAAAATGGTAATATATTTGTACCTTTGCGTTTTGTATGTGATACTATTGGTGCCTCAATGAATTGGGACCCAAATAAAAGAGTTATAAATATACATTATTTAAAACCAACACCCAAAACCTATGATATAAAAATTAAAGGAGACGATAATTTTATTGATATAACAAAAAAAGCATTAAAATTATTAGAAGATAAGGACCCAGATACATACAAGTTAATCAAATTGTACATTGGTGTAATTGAACAGAATAAATCAAGCGACCAGCAGAGTATAACAAGCACGATGTTTCCATATGAGGAACCGCCAAGATTTCAGTTTAATGGCGTTACAGTTAATGAATCAACCACTTGGTATGCAAGTGCAATTGCCCATAATGCTATGCATTCAAAGCGTTGCCGAACTTGCTTTAATGATTATGATGGTGCCAAAAAAATAGATTATAAAAAAATACCTGTAGATTTATGGGCAGGACAAGATACTGAGAAGGAATGCTTAAAATATCAAATAAAAGCTTTGGAAAAGATTGGTGCACCAGACAATGAGATTACATTTGTAAAGTCGTTTTTAGGAACAGATTGTGTGCTATTTTTTTAATTATTTTAGACATATAAAATATACTCATACCCTTGTCTGATGGAATGGTATGGGGACACTTTGTGGCATGAGTGATCCAGCTTCAAAAGCTAGTGAACGGATTCTTCGTAGCCAGTAGTAGTATGATTTTGTTTTCACATTATTCTGTTTGCACCAGCTGACGACTGTCATGCCGCTACCCTGGCAGGTTTGTATGATCTTAGTCCACTGTTTTAGTCGGAATTCCGTTTTGGTATCTGTGATTTTATCCATTTTAGGAGTTCCTCCTTTGTTGTTTTAGAAAAGTCGAAAAACTCGAAAAAGTCTAAAGACATTTTAGGATGATTATCTCAAATGGACGGCTAAATTGTTATGCGCCCCAAGATAAAGCGCTTACTCATAAATGAGCTCTCCTTACTTAGGGTCTGCTGAACAGACACCACTTTTAGTCCTAACAAGCCAGCAAATTTGGCTTGAAGTGTACCTTGAAAAAATAAAATAGAAGAAGCCGGAGCCTGTACTCCAGATTCATCACCAGCAGTTGCAGAGCAATAACACTTTCACTGGTATCCTGCAGACGGGACATTATCCTACCGAGACCGTAATATCGTTTGCCTTCACCGAATTTTCCTTCTACCGCATTACGAATTCCCGAATCGAGGATTTCCTGCTTTCGCTGTTCTTTCAATACTTCGGGATCCTTTGCCGGTCTACCCAGTGGCGGCCCGCTGAACCGGATGTGATTCATCTTGCAGAACTGCAGATTCTCCCGGTTCCTATATATCTTGTCGGCAATGATTGCTTCCGGGTAATTTCCAAACCGCCGCTTGTAGTTCTCGGCGGACTGCTGCAAGGTCGTTCCTTCGTTGTATGCATCAAAGCTCAGGGACTCCATATAACTAAAACCATTGACAACACTGATTGAAAGCTTTGCCCCGAACTCGACATCCGCGTTGGTTTTACCTCTCACGATTGGGCGGATGAACGACATGTGGAGGCTGACAATCCTATCCGGGATTTTGTGCTGTTTGCCCTGGAACATACTCGCCTGCTGCCGGTAGATTTCCCTGCCGACCAGAAGGTTTCGGTACTGTTTCGGGGTTAGCAGCGTCAGGCTACTCTTTGGCTCCAGCCGATCAATGATGGAAAAATCCCGTTTGATATATCCCAGTTGCTGACGGATTCCGCGACGAATCTCCTTGTAGGTTTTATGCTTCTTCTTGTCAATGTTCAGGTAATCCTTGCGGGCCCGGTTCCGGTAAGTTCTCGGCTTCTTCTCTGTCCCCGCCAGCGGTGCGTGCAATGTATCAATCACTTCCTCCAACGCTTCCCGGACCTTGTTGAGAAGCCAGATGTCCGTAGGAAAGTGGATATCGGCAGGAACGCAGGTCGCATCCAGTATCAGCTGCCCCTGATTTCCCGATTCGTCTGGTGTAGTTGGTTGAGCCTGTTC
>JAEWSG010000232.1 GCA_023398495.1 Bacillota bacterium
CATTTCCTCCAGACGGCCGGACAGCTCTCTAAGCGCCTCAGCCCAACGGGAAGTGGAATCCGCCATGATCGCCACATCATAACCCATATCGCGGTAATATTCGGCCAGCGTAATACCCGTATAAATAGAAGCCTCTCTGGCGGCCACAGGCATGTTGGACGTATTGGCGATCAATGTCGTCCGCGCCATCAATTTATTTCCGGACTTCGGGTCCTCAAGCTTTGAAAAATCCTCAAGCACCTGCGTCATTTCGTTGCCGCGCTCACCGCAGCCGATATAAACGATAATATCCGCATCCGACCATTTTGCGATCTGATGCTGGGTCATCGTCTTTCCGGTACCAAAGCCTCCCGGAATTGCGGCGGTACCACCCTTTGCGATCGGAAACAGCGTATCCAGAATTCTTTGTCCCGTTATCAGCGGAATATGCGTGGAATAACGCTTGCCGACCGGACGAGGCACTCGAATCGGCCATTTTTGAGCAAGTCTTAAGGGAACCTCCTCGCCCTGCTCCGTCTCCACTACGGCGATCACATCCTCTACCGTATAAGCCCCGTTTTCCACAGCATCCTTTATTTTACCCTTCACAAAAGGAGGAACCATAGACTTATGGACGATCGCCGCTGTTTCCTGCATCTCGGCGATGATCGTGCCGCCCTCCACGTGCTGTCCGTTCCTGACCGTTATTGTGACATCCCACTTTTTTTCCAAATCAAGGGACGCCGCACTGATACCGCGATTAATATAAATGCCGGATTTTTCCGCAATCGAATTTAAGGGGCGCTCGATACCGTCAAAAATATTATTGAGAATGCCGGGGCCAAGCGTAACGGAAATCGCACTGCCGGTAGCCGTCACTTCCGCGCCCGGCTTTAATCCGCTCGTTTCCTCATAAACCTGAATTGTCGTCAAATTAGAGGAAAGTCCGATGACCTCGCCGACCAGATGCTCTTTCCCGACATAGACCATTTCTCCCATTTTAAAGCCCGTATTCCCTTTCAGATAAATAACCGGGCCATTAATTCCATAGATGATTCCTTTTTTACTGTCATTCATTTGGATTACCTCCCTGGAAGACAAACTTATTCCGTTCTTCCTCCAAAGCTGTCTCAAATGATTTATCTATTAAAATCTTATTATCATTTGTCACAGCCCTTGTACCGCCGATAAAGGAATACGCGCTGACTGTAAGCGGACAGCCCGTTTCTTTTTCCAACAGCTCTTTTTTGTCCGCATCCGCCGGATCGATATAAACGGTCAGCGGATTTTCACCGGCAAATTCCTTCGCTTCCTTTATCTGGGTAACAAGAAGCTTTTCATATTCCTCTGTTTTTTTATAATCCTCTAATAAAGCGGCAACCTCTGAAAGCAGCTTGTTTTTTAATTCCTCCTGCTTATCTGAAAGTTCCTTTCTGATGACAATCTGTGTTGCGGACACTTCTTTATTCTCAGCGGATTTTAAAGTCGAACGTTCCGCCGAAACGCGCCCCTCTATGTGCGCCCGTTTGCTCTGCCTGTATTCCTCTAATATCTGGTTCGCAGAAGAGTTATAGCCTTTGATGATTTCATATGCCTGCCTTCTCGCATTCCCCATCGTCGTATCCAGAAGTTCCTGCAGCTTTTCGTCTGTTGTCATTAGATTCACCTTCTTTCATGAAATCATTAAAGTTTTAATCCGATCGCTTCGCTGACATAGGAAGTGATAAAGTCAGGCGCGCGTCCCGTTCCATGACGGTCCGGTATTTCCACAAGGAGCGGCTGCTTCCTGTGAAGCCGCACATCATCAATAATATCCGGAAATTCCTTCCCGAATTTTTCAGTCAATAAAATAATACCTATTTCTTTGTCTGCAATTGCCTTATTCAGTTCCTCCAAAAGCTCCTGCCTTTCATGGACTACGGCACCCTTCACGCCGGCAAGACGCATTCCGGTATAGGTATCGACATTATCGCTGATCAAATACATTTTCATCAGCCTAATTTACCTAAGATCATGAATGAAATAATCAAGCCGTAGAGAGCGATACCTTCTGCCAAACCAACAAAAATGAGCGATTTACCAAGGATGCTCTGATCCTCACTGATCGCGCCAAGCGCGGAGCTTGCGGCACTTGCTACGGCAATGCCGCCGCCGATACAGGATGCGCCTGTGGAAAGCGCCGCCGCAATATAGCCGAGACCTGTGGATAACGTCGCTGCCGATGCGGCTTCTGCTGCCGATACGTTAGAATACATCAGGACGTTCGCGATCACCATCGTTGAAAAGAAGAAAAATGCGTTAATACCGATCGTTGTCTTATACCTTCCTCTTGTATGCTCTCCGATCAAATAAGCGCCGAAGGGAATTACGATACTAAGAATCAATGCTGCTGCCAATAATACTTTTACTACTGTTTCTGTCATTTGAATGACCTCCCTATCTTATTTTTATTTTGCTGAATTTTCCTGTGTTCTATATGGCTTAAACTCTCTGCCTGTTCCACGATAGAACCTTGAAAACATTTCATAGTATTCAAGCCTTAATACCTGAATACCTACGATTAAACCTTCTAAACCGCAGACAAATATGTTGCCCAAAACAATGACAAACCAGTTCGGGCTTCCTTCCTCCGCTCCCGCGAGCATCAGCACGACCTCCATCATCGATGCATGACTGACTGCAAAAGCGCCGATACGTACAAACGAAAGCGTATTGGAAAAATAACTCAACAACACCTCAAACAGTTCGAAAAAGGTCTGTACGATAAACATCCCCTTCCCTTCCTCAAGCAGCTTCGCCTTTTTCTCAACAAGATTTGTGATCGGCTCCTTGAGCGCGATCAGCAAAAGCGGAATACCAAACATCACGCCTAAGACAATTCCTGCCGGAATGCTGTTTCCTGTCATAAACAGGACGATCACAAGCACGATCGCCGCAAAAAATACAAAACCCGCCACCCCATTCGTATCCATGATCGCCTTTGCTGCTTCATGTTCCTTAAAGGAATTGATCATGTTAAATATCATCGAAAGCAGGATGATGAACATGCCGAACGCGACCGTAACAATAAAGATATAATTCAGCTTTCCGATAAACGGCACCGTCGCCATATAAGAGGCGGGCCGTATCCAGACCGGCTCGATCACATTCTCAAAACCAAAAACGCTGCCGAATAGAAATCCGAATATCGTAGAAAAAATACCGCAGCTTCCGATGATAGCCGCCAAATCCATTTTCTTCTTTCTATACAGGATAAATCCACCGATTGCCAGGAACAGACCCTGTCCCACATCGCCGAACATGATGCCGAAAATAAACGAATAGGTCAAGGCGACAAAAATAGTCGGATCGATTTCATTATACGCCGGCAGTCCATACATTCGGATGAACATTTCAAACGGCCTGAAAAATTTTGGATTTTTCAGCTCCGTCGGAGGCTTGCTGAAAATATTCTTGTGCTCCTCCTCAATATAACAGGTAATTTTTCTGTCCTCGGCAACTTCCTTTTTGAAGGCTTCCGCATCCTTATCCGGCATCCAGCCGCACAAAATGAAATAAGTGCTTTCCTCATCATCCGTGCAGGCCGCCATTTTTCTGACATTGAAGTTCACGGAATAACGCGTGAGCTTTTCCTTTACTGTCAAAAGAATCGGCGTATACTCGTCGAAATACTTTTTCTTTTCTTCCCTGGTTTTCGCGATCGATTTCTCGAGGATGCTGATCTGCCTTTCCAGCAGCGCGCAGGCCTCTTCCGTCGTACCCTCATATTCATCAGGAAGGAAAATCCGTTCAAAATGAAGGGATGAAAAAATCGTATCGATCCTGTCCGTCAGCTCATCCGCCGTAAAATAAACGCCCCACACATATTCCCTATTAGAATAGCATTCGCAGAAAAGAGCCAGCGTTTCCGCATAAATTGTTTTTTTAAATTTTTCGTAATATTCCTTTTGGAATTTACCAAACCGGAATTTGATAAACTTAAAATCCAAAATAGAAGAAATATTATATTTCAGTTCTTTGTAAGGAAGGATTCTTTCAAGGGATTCCTTCTTTGCTTTCAGTTCCGTTTCCAAACCGCTCTTTTTCTTTTCCAGCTTTTTCGCGCCTGTATTGATT
>JAEWSG010000237.1 GCA_023398495.1 Bacillota bacterium
ACTCCTCGGGGTCGAGCAAAACTCGCTTCGCTCAGACAATGCTCTCCCTTTCCTCGTCGTATTAACAGGCTCTACAACTTGCTTCACAATGTTTCTTACATATTTTTCTTCACTTAAATAATATACACTCCAATAAGGTGTCCTGGAAAATATGCCATACATCAAATATATTTTTTATATTTACCATATACTGTCATATTTAAACTGTTGTATAATATATAAAAGAGCTATCATAACTTAGAGTATGCAGTAAAGGGGCAAAATCAATGACTACAATTTTAGTAGATGACGAGCTTTTTGGGTTAGAGGAATTGGAATATTTTTTAAATCAACATAAGGATGTCAATATTTTAGGGAAGTATTGTAATCCCTGCATGGCTATTGAGAGGATAAAAAAAGATAATCCGAATGTGGTTTTTCTTGACATAGGTATGCCTGAAATTGATGGCTTTAACATAGCGGAAGAAATATTGAGTTTTAATTCCGACATTAAAATAATTTTTGTAACTGCCCATGATGAATTTGCTGTCAGGGCATTTAAAATTAATGCCCTTGACTATATTTTAAAGCCTATTGATAAGGAAAGAATTGATGAAACTGTATTAAGAATCAGGAAAGCTTGCATTGGTAATAACCAACAAAGAGAGTCCATTCAACAGCAAGCATTGAAAAAAAACTTAAGAAAAGTTCCTTTATGGAAAGATGAAAGCATTTTTCTTGTAAGTGCTCCGGAAATTATTTATTGTAAATCTTGTGACAAAGAAGTTTCATTTGTTACAATAAAGGATTCCTGCCTTAAAAGTACAAATTCATTAAACTATTGGGAAAATAGATTGAGAGAGCAAAGATTTTTCAGAAGTCATAAAAGTTTTCTCGTAAATATGGATAAAGTTGAAGAAATTATACCAACTATTGGTACAACATATTCTCTTCGTCTAAAGGGAAGTAATGATGAAGTGCCCCTTAGCAGAAATAATTATCAAGTGCTAAAGAAAATATTAGAATTTTAAATTGAACTTAGCTGATTTTATTGTGCACTTTTATACATATTGTAATACTCTGTGACCTTTTTTACATAGTTTTGTGTTTCGTTATAGGGAGGAATACCGTCATACTTTCTTACACTGCCCGGTCCGGCGTTATAGGCTGCCAATGCAAGTTTTATATTACCGTTAAAGGCTTTGAGCTGATCCTTGATATACCTTGTTCCTCCATCGATATTCTGGTCAATATCCCATGGATCAGTAACACCTAAGGCATCTGCTGTGCCGGGCATTAACTGCATCAAGCCTTGTGCACCTGAATGGGACAAAGAGCCGGGATTAAAACTTGATTCCTGTTTTATAATGGCACGGATCAGATTTGCATCCACGCCATACTTTTTCGAGGCCTTTTCAATGCTTGCGTTTATGACTTCCATTTGCTCAGATTTGCTCTCAGGTATATATGCTGTGCTTGCTTCTCTTGATTTTTTAGCTCTGTTAACATCCTTAGATCTGTCATTGCCAAATTTATCAACAGCACCAGAAAGCGGCCTTGAGGATTTTTTTGAAGGCTCTATTATATTATAGCTGTCAAGTACAGTGGCTTCAGTGTTATCCAGAATTTCCTGAAATGTTGTGGCTTGTGGGTTTGAAGTCTTGATTCTTACAGGAACCCTGCTCTGTATTTCATTGATTTTTGCACTGAAAATATCGCATACTCTCACTATAAACCACCCTGCCTATCTCTTAATATTAAAAAAACTGCTTTGTATTTTTATCGGGTTATTACCTGATAAGCATTATAGTCTATGAGAATTATTTTTAACTTACTGAAAGATAGAAATCAGTATTTAATCAGCAAAAAACATAGGATGTGCATTTTGCATAATTCATTTCTAGAAATGAATTATGTTCAAAAGCACTAGGATACTTCCCGCTTGACACGTTTGATAAATTTAGAGCATGCATTCTTTTTCCTGCCATCATATTTTCTTACAGTAAAGAGTTGACATATTCCCATAGCCCTTTCATCTATATTGCTTGTATCAAAGATAATAAAGTTCTCACAGTCAATACAACTACTTATTCTCCGATTTATGGATTTGAATTCAGGCATAAATCTATGTTTTGAACATACATAGTCTGCGGATACGACTCCCTTTTCGATGCATAATATATCATTATTAATAGTAATTGCTGTACCTTTAAGGCAGTTACTACATGTTCTTTTCGGCTTCAAAACTTTTTCCTCCCAACAAGAAATGTTAAGATCTATACAGTTAATATTTTTTAACAGAAAGATTAACCTGGATATAAAAAAACCAACATCATTATAGCATTATAAACCTTGCCGTGGAAGAACGTGGGAAATATAATTGCGTTAAATTTCGGTTTGAAAAAAGTGTTGATTGATATATAATTATTAAAAATAAAGGCATTCACAATTTGAAACTAATAATATAAAAACTTTTTGGATTGGAGAGAAATATGAAGAAGCCTACTGTGTTAAGAAAAAGATATATACCTTTTGAGACGGTTGATATATCCGGCGATGAGCTGATTTCAAGAAGCGAGGACTTGTTGATAACCCGATGGAGACCCATTAAAAGTCGTCCGGATATTTCCGGGGGTATATCCTATACTTTTCTTAAGGAAGGGTATAAAGTAAGTAAATTTTTAGGGCCGTCAGGTGAATTTAAATATTGGTATTGTGACATTATAGATGTAGATTATGATGAGGAACAAGATAAATATACACTGACGGATTTGCTTCTGGATGTAAAAATAATGCCCGACGGTTCTGTAATTGTATTAGATGCCGATGAGGTTGCCGACGCTCTAGAGAAGACGATTATTACAACTGAGGAAGCCTGTAAGTCGTTAAGAATACTGGCTGGAGTTCTGGAAATGGCTTATGCAGGTAAGTTTCCTCCGGCTATTTGTTTTGAAAAATAAGGTTGCAAAAGCCGCTTTGCGGTTTTGTTCCATTCAATATATTTACGGAGGTTTAAAAATGGACAAAAGAATAGACTTACATACACACTCAACTGCATCTGATGGTAGTATGAGTCCTGGAGAGTTGATAAGGCATGCAAAAGAAAATGGATTGGCAGCAGTGGCAATTACCGATCATGACACCATTGATGGTGTTGACGAGGCTCTGAAGGTAGGAGCGGAAATAGGTATTGAAGTTATAGCAGGAGTGGAAACAAGCGTGGATTTCAATCCTGAAATGCATATTTTGGGGTATTTCTTTGGCGATGCATATATGAATTTTGAGCCTACCTTGCAAAAGCTCAGGGTTAACAGAGAAGAAAGAAACCCTAAAATGGTTGAAAAATTAAAGAGTCTCGGACTTGATATAACCATGGAAGAAGTCAGGGCTGAGGCAAAAGGGAATATTGTTGCAAGACCTCATATGGCAAATGTACTGATGAAAAAAGGTTACGTAAAAAGTATCCGTGAAGCCTTCGAGAAATATCTTGCCGATGGAAAACCGGCATTTGTCAGGAAAGACAAACTTTCACCGGAGGAATGCATAACTGCAATAGGTCAGGCCGGAGGAGTACCTGTACTTGCACACCCGATTTTTTTAGGTTTAAGCTGGACAAAGCTGGATGAACTTGTTGCAAGACTTGTAAAAGCCGGGCTTAAAGGTATTGAAACCTACTATGTTGAAAATACGGGAGATGATACAGGAAATCTTTTGAGAATTGCCATAAAACATAACATAATACCCACAGGGGGAAGTGATTTCCATGGCAGTTATAAACCCGATATAGAGATAGGAGAAGGAAAAGGGAATCTGGTTGTGCCTTATGATGTGCTTGAAAGACTTAAAAAAGAGTAAAAAAAGAACCCATATAAAATGGGTAAGATTGGGGAGTAAATCTATATATAAATTTGTAAATTAAGTTCATTAGGATAAATATAAAAAACAATATTCAATAACATGCTAAACAAAACAGTAAATAATCTGGTATATTAAACTAACAGTGGATTATTTTTATAGAATTGCTGTGGTTCAAATAATATCTTATTATATTTATATGAAAAAAGCAATAGTAAATTAGTGCCTATTTAAAATTAGGACTAAAGTACTATATCTTGTAATTGATTTACATATTTTTCAAATGACTTGACATAGAAGATAAAAGTGATATAATTAGAAAATGCAGTGAAAACTTTGATAGTAGTGCCCTTTCTATGGAAGGGTTATTTTTATCTGAGTTACTGCATAAGAATTAATTTGACAGGGTGTAATTTGATGGCTAAGGAAGCTAAAAAGACAATTGCACAAAACAAAAAAGCCAGACACGACTATTTTATAGAGCAGACTTTTGAGGCAGGGATTGTTTTGTCGGGCACAGAAGTAAAATCTATCCGTCAGGGGAAGGTCACCATTAAGGAAAGTTATGCAATTATAAAAGGTGGAGAGGTCTTCATTTTTGGTATGCATGTAAGTCCTTATGAACAGGGCAATATATTCAACAAAGATCCCTTAAGAGATAGAAAACTTTTGCTGCACAGGTTTGAGATTAACAAGCTTATAGGTTCTATACAGCAAAAGGGTATGTCCTTGGTGCCGATTGAATTATATTTCCGTCACGGTAAGGTGAAACTTGAGCTAGGGCTCGGAAAAGGTAAGAAGTTGTACGACAAGAGGGAAGACTTGGCAAAGAAGGACGCAATGAGAGAGATTGACAGGAAGATGAAAGAAAGCAACAGGTAACTTGACAAATTTTGTAATGCTGAAAATAACTTCCACTACTATTTTTGCTTATGTCTTATTTGAATCCAAATAGACACGCAAAAAAGTGTAAGTAATATTTCATTCATTACTTATATATGGGGGCGTAATGGTTTCGACGGGATTGTTGAGACTTGAATAGCGGGTAGAGGATTCTCGTTGGCCTCTTAAAAAACGAGAAACTAAAATTAAACGCTAAAAACGATAATTTCGCTTTAGCTGCTGCCTAATTAGGCGGCCCGTCAGTCCAGGGTTCCTGCACCTTGGGTAGCTGGCGTCATTAAGTCAGGCCTTTTGAGTAGGAAGGTTAAACTCTAGAACTGGTCAGCCAAAGCTTTGAGGTTGATCCGAATTTATGAAGCTACCAAATTGCACAGCCTGCCCTTGGGCGTTGCAGTGAGGGAATAAAAAAATAAGGGCTGCACCCGGAGAAGTTCTTGTGGATATGGTTTCGGACAGGGGTTCGACTCCCCTCGCCTCCACCAAAAAATCACTCAAATTGTGATACAATGCAAAGCCACTGATTTCAGTGGCTTTAATTGTTTTTGTGGGTAAATTCAGGGTTCTATTTCTTGGAATTTTCACGAATAAGATGTAAAATATATACAATTTTGCACCCGAGGGGTGCATATCCATTTGAGCCGTGCATTAAGGCGCATTTTTGGAGTTTAATGGAAAATGCAGGCGCATACCTTTTGGCGAATTAACTTCTGCTAATAATGGTCAGAAAAATATGGTATACTTTGAAATGTAGTCAGTTTTTAAAGGAGTTGTTTCAATGACTGAAAAAATTATAAAAGCGGATAATATTTTTGAAAAAGTTTCTGAAATTATTAATCAAAGCCGACAAAGTGTAGCTAATGCAATCAATACAGAACTTGTGTTGCTTTATTGGAATATTGGAAGAATAATCAAAATAGAAATCCTTCAAAATGAAAAAGCAGAGTATGGAACTCAGAAGATTGAGAGTTTGAGTAGCAAGCTGGTGGCTGAATATGGCAGAGGATACAGCACAAGAAATCTGTTCAACATGATTAAATTTTATGAGTTTTTAAGGACGAGCAAATTTTGCACTCAGTGAGTGCAAAATTGACATGGACGCATATAAAGCGTCTTATATATATTGACAATGAACTAAAAAGGGAATTTTACATTGCTATGAGTGCCAGTGAACGCTGGAGTGTTAGAACAATGAATGAACGGATTAATTCCATGCTATATGAAAGAACTCAAATTTCAAAGCTGCCGGAGGAAACAATTAAAAACGATTTGATGGCTTTGGCAAATGAAAATAAAATGTCAGCAGATTTGTTTTTTCGGGACCCCTATGTTCTTGATTTTCTTGGACTAAAAGATACCTACAGTGAAAAGGACTTGGAAAACGCAATCTTAATGGAACTTGAGAAATTCATTCTTGAAATGGGCCGAGACTTTGCATTCTTAGGAAGGCAAGTCCGTATAACAGTCGGGAATAAAGACTATTATATCGACCTCTTGTTCTATCACCGGAAACTGAAAAGACTTGTATTGCTGGAACTAAAACTGGGTGAGTTCCTGCCAGAGCATAAGGGACAGGTTGAACTGTATTTGAGATACCTTGAACAGAATGAGAAAAATGAAGGGGAAGAACCCCCGATTGGTATTATCCTTTGTGCAGAAAAAGACCAAGAGACTGTGGAACTTTTAGAACTTGATAAGAGCGGAATCCACGTGGCACAGTATTTGACTCAGCTGCCGCCAAAGCACTTATTGGAAAACAATTTAAGAAAAGCTATTGCTAACGCCAAAAGGGCATTAGAGCAAGAAACGGACTCATAAAATTAAGATCATTGACAAGGTTTTTGCGTAACCAGTAGGAAATATAAAAAAGATTTTCCCCGTTTTGTCTACTTCTTTAAGAGGCTCAATGCTCATTTCCTCCCATGTAACTCCGTAAGGTGCACCGCCGGGCGTATACCCTGCAATATAGTAAAAAGTATCATCTGAATCGGAAAAACGTTCATCAAAATCCTTTTGCTTTTTCAAAAGTGCCTTCTGCTCTCTTTGTTTTCGGGTGTTTTCTTCAACGAGCTTTAATTGTGCAATATATTCATCGGATATTTCTATACCAAATAATTTTAGTTCATTTGCAGCACACAGTAGAGAAACACCATATTTTTTTCTATATCCATGGACGATTCTTTTACCTGTATAGGTTGGAATCCAGTACTTTGCTGATTGAAGCCTTGATTCTCTTTTCATAGTCTTTTTTAAAGCCATGTTTTTCTCCTGTTTTAGAATACAAAAATTTAACTGTCCCCAAATTTGGGGAGGTTAATCCTAATAGTAGCACCGCTCAAAACTTAGCAGACACGACAAACCTACTGCATCCATTCTATATGCTCTAGCTCTTAATTCTCTAGCTTTAACTGTCCACGCTTTGAACTCATCAGCCGATATTAAACCGCTGCACTTTCTGGCAACATACTTTTTATGACCTAAAAATAGTTTTTTTCAGGAATAGAGGGTATAAACAGATATGCTGTATTTGTCACATATATCTGTTACAGTAAGTGATTTGCTGAAATAATCCCTCATGACTGCAATAATGAAAAGAAAGCTGTAGCAACTGTATAGAATTATTGATTCCGGAAGTACTGCATGAGTATGTCCGCAAGATGAACATTGGTATCTTGTAACGGTAATTTGATAGTATATAACACAGCCATTTTCATAAGTTACAAGATATCTATTGTAATCAGAATGCCTTTTCCAGTCGGGGGACTTAGTATTACAACAAGGGCATTTATACTCTGATATCTTGAACCCCGACATGGATTTAAGAAAAAATCCTTAGCCGAAATATTTATAAAATTTATCTTGCAGAACAGCTTAAAAACTCTTATCATTATATTGTACCT
>JAEWSG010000032.1 GCA_023398495.1 Bacillota bacterium
TAACCCTACTTCATGATGAACATAAATTCTATATTCCAGATGGAGAAGGTACGGGATCATGCGCAATAATAGATACTGGAACCTACCAAATAAATAAAATATTTGATGTTCCCCATGACCCATATGATATTGTTACCGACAATGGAGGCAGAGTTTATATTGGCCCCGGTTCCAATCAGCATTCATTGTTAACTGTATATAATGGTGAAGACGGTACTCAAGTTTCAGAATGGTTTAGTGTGTATTATCTCAGCGAACTCTGTTATAACCGCGTTTATGAGAAGCTATACTCTATTAGACCATATATTAATCCAATGGATATTGATGCATACGAGATTGAGAACGGTACGATAATAAGCAGTTATAGTTCCCCATATCATCGAGACTATGAAATGTCAGCTTTGATACAAGTTTCGCCAGACGGCCAGTGCATTTTCAACGGTTCGGGGAATATCTTCACTTCTTCTGCGGAAAGAGGAGAGGATTTGAGATACGATGGAAATATCGGCGATGCATTTACTTCGATATGCTTTGATTTAAACAACGATCAGTTTTTCACATGTGAGCAGAATAAGAATGCACTAAGAGTGTATAACTATACAACTCGTGAGCTTGAATATGAGTACATTGCAACTGATGATTTTATCAATATCTTTCATGACGGTACAGGGCTCATCACGCTTCAGAAGAGCAATTTGAGTAAATACTATATTAATACTTTTAATCGGCAAGATATCGCTGATATGGAATCACAGAACACGAATTTATCTTATATTTACGCAGATGGTGCAGTGTTGGAACCGGGATTCAATGAGGATATTTTAGACTATAGCCTGATACTCGATTCAGATCAAGCTAGTGTAACTGTAACGTGTGCTGCGGCGGATAGCGAAGCTAGTGTTACTATGGATGGAATGACGACACAGAGCAAGATAGTCAATGTAAATAAAGGGGAAGCATTTACACTATATATCGAAGTTACTTCTAGTGACGGGTTGGCGAGTAAAATATACAGTGTACGGATATATCGTATGAATGATGAGAAAACACTAGCTCTAGATGCCGAATATGTAAGCATATGTAACAAAATCACTTTTCCGAGCAGCTCAAATTTATACTTCATGGGGGAGAATCAGGATTTCATTTATAAGTTTAATGGGGTAGACGGAAGCTTAGTGTCAAAACATTTGGATGGGAATCCACATGTTCTGGCGACAGCACATGATAAGTTGATTCTCACACTGGAAGACTATCAAAATAATCAACATTCGATCATTCTTTTAGATCCCAATACGCTAGAAATCACTGACACAATCGAAGCAGATGCGAGGTTCACGAAAATCACAGGTGATAGTAATTATATATTTGGTCATTGTGATGATGTGGTTGAAGTATACTCTAGAAAAACGCATGAGAAGTTAGCTGAAAGGGACGTTGGAGATTCTGTCCGATACATGGGGGTGAACCCTGTTCAGGGTGGCCTTTATTTGATCGATTGGTATAATGATATTGAGTCTTATCAATATGCTGACGGCCAATTGATCTATAAAAGCGCATATGACGGATATAATTGTAAAAGCTTTGATATCATGCCAGATGGGCAACATCTGATACTGGATAACGGATATCTGTTGACTTGTAGTATGGACGCTGACAATGATTTAAAATCGGTTGTTAATTTTGAAACGACTGCTTCGCCGGTAGTGTTTAATAACGAAAATGAGTTTTTAACCTTTCAAGAAAGCGTAGTTTATGTCTATGATGCATCTGACTTATCGTTTAAACGAACATACGCCGAACAGCAAGATGTTGACGTGATGCATTTTGGGGGAGGATACGTTTTTTCGGTGCATGAGAAAGAAGATGAGGATATTATTATCCAAGCATATAATACGAACGCATTACTAGAATCTATTCATATTAATTCTGATACGATTACAGAATTTTATCCGACCAGTTTTGACATCGATTGGGGCGAAGTACCCTACTCAACTTCAAGCGTTAATATAACAGCACAACCACTACTGGATGGAGCGGTTGTGACCGGAGATATAGGTGTACAGTCGCTAAACCTTGGTGAAAACGAATTAACTATTACAGTAACAGAACCAATAATCGAAAAAACTGAATCGTATACAATAAACATATACAGACGCGATAGCGACCCGCCCGTTGTCAATGCGTTTGATACCCTTGATTTTGTTCCTGGAGATATGATACTTGATCCTAATCGGCAGGTGGCATATATTACTGAAGAATACGGCTACAACTTGCACCGGGTCGACCTTGCGAGTGGGGAGGTTCAGACAAAGCATTTTGATATCAGGGTTTGCGATTTATCTATTCGTAACGGAAATGTATATGTTTCTTTGCTTAGGAACTATGAAAACTATACAACGGTGGCGGGATATGGCGCTGTGGCCGTGATCGATACTGCCACCTTTTCCGTTGATAAGATTTTAAATATTCCGTGCCAACCAAACGATATTGAGGTAAATGATGACGGGATATTATACTTCAGTTCTAGTGTGCATCTTGGTCATGCAGTATCTGTTTATAAAGGAAGTAATGGAGAACAGCTGAACGAATGGCTTTTAAGCTCGGGTGTTTTCGTTAAATGGAATTATATTTATAATAAATTATATGTTGTCGGTTCTGATTGGAACTCGACAATGCAAATGACAGTTTTCGAGA
>JAEWSG010000060.1 GCA_023398495.1 Bacillota bacterium
AAATCTGACAGATGTTTCTTTATAAAACTAAAATTATTGACAGCGAGAGCACAAGAGGAATAAATCGCATTGAATTTACCCTTAAGCTCATTTCCACTGCCTTCAATAATATCAATAAAGAATAAATCTTTATCAATACCGGTAAGTAAATTTTCAGAATTATCCAGCACATAGCCATTTCTGTTTGTGATATTTGTCTTACTGATAATCGTTTTTTCGAATAATTTTCTTGTCGGCATCTGCTTATTTTTTACAAGGTTAGTATAACTTTTTTAGCACTCAGTGTCCTGTTATAATATGTGTTCATTCTTATTTATTTAATTAGTATAAAGGTAGCTCCTTAGTGCGACAAAAGGTGACTTCTTATTTTTTTATCACCGATTGGAAGTGTTTCGGTGTTATAGATCTTGTGATTTTAGTGATGCCTCATAGATCTCCACTGCTTTCTCCATTAGTTCTCTTAGCAATACATCAAATTGATCAGATGACTCAATTGTAGTTCTATCCATATGTACTATAGGCATCGATTCAGAACCGTAAGCTGTGTAACTAAGGTTGTGTTCTTTGCAAAAGCTAAGCACTTCTTCGACCAGAGGCTTTTTGACTGAGTACTCAGAATCATCATTCACAAAATAGAATTCAAAATAAATGTGGTCATCATTAAATGGTAACTTCTCATCGAAGTATTCATACATTCCGGAAATATAGTTCTCTTCGATAAAAAAGGGTATATTAATGAAAGGACTTCCCATTTCTTCAATAAAGACCTTAGACTTTTTAGGATAAGGAACTTCGGTGATTGTCGTTATTTCGGGGAAGTCTTCAAGTATTTCATTAATACGGTCAAGTAAGTCGTTGATCCATTCTTCCCTTTCATGTAAAGCTCTTTTACCTGAATTGCGGAAATTATTCCATTCCTTTTGTCTTTTTTCAATTTCCTCAAAAGTGGATAGCCCTATTGACGTAAATTCAGTATCAAATGTTCTGACTTCTACACCTGCAAGGTTAGCTGCTATCTTTATGGTATCATTGATTACTGAACCAATAAGGATAAGTTTCGGACAATAATAATTCCTGCCAAATTCTTTAATCCATGCTTCTTTGGCTTCTTCATCAAGAATCATCAACAAACTCCTATACTCGAGAATTTGACCTATACTTTCACGTGTAAGGCACCCCTTTTTTAATTCAATTATTACTGGCCGTTCATCAGTTATGTCCTTAAAAAGCAAATCTATGAATTTACCGCCTTTCTCAACAGGATTAACCTGGCGACCGAACTGTCCTCTTGCTCCTTTGATTTCAGGGATTATGTAATTATCATTAAGTAACCATGGACTGGTATAGATAATGTCCTCAATCTGTGTTTCTGTAAGTTCCATAACATATTTTTTTTTAAATAAAGTTCTCCGAAATTAAGAAATTCTGAGGCAATATGTATGGTTTATATTTTATTTTACATTTGTTAATGCAAACGTCATAGCAGTATACAATTTATTAAAAGCATAAATCACCACAATGAATTCAATAACTCTCATCATTTTTTATTTGTTATCCTTTTTAATCTCTTCAAAAGAAGATCCCAAATATATTGATAAAAAATTATCAAGCATAGCTTCCGAATTTAGGGAAAAAATCAGAGATGAAAATGCGTGTATGAATTTGAGTGAAGAAGCAGGTTTACTGGCTGAGGATTGTGAGGAAGTAATCAATATTGCTCAATATTATGATTATAATGTAGAAGAGTTAAATGAGTTTAGGCGCCTTAAAGAAGACGCAGAATCATTAAGAGATTTTATACATGCTGTGGGAAATTGTTATTCCGAGATTTGCGAGATCGATGAATTATATAGAGCAAATGAACGAATTGGAGGTATTATTTTTAGTGTCTCTAAAAATAAATACTGTAGTGATGTCATTGGAATAAGTATAGGTAATCACACTAGCTACCTTCTAGTGAATATCAGCCAGGATTTCATTACATTTAAATGTAATTGGAGGACCCCCGATAAGAGACATTCAGGTTCAGTGGAAACCGGTGTTGATGAAAGAAGTTGTAGGTTTATTCTTGATAACAAAGAACACTCAGATATTAAATCTATCGTTATCACTGATATTAAGTGCGTAATACTACAGCGTAACTATTAAACCAGAAGAATCCTGAATCGTTATCTGGAAATTGTTAAGGTTTAATTTTTGTTTTGGATGAAATTGGGCTAAAATAAATCTTCACCAAGAATTGATGATCAGAGTAATGAAAAATGAGGAGATCGGTCAATTCTGGAGTTGAACTTAGCTGCTACGAATTTTATTTATAAAATTCACTCTTCAAATTGCTTACCATAAGTAAATATAAATCCTTCGCCTTATTATTGGAGTCTATGCTGATGAGTTTGAAGAAAGGTTCTAAGTACATACTCCAGATGCCTTGATAAATAGAAGCTGCATTTGGTTTTAGATTAATATTCACTATGAATGGTGCTTCTGTGTAATAGTTTTTTATTAATTCTGGGCCATCTTTTTGAAAGATTAACCAAGTATCACGAAATCGTCTGATTGTATTGAGTTCAGAGCAATTATCCGGCTTGCCTAAGGATTGACACACTGCAGTTGTTATATAACATCCACCACCATGATTTCTTCCCCTGCCCCTTTCTGATGAACGTCTGCTTTCCCTCTCCTCACGTCTTCGTTCATATTCTCTTTGACGTTCCAACTTTCTCTCTTCGTATTCTCTTTTTTGTCGCTCTCGCTCCCTTTGACGTTCTTCCCATTCCCTTTGTTTTCTTTCACGTTCTATTTTTCTGTCTTCGTATTCACGTTTTTTTCGTTCTCTTTCAATATTTCTCTCCTCCCATTCTTTTCTTTTACGTTCCTTTTCTAATTGACGGGCTTCCCATTCCTTCTTTTTTTGCTCTTTTTCTTGTTTTCTATGCTCCCATTCTTTTTGTTTCCTTTCTTTTTCTGCTTTCTTTTCCTGAATTCGTTCGAAAGCCTTTTTCATGGCACTATTTAGTGAATCGAATATATCGTTGCGATTTTCTTTAGACATTGGATGGGAATATATCTTTCCTTTGATTGACTTGAGAGATTTCATAGCTTCGTATGGATCACCATATTCAGCCATTTCCCATGCTGTGCTTAGTTCTCCTTTAATAATTGCATGATTGCTTGTATATAGATCTTTCCTTCTATAAAAGATCTTTTGTTTAACTTCTTTCCAACTTTCCCAGCACTGCTCTGAATCTTGCTTTAGCATTTTGCCATCAGAGAAATGAAACAAGGAATCAAGTGTACCAAAGCCCTCTTGCCAACCATCCTTCATACGTTCATTTGCGGTTTTTAATAATTCCTCAGCATGTGCTAGATCTTTAATATCCCCACCTGCGTATAATCTAGCCTCGTTAATAGTGGACATTACAATTTCCTTTTTCCTCGCTGAGACATTAACTTTATCTCTTTTGTACTGCTCTTGTTTTCTTCTGAACTCATTAGACACACTTTGGAAAAGATTCCATAGTCTTTCTCTGTCATCTCTAAACAGAGGTGACTTATCCTTGAACATTTCCAAAATGACCTTAGATTTATCCAAAAATTTATGGAATCCTTCAGATGAATTAGTTTCCATTGATTGAAGTTCAAAGATGTTGTTTTCAATCCTTTTACAATTTCTTCCAGCTTCTTCAGCAAAAGTACCTTGGTCGCTCATAGCATGATTGTTACCAATTATTAAATCAGGTTTATAGTTGATAGAAAATAATGCATAAAATAATAAAGGTTATGGCGGATTATCAATAAGTATTAATACTTATAAAAGGGATTTATTAACATGTTATAATGAAATTTTACTTCCCCACCCTAACACTCCCCCAAATACACTGAATCCGACACGTTCATTACATCGCTGGGTTTTTCGAAATTGAAGTTACGGTAGAAGACCCAGAGGTGCACGGGGCCCTGAAATTCGTATGGAAGCACTATGCTGCCTTCTCCCTTGCCGCGATTGCCTATGTCGATAAATGATTTGGCTTTCATGCCCTTTTTCCATGCCACCAATACGATCGAGTCGGATGTACGGGCTTCAATCTCAGGTAACTGTGTCGTCCAGCTGAGCCTGATGTCGTAATTTTCTCTCG
>JAEWSG010000093.1 GCA_023398495.1 Bacillota bacterium
ATTGTTGAGTTCGGATTGCTATTTGCAAAGCTGTATAACCATTTTCATTTAATTCATCTACCTTTGTTGTTTTTATTAGCTTTTCCAAACCAGAAATATCCCCGTTATATGCCGCAGTAAACCATGGTCCCCAGTTGTGTTTATTAACATCCCATTTAGCTTTCTTAGCACCACAAGATACTAAAAGTAGTAATGACATAAATACTATAAAAACAGCTTTAAATCTCATACTAATTCACTCCTCGTACAACACTTTACTATCTATCCATATGACGCTGTCTCATTGTTCATTGAGGTTATCTCTGTAAGATTGCCGTTTGTATCATATATTCATAGCTTTCTCCAATTCTTCCTTGTAAAGCTGGAATCCATCAAATATGCTGTATTCGCATTATTATAGTTGGCTTGATTCTTATATCTGTACTACTACACAAATCGGAATTCTCTCAGTAACACAAGCCTTTTTATAAAAATCAAATCAAAAAACTGTGAGAGGTTTCGCTTTTAACAAACTTCCCACAGTCTCTGTTTTTATTAATTATTAAACTTCTTCTTTTAATTTCTTAACAACCCACTCGTCCAACCCAGTAATCTTTATAACAAAGTCAATATCTGCTCCTTTTTCTAAGGCTGATTTTGCCACCTCAATTTTACCTTTCTCTATTCCTTTCTCCATTCCTGTTACTTCTGCCTTTTTCTTCATTTCATCAATAGTATTTGCTAGATTGTATACCATATTTTCCACCTCCAACACCTTCGACTTTTCCAATACCTCATCTATTTTAGACTGTAATTCTTCCAATATTCTTGGTTTTACTATCCACTTAAACCAACTCTTAAATAAACTTAATTCTTCCTCAGTCAAACCCCTAAATATTCCTATCAGCTTTATCAGTCTTTCTTTTAATTCCTCTGAATCTATTTTCTGATCCAACAAAAATATTCCAGATATCAAACTTGTTAGGCCTAACAGCTCCTCCTCACTATATCGGTTTACATCAAAAAGTATGTAATTAAAATCCAACACATGATTTGAAAACAGTTCATTTCCATCAAGAATTTCTCTAAAATTTCGGCATACTGTCCATTTCCCTGCTCCATTGTATAAGACAATCGGTATAATTGATGGCAACTTGAAATCTTTTCTTCTTGCTTCACTCTTTTTTATATTTTTAAGCATATCACGCCATATCTCTACCATATACATCAATAGCCTTAACGGCATCTGATAATCTACTGAAGATTGCAATTCCAACAAACAATAAAATATTACGTTCCTATCTTTTATTTTCAACCTATATACTATATCGGACTCTTTTTCTTTGAAATCTTGAAGTACATAACTTTTATTTATCAGTACTACCTGACTTTCATCTATATCGTTTACCCAGCTTTCTCTTACAAAGCTTTTTAGAAGTTCTATAAAAGTCTTCTTATGGGTCAGTAAATGCTTATATCCTAAGTCATGTTCCTTATTTATTTTTCCTCTAGGCATTTTATACCTCTTTTATCCTTCTTATTCTCGCTGATTTATTGATTTATTAGCCACTTTAACTCGTTTTCTCAATATTATTATATCAAAATGAACTATATTTTACAACAAATCAGTAATAGCCATACACACTTCAAATCTGTAAGGTTAGTTCATTAAACTATGTTATCATTTTTATTGAATCAAAATCCCAATTTAGTTTCAAGTATTACCTGCCTCAAAATGCAAAGTCAATTATTAATGAGATTTGGATTGCTCCCGGTCTTATTCTTGGTTCTTAAAGAGCGGGGCAATGCACCTGTCCAAAACCACTGAATAAGTGTCAATTTATTAAAAATGCAAGTAAAATTATTAGGGTTTCAGACCTCAAATTTCAAAAAAAGTGACCTTATCAGTGGTTTCGTACCTGTGTACCTGTCCCCTTACCCCACACATTCAATGTCATAATTACCATATTCCTTGGTTATAATAAATTACACTATACATCAAGAAAAGCTAAAAAGGCGAACAAAAGATTCATACTAAAATATCAGAATTTTCCAAGTGCATCTGCAACCTGCCTAATAATTTCATCTTTTTTTGAATAATTTCTTTTATTAGTAATTTCGATGATTTGGATAACAAGGCACTTTTTTTGAAAGCATACAAATGATTTATATTCATTTGATGGAACACTAAAGGCTTCAGGTGCTTCCCTTATTTGTTCTACATAAGATAGGCAGTATCTATCATCATTATTGCCACCAAACTTAAATTTACTTAAATCTGGTTTATACCAGCTTTTTTCACAACATGACTTGTAGAACTTTTTTGTATTCTCAATATTATTGAACAAATATACTCTTACTTCAATGTATGAGGCATTTTCTCCATCCTTATTACTAAACCTGCTTTCAAACGATTCCTTAATTCCATCTCCATTTACTGTACCATTCTTATTCTTTCCATCTGAAACAATCATTGTATAAGAGCTAAACAAATTCTACACACTTTGCAAATTTGATGGTACTTTTAAAGTTTTTATTGGCTCAATATTTGACACCTGTTGACTTGTTAAATCTCTTGCATACAGATAATAATATAAAGATGAAAGCAATACAACTGGTATAGCCAAAACAATTAACCAGCATTTTATTTTGCAATACTGTTTCCTTATTACCTGAGTTATAATTGCAACTAGAGCTACAATAATACAAAGGATACTTAGAGCAAATAATAAAAGCAGCACTAACATTAAAATATTAATCAACCTCACTTTCTTATAACTATATAACTATTCCTCAATCCCTGATCTAAAAGCCTCAAACGCATTCATAGTTAAACTTTTAGCTGCATCTAGCTTTGGTTTTCTAAAGATCGTCTCAACATTGTCCGCTGGAAATGGCAAATGAAAATAAAAACCAATATGGAATGTTACATCATCAGTATGTGCCTCTGTATCTAGCAGTGCATGTAATCCTCTACCCAATACCGCTAAAGCTTCATTCTTCTTTCCTGCCTTTGAAAGTGAAACAGCGTCCCAGAAGCAAGCATTAAAATGATTTATTCTTGAATCCTCTGGTATATTACCAAATATGTCAGGCTTCGTTCCATTTGTGTTGAAATGCCAACTTTGTGCTTTTGTGTCCCAAAAACGCAAAGGATTTGTAGTTCCTGAATCAACACCATTATTTGCCGATGCTATTATTTCAGCTTCAGCATCTGTAAAGCCAGCACTCTTTGCCCACCTTAAGGTAGCATCATAATGTATATCAGATTTAAAGAAACCATTTTCGTCTTTGAAATTAACAGGGTTATTTCCACAGTAACAGAATACATTATAAGAAAGTAATACGCCTGCTTTTCCCAATATACCATCCGCATTAATAAATCTTCCCCACTCAGGGTTATAATACCTACTCTGTAAATAATACAATCCCGTCTCACTGTCATACCTATAACCCCTATACCGATAAGGATTCTTCTCACCCACAGTGCTTGCCTTAGTACTTGATACATCTATTACCTTACCCCATGTATCATAAGTATAGCTTACTACTTCAGCACTGGTATTGTCAATTAATGCTATTATATCTCCCTGTCCGTTTTTTACATAGAAGTATTCAATTCCGTTCAGGTTCATGCTGACAAGGCTTCCGTTTGCATCGTATGTATAATAAATGTCATCAAGATACATTGTTCTTTCATATGTAACCCTGTCCCCCTCCAAGTGGTACTTTGTCGGGTAACCGTTTACAATCTTTTCCGTTCTTATCCCGTTGGCATTATACCTGAATTGAATATTGCCTCCTACATCATAAGCATATACATACGTCCTATCCAGCACCTGATTATTCTCACGGGTTAATTCATTAAGCTCATTGTAGGAATAGGTGATGATTTTAACCTCTTGGTTTACACGCTGAACTATTTCCTCTATGTTTCCATTGGCATCGTACGAATATGTTATCTATGGCTGTGCTGCTTAGTGCATTTCCTGAATAAGCAAACATTCCTATAATTCCGTTCAGATTCTCATTTCCGTCTATTGTGCTTCCTACTGCTTTTTTTATTTATCAACATTTCGAAAAAACCATAAATTTCAAAAAATCAAAACAAAAAACTGTGAGAGGTTTCGCTTTTTGCAAACTTCTCTCAGTCTCTGTTTTTTCTAATTATTAAAGTTCTTCTTTTAATTTTAGGCTGTAATTCTTCTGATATTCTTGGTTTTACTATCCACTTAAACCAGCCTTTAAATAAGCTTAATTCTTCCTCTGTCAAACCTCTAAATATTTCTATTAGCTTTATTAGTCTTTCTTTTAATTCCTCTGAATCTATTTTCTGATCCAGTAAAAAGATACCTGATATCAAATTCGTTAGACCCAAAAGTTCCTCCTCACTATATCGGTTTACATCAAACAGTTTGAGCATTTTTAGTTATGTATGGATTATGTATTAGATGTCCTCAGCGATTAATACATCCTTAATTTTATTGAATATTTCAACATTATTTGAATTATATTCATCATTCAATGATAAATAAGTATCTTTCTTATCCCCGCTTATATCCGCACCGTAATCAAATAGTAGTTTCACTTTGTCTACATCTCCTATACTAATTGCACATGCCAATGCAGTGTATCTAGTTCCATTTTTTTGATAATTAACATTTGCACCATGTTCTAATAGTATTTCTAATATTTCTAATGAACCAAAAGATGCTGCCGATTTTAATGGCGTCCATCCATTACCATTATCATCATCTATATTGGCTCCATGTTTAATAAATAAATTAACAATTCTACTATCCTCATACATACATGCAAGACTCAAAGGTGTTAATTGACCTTTATCCCTTTGATTTATGTCAGCACCATTATCTAACAAGAATTCTACTGAACCATATTGTTGAGTTCGGATTGCTATTTGCAAAGCTGTATAACCATTTTCATTTAATTCATCTACCTTTGTTGTTTTTATTAGCTTTTCCAAACCAGAAATATCCCCGTTATATGCCGCAGTAAACCA
>JAEWSG010000167.1 GCA_023398495.1 Bacillota bacterium
GGAGACGGGCAAGAGAGTTTATGATCTGGTACTCGAGAACAAATTATTATCTCAGGAAGAATTAGACGAAGCGCTGAATCCAATCAATATGCTCGGTCCCAAGGCAATGAAAAATCAGGGATAAACACTTGAAGCTATTTATTTAAGCCATTGGCTATCGGTAAATCTCTTGCCGACCATTCGCATCAGGGAAATAATCGAATAGGAGGAAAATAAAAATAATTTTCCTCCTATTTTTTTCATTACACAGCCTGCCTGGTCCTTCGAAATTATAAAAGAAAGAATCCTTAAGTCCTAAGTCTATTAAGATGCGCCCAAGCCCTTATATCCTTAAAAATAAAAATTTAGAACAACCCATATTTCTTTTTATTCTCCCGCAAGAAGTTTTCTAATACCTATACTTGGTTCTTCGAGGATGTGCACGCAATGCACGATGCGTTCTTTGCCAAAAGTAAACTACAAAGCTTGTTATTATAAAAAAGCCCGGTTGCCCAGGCTTTTCTGTTATACTACTTTTTTAAGGTCTTGTTGAAATCTGTCTATATCAAAGTCTTTTATCTTTTTTTCCTTTAATACATCAAGAATGTTTACCAATTCTGTTGCAATGATTTTAAGCATTTCTTCAGTATTGGCTTTCTTAAATGATTCATAATCTAATTTCACATCACATTCAAAAACATGGTCATATACTCTACTTAAACCATCAATAACTGTTTTCGATTTTGTAAACTTAGGTTTTCTTTGTTTGAAGAAACTCTCAAACTCAGGGCTTACACAAATTATTCCTACTGATAAACCTTTTAGGCCATTCCCATAATTCTGAGATGAAAAAAATACACTTAGTCTGTCTGAATATGCCTGAATTTCCTTTGATTTAGAAGTCAAATCATTTGATAAATACTGTGCTAAACCAAAATTCATAGTAATAATTTATATAAATATTCTATTGCCGGCTGGCAATGTGCCATTTTGAAAGTAAAACCCGTAAATCATAAACTTCTCTTGAACTTTAATTTCTGCAACATTGCCATAGAATATGGGCACCATTTGCAGTTTATTGGTAGTTAAGAAATTCTGAGAGTATCTATCAAAACCCTGCGTCGTTTCTCCATATTTCCAAACATCGCCAGCTTTCAGACTCACTACACCACCTCTTACATTCGGGTAAAGCCCACTTGTTGTTGCTCCTTCAGCTACGACTGCAGTTCCAGCAAATGCTAAGACACCAGCCCAGGCATAATTACTACCCCCTTGTCCTGCGGCAACTCCGCAACCTACTCCCCAAAAATCAGGCTTCCCAACAAATCCGACTTATTTTTTTATGTGCCGCTTTGATACGTGGCAAATTTATAATATTTGTTCCTTACAGACAACTTTTATTTTATCAAAATGGAACAATGTTTTAAATTTGTAGCTTAAATGATAACTTTGGAGGGCAAAATGATAATATTTATGAGCGTCGGACAAAACATCAAGAAAATAAGGGAAGATAAAAACCTGACCCAGCAGCAAATTGCCGAACTGATACACATGCACCGCTCCAACTATTCCAAGATAGAGAGCGGACAACGTGAGATTTCAGTAGATGCACTCAATAAAATCGCAAAGTATTTCGGGATGACTATTGACCAGATAGTAAATTTTGATGGTGCTATACCGCAAGAAATAACCGTGGAAGATAAAACCCTGATGGAACAGGTTAAAATGATTCAAGAACTTGAACCGGAAGAAAAAAACATGGTCTTTAAAATGGTGGATACTTTCCTGACCAAAAAGAAGTTTAAAGATTTCTTTCAGAAAAACGTTGCAGCATTATAACAGAAAAGCCCGGCACTAATAATGAACCGTGCTTTTTTATCCTTAAAGTTTTAATAATTCAAAACAAATTAATACTCCATAAATAACTCATTAAAATTGCTGAAAGTATCATTATTACAAATGATAGCAGTAATCCTAATAACCCAAGAAGAGCATAACCCTTTTTCCTTTTTAAATCATAATTCTTACCTGATTGTATATATTCCTGCTCTTTTCCTCTTCCTAAAATTATTTTACTAACCAAGTGAGTAGTTACTAAAGCAGCAAATATTAATATCGAAATAGTCTTTAAATTATCTGTCCTAATATTAAGTACTCCGAAAATCATGAATAACATCGAAGCACAAAGCATCAATAAAACTAGCTCAATAAGAAAGCGAACCCTACCTGTTTTGCTTAAATACTTATCTTTTCGTACTAAATAGTAATAAGATAAATAAAATATCTCAAATGCCTTCATCATTTATTATTTATAAAATTGATATTTTTAGATATATCAAGCGTTTCATTAAGGTAAGCATCAAAGCCAAAAAGACAACCGACACCGTAAACAACACCTGCACCTACAACAAACGGAGCAGCAACTGTACCTAATATTGCCACTGTAGCGGCGCCTCCTATCAACATCCCGGCATCAACTAAGGTTGCAGTATTTGCTGTCCCTGTACCAAAATCATATGCGATTGACCCCACAGCTATAACACTTGCTGTTTTCCCCAATACTTTAGCACTACTTTTTCCAAATGATTTAGCGGATTGATAAATATTACCAGGTTTGGCATTTATATGTTTCGATAACTGATAGGCATATTTTCGCTTTAAACCATTATCCAAAGCATTATATCCCATTGCCCCTGCTAAAGCAATATCATTGATAGCTCCAACATACTCGATAGGGTTATTACCCCCTTGTCCTGAGGCAGCCCCTTTCGGAGGATTATCATGTAGATAGTGATTAAACAAGTAAGTATATGAGGCTGTAATCGCGCCGTTAACAAACTTACCTCCTCCCAGTACTTCGGATGTCCCCCCGATTGTACTGGTAATAGCTATATTA
>JAEWSG010000199.1 GCA_023398495.1 Bacillota bacterium
CGAAGACGATCACGGACCGGGCGGGCGGGAGGAACTGCAGCACCGAGGCCCTGTCCGCGTCGGCGAGCACCTCGATGCCGACTGAGCAGTAGACGTCGACCTCCTCATCCTCAAAGAATGCTGCAAGATCCATCCCGGCACTTCCTGGAGGAGTATGGATGCCGGCAGGGTATCTACCTTGTGAGCGGAAGTTCGTTGAACGTCGTCATTCAGGCTCTGGTTCATGCCCCACGGCCGGCTCCCGGTGAGGCGATGCCTGCTTTCGTGGGGGCAAAGCCGCATCATACCGCATGGGATCGGCGTGCTCGCGGGCGGTATCCGGAGGTTCACCCGCTCCGGGGACGCCTCCAGCAAAGGAGATCATTTAGGCGTTGTCTGAATCTGGATGAGGTTGCCGCAGGTGTCGTCGAAGGCCGCTATGGTCACCCCGTCGAGAACTTCCGTTGGCTCCGTAGTGAACTTCACGCCCCGATCTTTGAGTCTTTCATACTCCGCACGGGTGTCTTCGACACCAAAGGACGCAGCAGGGATGCCCTGTTCAAAGATTCCTTTCTGGTACGCCTGTGCTACCGGGTTGTCGTTCGGCTCAAGCAACAGCTCGGTCCCGTCCTGATCGTCGGGAGAAACGACGGTAAGCCACCTGTACCCTTCCGCGGAAATATCGCTCTTCTTCACAAAGCCGAGCACTTCGGTGTAGAATTTCAGGGCCCTGTCCTGATCGTCCACAAATATGCCGGTCAGTATGATCTTCATGGTCGAAGATACCGGGAGAACCATATGTATATTTCGGCAGCCGGGTTGTCCGAATCATCCTCGGCCTGAAGCGTATTCCTGCAGGTATGCGACGGCCAGTTCGTATGCCGAATGCACCTTCTCTCGTTCAACCTTCGGCACGCCGCATGCCACAATATGCACCATCTCTGTGGCGAGGGTGATCTTTGTTGCGTCCGAGTCCCGGTACGGGTAGACGGCGACGATCGCGTCGTCATCCGTCAGGATAACCTGGTTCTTATGGAGAAGGACGGGTGTTGCCATCCCGATGCCGAGGAACTCTTCACCATCTTCTGCAAACCGCATGGAGAGTTCCCCGGCCAGGGTATCGGCATCAAACGCGGCGATGGGTATACCTGTACGGATCGAGGCCAGGTTATACGCATCCACCGCGGTGTTGATCGTCGGGAGCGTCTTTCCGGCGAGAATCCGTCTCACCAGGGCTTCCGAGGCGGGCCGCGTCCTGGTCGGGTCGACGCCCACCCTCCAGAAGAAGTCCCGGTACGCCCTGAAGAGAGGTTCATCCTTGATCCTCTCCAGCGTATACTGTTCTCGTACCGAGCAGACGATCTCGTCTCTCAGGGCTTCCAGGCGCGGGCTCTTCTCCTGGATCGAGAGCGGCCCGACCTCGCCTTCTGCAACCGAGAGATCGGGGAAGGCGGCAAGAATATCATTATGCATTTTCATGGTTCGTACCGTTCCTGCTGGATCGAGAGAACAACTCCGTACCGCCTTGAGGGATGAACCGTTCCGGCGATGGAGGTGCCCGCATCAACTCTTCCTTCTGTCTTCAACAACATTGACCTTTTTTAAAGCGGGGAGAGATCGGACCTCCGATGTACAAGAGAAAAAGCCCTCGATCGTCGTTTGGATCGGAAAATGGGGCTTGGCAACCGGTGGCGGTTACCCCCTACCGACTGCTACGTAGATAGCTGAAGATCGTGATGGCGGAATCGGGAGGCCATCCTCCTGGAGCCCTTCGATATGGAGTTCAATCGCCTCGTGCATCCGCTCTTCCGCCTCCTCACGGGTCGCTCCGGTCGCCACGCACCCCGGAAGATCCGGGGAATATGCCGAGTAGTTGCCGTCGGTCTGCTCGACAATGACAAGAAATCGATACATCATTCGTCCCTCCCTTTTAGCCCTGCTTGTTTGAGAATGCTGTTCAGCGTTCCCGGAGCAAGATTGTCCGCAGGATGCCCGGCGATGGTTATCCTGCCAGACTTTGACGGATGCTTATACTGTCGGTGGCTGCCGCGAGTCGCCACCAGATACCACCCGTCATCTTCGATCATCTTTATGCAGTCCTTCACTTTCATTCTTTCCCTGCCGTTGTACCCTACGTAGATTGAACCTCCAGGAGCAACGGGTTGCTGCTATGCTGCTTGATCCGTATGCTCTGCTCGTGCCCCCGTGCGTCGGTGAGATCGACGAACCAGATATCGCCCTTGCCCCGGCGCATCCTAATGCCTCATCGACCGGATACCGGCCCGCTGCCACTCCTCTAACTCGGCGTCGAGCGCCGCCTTCTCCTCATCGGTGGGGACGAAGAGGTACTGCTTCGCCCGGTTGACACCCTTGACGATCTGCTCGTTCGAGTAGAAGGACTTCATCCTCCTGACAGTCCGGTACGCCTGTTGCGGCGGCTGGTGCATCCCGTAGGCCAGATACCCGTAGGTCGCCCCGATCTCAAGCAGGGACGGGCTTTTGTCGAAGAGGGCGGTGAGCCCGACAACGGCATCCGCCTCGGCGGGGGAGAGCGTGCTTGCCGTCTCGCACCGGAAGAACTCGTCGGCGTGCAGGTAGTACTCCCGAGCAAGGTCCGGCGAGTAGGGTCCCCGGACGTAGAGACGGAATGGATACACGAACTCGACGCCCTTCAGTTTCAGCAGGTAGACGAGCTTCTGGGCGATGAGCCGGTGCTCGAAGAGGTCTTTATCCATCCGGAACCCCGCTTCCCGGAAGCAGGCAATGACTCTGCTTCTATCGTCCACAGTGATCACCTGCGCAGCCCAGGAGTTTGCAGAGCCAGCCCCGGACACGCTGCCACTCGGTAAGTCCCTCCGGGGTGATGGCATAGAGTTCGAGTTCCTTCCCCTCAAGCGTCACCTTCTCGGAGCGGAGGTATCCCATCTCGACGAGCTTCTTGAGGTTTGCGTAG
>JAEWSG010000021.1 GCA_023398495.1 Bacillota bacterium
AAAATCTGGAAAACAAGCAAATCCACCCCTTGATGTGGGTCCAAAAACAACCATAATGCTTGATCTACTTTCTATCCAGAATTCATAAACATTATTTTGCAGTTTAATATCTCGGATACTACCATTCCATTCATCCTTCTCCGTTTTGCAAAGAAATCTCATATTCTCACCATCTTTCCTCTTTGGGGTTTTCTTACTGGGCAGAGAAATACCAACTACGCATATTCAATCCAATATCCTGCAGCCCTTGCGGCATCAATTTTTAAAATGATTTTTCTGTTGCTATTCTCCAAGGTTACATATTTACTAATTTCAAAGAATTTATCTTTTATCAGGTTAGAAATAATTTTATCAGAATCAATAAAATCAGGCTGCATGGTTTTGTGTTTATCTGTATTACAAAGTTCTTCAACTGTTAAAAATGAATTCTCAGAATTACTATCTGGCTTTAGAACATACCTGTCTCTGCTTTGATCAAATATATATTCAGAATCTCGTCTTAGCCTTTTAACTATGGTATCATACCTCACTCCATACGTTTCAGTAACATGTTCTATAGCTGCCTGCTTTCCATGGTTATTAAAGATATCAACGAATATCTTAAAATCAATACTCTCAAGTTTCTTTACTCTACTCATGAGATTACCTCCTTCCTTGTTCTTTTAATCCTTTATCACCCTTTTGGATGTCTGCTATTTAACATGTAAATCTGATCACCTTCTTTTGTTAATGTAGCACAGCACATTATCATTGTGACTGTATAGAAGCACAATGATAATTGCTGCTTTGTTTAGTTATCAGTATGTATCTTTCTTACCAAGAATCGTTTCCTCGTAGGAGTCAGATGAATTCGAAAACTGTCCCCAATTGCCATCATAAGGTTCCTCATGATATATTTGAACATACTTCTTGTAACCAGGATGGTCATTGTAATAGCAACTTAAATCGCTGTATACATCCTGATATGGTTTTAGCATCAAATCTTTTTGCTGTGATGTGCGGTTCACTTCTTGGCGAAGTTGTATTACCTTGTGTTCCAGTTCTACAATCTCCCGGAATAGATAATACATAAGGTTATATGGATCCATATCTACCTCGCCAAAGCTCTTGTCACAAGTGTGTAAAGCATTGAGAACTTTATGATCTGTAAGACTTTTGTTAGGTACATTTATCGATTTGATAAACATATTTTTAATTTTATATTTCATAGCAATGCTCCTTCCTTATTACTCAAAAATTCATTTCCTTTGACACGGAAGCTGTCGCCTGTTATATTAATCACATGGCAGTGATGTACCAGTCTATCAAGTATAGCTGTGGCTGCAAGCTGTCCGGTAAATACCTCGTCCCATCTTCCTAGTGGGAGGTTGGTAGTTATTATAAGAGAGCTCTTTTCGTATCTTTGTCGGACGATTTGAAAGAAAATGCTCTCTCTTTCTTTATCCATTTTCAAATATGATAATTCATCCACTATTAAAAGCGGAGCCTTATTGATTCTGTTCAATTCCTCTTTCAACCTGCCTTCTTTCATAGAGCTATACAAGTCATCAGTGAGTTCCTTGGCATTGGCAAAAATTACTTTCTGTCCCGCCATGCAGGCATTTATGCCAATTCCCGTAGCAATCATACTTTTCCCTACTCCTGGAGGACCAATTATTATGATGTTTTCTCTGCGATTTATGAATTCCAGTGTTCCTAGTTCCTTGATACGCTGATAGTTTATTGAGCCGTTAAATTCGTATTCAATATCGTCAAGCGTCTTTATGTAATCGAATCCAGCTTCCACAACCATTCTATCTCCACGACGCTTTTTTCTGCCATCTATCTCCATTGCAGCAAGCCTTATTAGGAATTCTCGGTAGCCCTCCTTCGCTTCTATAGCCTCTTCGATTGCATCTTGGTAATTCTCGCGAATATCCGTTAGTTTGAGCTTTCGGAGCATTTCTTCCAGATGCTCATCCTTCAAGTTTTTTCTCCGGCTCATAATTTTATAGCCTCCCTTGTGTTTTCTTCGTAATAGTCGCAGTTTCTTGTCAGACCATCTATTACTGGCTCTCTTAACTTTTTGTTTTCATTACCGTGGATAATTTCATATCCCTTATCCTTAATCAGTTCTTTTATGGATTTGACATCTAAGATATCATGTACCAGTGCATAGGCAAGAATCTTATCAAGGTCGTTTGATTCATACAAGTCAAGTAACTGCAGTATTCTTCGTGCATGGTATGTAGGCTGATCGAATTTTCTGCCAGCAGCATCAAGGTACTTTCTGCCGTTTTCAAATATTGAAGTGAAATCACGCCTTATCTGGGGAATAGACTTAGACACTGTCTTAATGTCTGCATAATGCTCATCATTTTTGTATATACCATTTTTCAAATCCTTTTGTTCCAATGTAAGAATGTGTTCCATATCCATTGTATAAACTTCTATACGAAAACCGTACACCAATCGATATTGCACCTGTTTACCTGCATATTTAACCGGGAGGCTGTATTTGTTTGTTGAAACACTTATATAACTATCATAACTGACAATTCTTTTTACAAGTTGTTTTTGGATATCGAGTCGACCTTTCGGTAGCTGCTGTAATGCCGTTTTCTCTTCCGTCTCATAGAATTCATTTGGAATGCGTTTGGTTGTAGTATGAACTTCATTACACCAATCGTTTACAAATTCCTTACCTTTTTGATTAAGGTCTTCCATGCTAGCAAAACGACCACCTTTTACAAATTGCTCCTCAATGTAATTAAACGGGCGTTCTACCTTGCCTTTGGTGTTTGGCCAGAAACAATGGCATGCGTTTAGTTCAGTACCTAGATGTTTTGCAAGAATCAATGCTTTTGGATTGTATTCGATTTCATCCTCACTACGAGGATTATTCTCAATTACAAGTGCTTTTGGATTATCAATCAACAACTCAAGTGTAACTCCTCCAAGATCCTCAAACAGCTCCTGAATTGCCTCGTATATGGCATTTGCATCACATTTAAGAGAGAAACATACAGCCTTCTTCCTGCATGCTGCAAGAATTATTGAAAAACAATATACGGTGCGTTTCCTTTCGCCAATCCACATCTCGTATTCTGTCCAATCAAATTGGGCTTGGTCACCTACAGGCGTTTCAAACCTTACTGTTGCCTTTTTTGGTATGATAGATGTGTTTTCATTTAGTTTTTTCAAAAATGAATATACAGGAGATATGCTGCCTTTGTAGCCAAGTTTTTTGAGTTCCCTAAAAATTCTTGTCCCATTAAAATCAAACTCCGGGTTTATCCTCCATTCAATTATCTGCTCTTCATAATGCTTAACCTTACATGGATAATTTGTTCTTTTGTATACTGGTTCTTCATCCAAACTCAATAATTTATATACCGTAGTTCTCGACATTCCAAGAGCTTTAGATATTTCTAAAATGTTCATGTTTTGTTTCTTCAGTTTCTGCACAGCTGCCCAGTCCTGCAAATCTTTCACTTCCTTTTTCACCACCTTCCGTTTTTGACTTACGAAAGGTATGATAATACAATAATCAGAAGTGTTCAATTCTAAACGTTAATTATATCTATTTAAAGAATAAAACTGTGTAAACTTTTTTATAGTACCATCAAAAAGTGTTCAGTTTTATTCGTGAATCAGTGTTCATTTTTAATTATAAATCAACAATAGATAATAATGCATCCGAAAGGGCAATAAAATACTTTGTGATTGGCCGAAAGAACTGGTTATTCTGCAAAAATAAAAATGGTGCTGAATCTAGTAGCATTATATATAGCATAATTGAAACTGCTAGAGCTAATGATTTAATGGTAGAAAAATACTTAACATTTTTAATCGATACTTTATCTAATTTGGAAAACCCTGATAAAGAGACATTGATGGAAGTTATGCCTTGGTCTAAAAGCTTGCCTGATGATTTAAAAATACCTAAGAAGGTTATCCCTACTAGCTAAATATTAAAATTTCAATGTCCAGTTGGGGAAACTCTTCCCTTCTGGACATCAGTATATCATCTGGAAAATCACTTTCCCATACGCCAAATCTTTGACGCTTACTTTTAGCCATTGAAAAACCTCCTGTCTGATATTTATTATTAAATGATATCAAACAAAGGAGGTTTCTACACTACGGCATTTGTTCCACCGCTTACATATTATTGGAATCTTAACTTCTGCCGATGGAGTTTTTGAAGTTGACAGGTAAAGTTGTCACTTTTAAAACATACCCACACGATAATAACATCATTCCAAAAACACGAAGCTATTTTCGATGTCCATCATATTTTTAAGTGTTTTACCTGTTGCATATCGATTAGGCAAATCCATTTTCAATACACAGATAATGTTCCCAGCTTCACCTTGCGACAAATTAACTAGTTGTAGGTATTCACTATTTCCATAAATATTAGAAACCAAATAGTCATAATAATCTTTGCTTTTATCCTCAATATTTAATCCAACGTTGTATAGTCTTACTTTTGTTCCAGTCCATATCTTTTCATTATCTTCCAGATTTTTTAAAGCAATCCAATTATGTTTTTCCATAAAATTTACCTCTCTGTTGTTTTTTCAATTATTTAATTTTCAAATTATGCCCTCCAGATTTATCAGCTGGTTTGGTTTGATTAAAATCAATATCATATTCACCCAAGTGACTTCCGTTTTTAGGGTTAATTTTTTCTAATCTACCATGTCGAGTATCTACTGAAAATACTTCGCCAGTTTCTGGATTCTTATACACATCACGACCATTAAGTTTTGATAACTTTGGATCTTTCTTGAAACCATTGTTTTCTAATATATTTGGTACTTCTGTTTTAATTTTAGCAACGCGGTCGCTTGGCGACATTTTGCTTATTTCTTTTTCAAATCCAGCAGCCTTTACACCATCAACTCCTGCAGGATTTGATGTAATATTACTAATATTGGGAGCAATCACTTGAGCACCTGCTTGACCCATCTGTATAATTGCATTGTTGATATTATTCATTCCAGCTACACTTGAACCATATCCACCAACAGCTAATGGTTGCCAGCCTGAATTAGCTAAATTTGCAGCAGTTTGCTTAATTCCCAATACACCAGCTTTTGTTATTGCAACTGTTGACTGCATTAACTTTGCTCCACCATATACAGTCAGAGCCGTATTAGTAACACTTTTCCTATACTCTACAAGATCTCCTAATTTAGCATCTGGATTTAAAAAATAGTTATAGGCTTTCTGGGGATTAAATACATTCTTAAAATCATTAATAACTGCATCTACCATCATTTTTGGCAATTCATCAAGAACTTTATTCTCATTAACAATCTTATTACTTATAGTATTTCTGGTTATTTGATATACGGTGTCATTGTCTAAGCCGCCAATACCTAATTTTCTTCCTGCCTCAAGCATGTAGAATTGCACTATACCAGAGTCTAAAACGTTTTTTCCAGTATCTACAACTCCTTTTAACATATCTAAATAAGCAATTTTTGCAGCTAAGTCACGTTTTTCAAAATAACCCAAATCACCATATTGATCTATCAATACATAAGCTTCTTCTCGTTTTATGGGGTTAGTTAAGGCTTCCCAACCAGCTTGCCACTCTGCTTTTTTATTACTAAACCATCTTGCGATAGGATTACTTTTTTTGGGTTCTGGCTTTTGTGACTGCAAGTACAATGATATCATTGCTTCGGCATGTCCTGTTGGGTCGTAATAAATCAATGGATTATTCTTTACATATGTATAAAGGTTCAAACTCAACGGGTCATTAGGATTGCCTGAGTATGTGTCCTCCTGCAAGAATCTTGCGATCTTAGGGTCATACATTCTGGCATTAAGGTAATAAAGCCCGGTTTCCTTATCATACTGATACCCTGCATACATAATGCTGTTGTTAATTGGTGTAGTAGTTTCTGTACCAGATGCAGTGTAATATTTCTGTTCATCTATGTTGCCGAATGCATCGTAGTAGTAAGTTGCTCTGACATTTTTGGTAGTAGCATCAATTAGAGCCGTTACATCAGCGTGACCGTTGTACATATAGTACAAGCTCAAGCCGTCTGCAGTTCTCATAAGTAGGTTAGTGCCGTAAATATTTCTGCCAACTTGGTCTCCGGCAGAATTGACCTCCAACACTACCTTATCGTACTCATATAAATACCTTGTCAAGGATCCATTAGAACTCTTATTCACCCTATAACCTTCAGCATTATAACCATAACTAAAATCACCTGTACTTATTAACTGGTTAAATTCATTATACCCATAAGTTACTGAATTTGTTATAGTTCCGTTCTTCTTTGTTTCTGAACTTGTCAGATTTCCATTACCATCATAACCATAGCTGATTACTTCATCTACTACGCCATTTAACTTGACGGTCACACCATCGAGCAAATTCGAATCATAGTTGTAATCATAAATTTCTTCCTTTATTGTACCATTTTGTTCAATAGTTACGCTAGTTCTGTTTCCAAATCCATCATAAAAATACTCAGTTAATTTTCCAGAATACTCTTCATCTACTTTTTTCAAGCGATTCAAATTATCATAAGTATATGATGTTGTTCCTTTATTATCCCCTTTTGTAAGCATATTATGGTTTGCATCATAAGTATAGCTATAGCTTTCAATAAGGGTTCCATCAGTTTTTTTGTTTTCAAGGGTCTTAAGCAATCCATCATCAAAATACGTATAGTCCTCTCTTGCTTCATTAGCATAGATAACACTTTGTGCTGCTCCATTCTTGTAATAACGGTATTCTGCTGCATTTTCAGCTTCAATATTACCGTTCTTTACAAATGCAATTCTTCCAGCTTTATCGTATACTTTTGTTGTAACATTATTCTTCTGATCAACAGATGTTTCCGCTATAAGTCCATCATTTGTTATAATATCGTAAACATATTTTACTTTTCCTTCAATGTTTGAAACCGACTTTGTCTTTACCCGGCCTAGTTCATCATATGTTCTTTCTACAATCTCATTCGTTGTTAAAGTTGAAGAAGTAATACTTGATTTCAATTGATTACCGGCATCATCGTAAATAAATGTTTTCTTTGTGTAGCTTTCTTCTACTTCCTGCCCCGAGTCATTAACTGTAAATAAAGTTGCTTTCTCTTCCAGAACTAAGCCCTGAGGGTTATAAACGTACTGGGTTTTAATGTTGTTGCGATCCGTCTTTTTACTCAATTGCCCGTCTGCGTAATACTCGTAAGTCACTATATTAGCAGTAGTTCCAGGGTACTCTTTTTTCATTATAAGATTTCTTGCATTGTAATGGAAGGTAGCTGCTGTAGCCCCGTTATACTGTTGACTCTTCATATTGCCATTCTTGTCATAAGTGTATGTGGTGGTGTTAGTTAATTTATAATCAACTTCACCATTTGCATTAGTTCCCATATTTTCATAAGAATACACATTTGTGAGGTTGTTCAGTTCATTATACCAGTATACTGTTAAATTGCTTTTTCCATCTACCGTATAAGCAACATTTCCATTTGCATCATAGTATTGCTTGGTTTCATGCTCAACTCCTAATTCATGTATATCCTTTGTACTTGAGACTTTGCCTTCCTTGTTATACTCAAAGGTCTTAATATTGTCTTCTCCATCAAAGGACTTAATCTGTGCACTGTTATTGTTATAAATTATTTTTTCAATACCATTTCCGACAGGGTCAATCTTTCTCACAAGTCTTCCCATTCCATCATATTCATATGAGTTTACACTATAGGATAAATTTGTAGTGTTGTCTAAATTGTCTGTCTCTGTTACTTTTGCGACTTCAGTTACAACATTTCCATCCTTGTCATAATATTTTAATGTTTCATGAGTTGATGAACGGGTTTCGCTGTCAAACCCTGTATCAGGATCAACAACAGTAACATTAGCCACAGCACTTCTTGTAAGCCTTCCTAATTGGTCATATTCATGCTTTGTTACGGCATTATTTTCATCAATCTCATATTTGACATTTCCATACAAATCATATAGATATTTTCTTTCAGTTTCATTGTTATTTGTCCCATTGTTTCCATATATTTTTCCACTCAAAACACGGCCAAAAAGATCATATTCATATTCCTTTTCAATCCCAAGACTGTCTTCTTGATGCCTTACATTTCCTAGAGTATTATATTTGTAACTTATAGTATTCTCAGCAATTGAATAATCACCAGAGTAAGTCACACTCCTTTGTGCACCAAGAGTATTATATTGGTAGGTTGTCTGGTTTCCATTAGCATCTATTGCAATTTTAAGATTTCCTGCATAGTCATAACGCTCAGTCTTCAATGTATATTCATCAGCTGTTGGGTCATCAATATTGTCTGTAACCATAATATCCATTTTTCTGTTTACATCATTATATATATATCTTGTATTGCTATAATACAGATTTGATACTTTCATAGGTGTCGTACTATTCTTAATGCTTATAGATTTGTTAACCCCATGAGCTGTAATTTCATTAATTATTCTTCCCATCCCATCATAAGTGTACTTCTGATTATAGTTCATGGCATTAGCACCGCTAAATTCAGGATTTTTAATAGTTTCAACCTGATTTGCCAGATTATACGTATACTCAATTCCATAAGCACTTTTAATCAAGTCTTTTACAGCTACAGATTTATGCTCGGCAACAGCGTTATCATATGAATCTTTATATGCCTCTCCATCGATTTTCTTCAAGACATTTCCATTCTGATCATACTTATATGCCTCAACCACAATCTTTTTTGAGATGAGATTAAAATCATCAATAGTTTCATTGTAATCCTTTATTTGACCACAATAAGCTTTTGTTAATAACCTTCCCAGTTTGTCGTAAGTGAACTCTACCTTATTTACTGTATCTCCTGATAAAAGTCCTTCACCGTCTATATAGCCTATATAATTATTTGGAGTCACTTCAGCAACTATCCTTCCTGCAGTATCATACTCATATGCAGTATATAGATCCTGTGAAGTTTTTGTTTCTACGTTAGTAGCTCTGTCAAAGTTCTTTATGGTGACACCCTTTTTGATGTTCTTTTCAAGCAACCCGCGGTTGTTATAGATATTTTTCTCACTTTTAAGTAACTTCGTTCCATTTTCATTGGAAGCGTAAACATTTATGTCGGTTATCTTACCTTCCCAATTATAAGTTGTAACGGTCTCAATAGCTGTTGTCCACCCTGAACCATCAGGGTCATTAATTTCTGTATCAAGTACTGTCTGCTTTCCAACACGTCCCAGGCTATCATATTTATAATATACTGTTTGAGTATTGGGTCTTGTTATTGTACCTGGATTTCCTGCCTTATCAAAATTACCATAGCTTGTTACAATAGCAGAATAACCTTGATAATTTGTGTAAGGTCCAAATGCGTATGTTCCATCGCTATTTTGAGCAAACAAATCAGTATACTCAACAATATTCTCCTGCCCGTTGACATAAATATCCTTGTCAAGATCGGCATTTTTTATAAGTGAGACTTCCTTCTCAGGTTTACCATACATATTGTAGTCAACACTTACATTTATACTTTGTTTTCCCGAATCAAATGTGTTCTTTTCTTCAATAAGATTTCCATCAGCATCGTATTTGTATTCAACTAAATTTGATTCCGAAGACTTGTTTATATCCGAATCAGTATTGTAGTTAGCAGTACTTTTAACTTTATCATTATTGTAATAAGCATAATTCACTATTGAATACTCATTAGGAATTTCTCCTGTTATAAAATATTCTCCATCCCTTTCAATTACTTTTACAAGATCAGGGCAAACAATATCAAAAGTCTTCCTTCCGCTCTTGTCGTATACACTTTTTGAATACGAGTACTTAGTCTCACCGTTCTCATTCTTAACAGGAACAAATACCTCATCATAAACGCTTTCACTACTACTATCAAATTTGCCATAAGTGTACAATGTGCTATTACCTCTAGCGTCAGTTACACTTTTTATTTTTCCGTTCTTATAGTATGTTGTTTGCGTGTAAGTTCTGACACCCTCAGCATCTTCTGGGTATGTCACTTTTACAAGTCTGCCGGTATTATCATATAAATATTCAGTTTCTGCAACTTCGGTGCTGTTTAAATACTTCTTAACCGTTTTAGTAGAACCATAATTTCCATTAGAAATCTTAATCCCTTTCTCGTAAATATATTCTTCCAGTAGTACAGCATTTGTATTAAGTTTCGAATCCTTCTTATAATAAATAGCCGTTATTCTATTTAATGAATCATAATTATAAATATATACAGCTCCGTTTGGTTTTACTTCTCTCTCAAGGTTTCCCTCTGCGTCGTAGTAATAATTTGTTGTGTAGGTGGACAAAGTACCATCCTGATTAACAATGTTGGTTTCTTTCACTGTCAATCTTCCATATACATCATAGTCAGAAATATTTGATGCTATTCCCGTATAATCACTGCCAGTATCTGTTGAAGAGTTATACATAAGATCATTTATTTCTTTTTTAACTCTTCCATCATAATCATATGTTGTCCTGCTAATACTTGGGTTGCTTCCATCCTTATCTTTCTTCACAATCTTTGTGACCTGATTAGCATCATTGTATTCATATTCAGTCTGAAATCCTAATGGAGTTATTCCGAGGGATACCCTGAAACAGTTGTCATAATCATAGGTTGTCTTATTTTCCTCTCCATCAGTTGATGACAAAAGCACACCATCATCTCTGTATTCAAATGAATTTGTGTGTTTAGCCGGATTGGTAATTTTCTCAACCAGGCATCCTAGTATCTTACTTGTAGAGGAGTTACTCTTGTATTCGTATTCGGTAACGGCAGCATTGGCTGGATCAAAAGATGCACCTAATAGTGAATCTCTATTATCCCTATTAAATACAACATTTTTATCTAAAGGCTCAATTACAAACTTTAGTCTGCTTCTCTTGTTTGTCTTGTCATATTCTTCATAGTAATAATATGTTTGCTGGTTGTTTTCATCAATTTCATACTCCAGATCTCCATTTTCATAATAAACATATGTCTTTGTAGACCCATCAGGATTTTTAATTGAAATTATATTACCTTTTGCATCCTTTTCAACAGTCATACTATTTCCATAAGCCACACCATTATTTACGCCTTCGACTTGAATTATCTCTGTTTTTGATGGTAGATTAGTGTTCTTCATTTTTCTGTATGCTTCATGTTTATTATCTTTTTTTGAACTGCTTATATCTGAGTAAGTCAAATTTGTAGTATCATATGAGTTTGAAACTTCATTATCTGTATATGTTATACTATATTTATACTGTGTCTCTTTTCCTTCATTGTCAACCTCTTTAATTGGCCTGTCAGTGAAATTGATGTTATATATCTCTTCTGTCGTGTTTCCTTTTTTGTCAATCACTCTTCGAGATAATTCATTCTTATCAACAGAATTCGGTGAATCTTCATCTGCTATTACGTCAGTATAAAGATAATATGTAGGTCTGCCGGAATTATCAAATTGTTTATATAATCTGCCCAATCCATCATATATGTTTGTAAGAACCTTAATCTCCATACTTCCATTTACTTTGGCTATAGTTTTCAGTTTATTATTTTGCCCTGCGATTGTCTCATTTGCACTATAGTAATAATACTTGGTCTTATTTCCGTTAAGATCCGTTACAGTTTCAAGTTTTCCTTCTGCATTGTATGTATAAGAAACCTTTCTATCAGCTTTATCTGCAATATTATCAAGTTTCCCGCTTGAATTATAATTCAGTGTAAAGGTTCTTCCTATTTCAATATTCTCATTATTGGGATCACAATCATAAATCTTCTTAAGTTTGTCACCCTCATAATAGAATTTAATTTTATTGCCATACCTGTCTGTTATATATTTAAGCTTTCCATTGGAGTAATCGTATTCGTATGTAATCTTGTCTTTAGATGTAAGATAACAAGTATTACCGCTTACCCTAAACTCATCATATACACCCGCTGGAGATATAAATCCACCATTTCCGTCAGAATGGAATATCACCTTACTACCAGAACCATAAGTCACCTCAACACCTTGAATCTCTTTTATAAAACTATAATAGACCCATCCTATTAAATTATCCTGTGTTTTTACTCTATACCATTTTTCACTTCCATTAGTTAATACTGTACCATCCCATGTAACAATACTACCGTTTGCCAAACTTCCTATTACTGTCCATTGCATAGGATCCAAGTAAACCAAACTTGAAAAATTAGAGGGTTCTTTCCGTAAATTCAAGCTTGATGCTGTGACCTTATATGTCATAACATCCATAACTTTGATTTTTGTCTCAAAATTAAATATCCATCCATTTCCAATCACCCTGGTATCATTACTTTCTGCATCACTGGAATTGTATGTTCTTGTTACTTCAAGGTCAATTGCAGGACTTTCAATCTTGAAATCCTGGTTTTGAGTAACATAATTACCATTTACCTTGTTTACTCCATTTATATCATAAAGTTGTGCATTACCTTTTAGTCCATTTAATGCCCCAAGAAATTTCAGCCCCGGTATAGCCTGTGTAAAGTATTCTTCGACATTATTTAAAACTTTGCCTTCATCTGATGCTCCTCCAACAATGAACAATCTGTTGTATGCCACTACAGAACCAAACGCACTTCTTCTAACACCAAGTGCTTGCATTTGTTCAATTTCCTGATTTTCAGGATTAAATTCCTCAACTATGGATAACGCTTTTCCATCGAATCCACCAAATACATAAATCTTTCCGCTCATTGTCAACGCACCAAGATCCATTCTTGCTGTTGTCAATGTGTTTGCAAGTTGTGTCCATGTATTGGTTTGAGGATTGTATTCTTCAATTGTTGACAGATAATCAGTTCCGTTGTATCCACCAAATACATAGATTTTACCGCCGTAGGTTGATATTCCTGCACTGGTTTTTGCACTCATCCAATAATCAGTTGAGCTGTTCTTTTCTTTTGTAGTCCATGTGTTTGATGCTATATTATATACTTCAACAGTGTCTAAGTAACCCGTACCGTTATATCCACCGATAACATAGATGTTACCGTCAATTAATACAGCTTTTGCTCCTCTTCTTGCTGTTGGCATATCCAAAGGCTTGGATGCAGTATCACGTTTTACAAATTCACCTACAACAGGGTTATATACCTCTACTGTATTTAAACAGTTCGTGCCATCAAAGCCTCCGAATAAGTATATTTCACTATCAGTTGCTGCTATAGCCATATCACTCTTGCCCGACAGCATGAATTTGTTTGGATTGGGTTCTGATCCATTTGGATCATAATGTGACCATTGATCGTTCAGATAATTATATTCCGAAACCGTATTTAAGTAGGTATTATCTCCTGTACATCCACCAAAAGCGTAAATCTTTGAACTTACTTCCGCAAGCCCAAGTTCTTTTCTTGCCGGCTCAAGTACAGATTTGTTTATTGATGTTCCAGATTCGGGGTTAGGGCTTGCAAACACTTCCTGAAGTTCGTTCCAATGGACACCTGTGAATTTGTATCCGTGCTCAAGCGGTTTTGTTATTGCAAGGATGTTAAATCTGGAATTATCAACTATAGTATCTTCATATTCATTAAAATATATATTTTGTAATGCGTTACCACTTAATATTACTTTATGTGTTCCATTTGCTTTGAAGTTTCCCCTATACCCATACCTATCTTGTGTAAAATCACCTTTTACTTCTAATATTCCAGCTGTTAGATAATCTCCGTGATAATTACGAGCTTTTATTAAAAAATCCCCATAAACTTTTATATAATCATCCTTATTTATCATCTTTAGATACGCATAGCAATCAGTGTTGGGTCTATCGATTTTGTAGTTTCCTTCTACCTCCAACCTTCCACCATTTATATTCATTGTTCCGCCAGTTTGAGATAGGTTTCCTTTTATTGTAAGCTTATAACCATTTAAATCAATACTATTTCCTGCTAACGTCAAATCCCCATTTATTACTTCATCAGCTGTTAGCTTCAAGTTTATATATTCAAATCTTAGCGATGTTACTCTACAATCATTTGTTATCAACTTATTCACTGTAACTGGACTTATAAATTTTACTTCTTTTCCCTCTTTATTTATTATTTCGAGAATATTAAACC
>JAEWSG010000034.1 GCA_023398495.1 Bacillota bacterium
ACCTATAATAATAATTTTTCCGTGGCTCTCTTGGAGAATATATCCCCTGATTATTCGAACTTTCATAAAGCATTAGTACTCACACTCTTAAAACATATATAGAACAAATGTTCTATATATGTTTTAATACCTGTTTTACCCTTTCAGAAGTAATCAGGTTGCTCCTCACTAAAAGCACCGAACTTTGAGTTAATGATCCAACAGTTTTATGCATACTAGCCGCACTCATATCAGCTCCAACTTCCATTGCTGTCAGAGGAAAATCATCATGGAACGACATATGAGCTCCATGAGCCTCATCTACCAATACAGCCATTTCATGCCTATGAGCTATTCTGACCAGTGATTTTAAATCTGATGATGCACCATAGTAAGTGGGGTTGATTAAAAATACCGCTTTAGCATGTGGATTTTCCTTAATTGCTTTTCTTAAGCTTTCTTCGGTTATTCCCATTGCAATTCCCAATTGCTCGTTTATTTCCGGTTGGATATATACAGGCATTGCGCCACTAAGTATAATACCACCTATTGTAGACTTATGAGCATTTCTTGGAATTAAAATCTTATCACCAGGCTCACACGCACTCATAATCATAGCCTGGACACCGGCAGTAGTACCACCAACCAGAAAGTATGCATTTTGAGCACCATAAGCGTGTGCTAAAAGCTTTTCAGATTGATAAATAACTCCTGTAGGGTTATTTGCAAAATCCAGATCCTGCATACCATTCGCATCCATCTGGAATACACGTTCACCAAGGTACTCTCTGAACTTCTTAAGTCCATTTCCCTTTTTGTGGCCAGGAACGTGAAACTGCACCACATTATCATCCACATAATTTTTTACCGCATCAAAGAGCGGTGTCTTGAATTGATCTAATCTTGCCAATCCTTCATCCCTCACTTCCAACCAATTTTATGGCCTAACCATAGCTGCAAGGAAAAAATAATAAACAAGTGCATTATAGGACAAAGGGTAGCAAATGTCAAACATTTTTTTATGTCACGCTTATCTAATCTCTTCCCAGGTTTAAATTCTTACTGCCCATTAAATAAGAGCCTGAACTATTGCACTAGGAAATCAGTGTATATTTTTGCAAAAACACTTTTCATTATTAGTTCAGCTTCTTCGTAAAATCATGCAAGATGTTTCCTAAAAGAATGAAAAAGGACATATTGAATCTTCATCAATATATCCTTTCTCAATAATAAATATTAAAACAACTCAGATAGGTGATAAAAAACCTTTATAAGTGAACAGTTCAGCGTAGCGGAACGACCAGCCCTCCTTAAACCGGGCAAGGGGAACCCCCTTGCCAATCCCCATTATAGGAATTTACAAAAACTAGCATTCCCACAAATCCCTATACTTTAAAAAAATTGGTGCAAGGGCATCAACGGTGTATGCCATACCTATTCGGATACCAGATTGCGCGGGTTGATTTTTGATATTTTTCCAGAAGCTATCCATGTACTAAGGGCAGTAACCACCATACAAAGAGGTACTATTATAAGTATCTGGTTCCAGTTTGTTATAATAGTTAGATCTACTGCTCCCCCATCCGACAGAGCCGGACCAATAAGCACAGGGGTCAGGCTGATAGCTAAGGCTATTCCCACTATACATCCAATAATCGTTGCAAATAAAACCTTATAGATTAAAGATCTCCTAATAGCAAAGGATGTCATTCCAAAAGATTTATAAATTCCATAGTTTTTCTTCATGTTCATTAGATCAATTACGATTGAATTGAATACTGTTATAAAACATACAAAAACAACAACCGTACAAATAAGAACAGTTACAAGACTAATAGCTGACTTGATGGAAAACAGAAAAGTTTCTCTGTATTTGGCAGCATTAGTAATATTTATAGAATCTTTGAACTTATCATGTAATTCCTTCTCAAAGTCTTCTACATTGGCAGAGTCAATCAACTTCACTTGATAATTTGTCTGCATAGCTATCTGGGAATGGTTAACATCTGAAAGTTTTATTCTGAATAAATAACCACCACTACTCATTGTAGAAAAGATTCCTGATATGATAAGCTTTTTATCTTTGCCTTCAATATTTGCTTCAAGCGTGTCTCCTACACCTTTGCCTAACCTTTGAGCCAGTTTGTAACTTATGGAAATTTCATCACTGTTCGATGGGTTTTTACCCTCCGAATTATTAATTCCAAGAAGTCCCATATCTCCATCGTAGGCATTTCCTACAATATTTTTCGAAATATCATCTTCTTTTATGTAAATTGATGAATTCATAAGATAATTCATAGGAATAGCATATTCAATTTTATCTTCCTTCAACAACTTTTTATAAATTTCATCATCAGTTGTATCTGTTTTATAGGAATTAACAACGGTCAGATCACTATTGTCCATCCCCATATAGTTTGGATCTTCGAAGGCATATTCCATTGTTGCAATACTTATAAATGTAAACACTAATATAACACTTGTAATACAAAGAGTTATAAACAAAAACAGTGTTTGCCTTTTCTGTGAAAAGGTATCCTTTATAGCTACCATTAATGGAACAGAGAATATTTTTAGGGAAGATAGTGAAATACCTGCCTTTTTTATACTTTTATTAGCAGGAGCCCCATATCTTATAGCTTGAGACGGTTTTATTTTTGCTGTCTTCAGTGATGCCATAAAAGATACTACAAAAATAAATGTAATCAAAATAACAAATGTTAATACAATAGACTCCCAAAAAGAGGTATTACCTTTCGTCATTCCCAGTGCATTTGTCAAACTTTCAGTTAAAACATCTACTAAAGGAATACACAATATCGTACCTAGAGGTATGGCTATCAATCCTAATAACAGATATTGAAGAACATAGTTAAAGATAATATTAAACGAGGAAAACCCTTGGGCTTTTAATATCCCAATTGTTGTATATTCTGACAGTATTGAATTTGATATTGCGAAATAAATCATAATAAAACAAACAATAATAATAATAATGGATAGTACTAATAAAATAGCCCCTATACTTTCTTCAACACTGGTATACTTGCTGACAATATCCTCATACGCTAATTTATATCCTGTAAAACTCTGCCCAAGATATTTTTCAAAGTCATTCCACATTTTTATTTCATCTTTTTCGTTGTACTCATTGTAACGTATACCAATTACATATCCTGTAGAATTCTTTGTAAACATCCTTTTCAATTCACCGGACTTAACCCAAACTCTAACCGGATTATGCTGCGGAGCACTATACTGTGGATCAATTACTATTGCAGTTACTTTGTAATCTTTTGAACCCTCAAGAGTTGGCAACTCAATAATATCCCCTAAATTGACTTTGTTTTCATTTGCAAAAGTAGTTGGAATCCAAACTTCATATTGTTCAGGACTTGATTTCTTTTCTCCTTCAACAACCTTAAGTATATCCTGACGTTTATTTCCTTCTGTAACCTCAGCGATAAAAAAGCTAATATCAACTTTTTTATCATTATGGTATGCATTACCCTGCATAAAGTTAGCAGGAGCAATCAGGGTGCTTTCCACTCCCTTTTGTGAGTTCCAGAAACCAGCAATATCCTTATTGTTGTTATAAGCTGTATCAAAAAAAAGCAGTGTATGTGAAGCTTTAAGTTCTTTATACATATTTTCAAATGGTTTATCAATCATAGTCAAAATAGCAGCCCCAAGTGAAAAAACCAAAGAAGCCAACAAAATAGTAATAGCAATCAGTATTTTCTGTGTTTTTTTTCGTTTGATATTAGCAAAGCATACTTTTAATACTGCTCGCATTTTACCATCCCCTTTCCTTTAGAAAAGAGTAAACCTTCTTTTCTCTTTCAGCATAATCAGCCTTTGAATAGTTTTCAAGCGTTAATTCACCATCTATTTGTCCATCACGCAAAAACAGAATCCTGTTTGCACGGCATGCTGCCTTTAAATCATGGGTAACCATAACAATAGATTGCCCCTTGGTATTTATTTCTGTAAACACATCCAAAATACTTTCACCCTGAGTTGAGTTCAATGCTCCTGTAGGCTCATCTGCATAAAGCACCTGAGGAGAATTAATAAGTCCTCTGGCAATTGCAACTCGTTGCTGTTGTCCACCTGATAATTGAGAAGGCATCCTTGAAGCTTCCTGATTTATCCCCATACTGTTTAGGAGTTCACGTGCTTTGGTATCTACCTTTTTTCTATCCTTTTGCGCCAGGTAACCTGGTATTGTTACATTCTCAAAAATCGTCAGGTTAGGGACAAGGTTTATAGATTGAAAAACAAAACCAATATTGTTGCGTCTTAGTTTGACCATACTTTTTTCCTTTAATTTGTCAACCCTTTTGTCCTCAAACCAAACCTCACCTTTAGTAACACTATCAAGTCCACTTAGTAGATATAAAAGGGTTGACTTTCCTGAACCCGAGCTACCCATTATTACAGTAAAATCCTTTTCATAGATATCGATAGTTAGGTTATTAACAGCCTTTACCTCTACCTCTGCACTCAAATATACTTTGCAGAGGTCTTTACATCTTATAATAGATTTCTTCATCTTACTACCTCCTAGGTTGTATAAATTCACAAACAACTACATTATACTGATAAAATTTAATATTGTCTGATAGAAAATGTCACGATTATAATAAACTTTTTCATTTCTGATAAAAAACTTATTGAGTTCTATATAGGCTCAGGAAATTGACTGATCATCCTATCTATTAATGACCTGCTAAATTCTACATTGTTTGTATCCAAAAGTTTCTGCTCAATTCCATTATTAAATGCACTAACAAGATTCTTAACCTGCTCAATACTCATGCCTTGGTTAAATAAATTTAAAATTCCGGTATTATCAAAATTATATTTCGGAAGGTGAATGGAGTTTTTTATAGTTAGCAACATTTTTTCCATTAACCCTACTGCAGTCTTGCAATCCATGGTATGATGACTCCATCCATACTCTGATCCTTTTAGGTCGTACTTGTCTCTCTGGTTTGCAATCGCTGAAAATTTCGAAAAATACCAAAGGTTCATTGCATAAAAAGTTGGCTTTGTTTCTTCAATAAATTGAATTGTTTCATTTATTGTCTCTTCAGTTTCACCAGGAAATCCAATTACAAATGATGCAGTACTTGGAATTTCAAATTCATTGATTAGTTGTAATCCCTTTCTGAACACATCAAGAGTTGCATTTTTGTTCATTCTGTCGAGAATCATTTGATTGCCGGATTCTATGCCTAAAAACAGCATAATACATCCGCTTTCTTTCATTAATTCTATCATTTCCCTATCGGCAAACTGGCATCTGAAAAATGAACCCCATTTAAATTTATATTTGTTCTTTATCATCATTCTCAGAATATCCTTAAATCTTTGAGGTGGGAAATTCAATGTATCATCAATAAAGTATACATTTTTTATTTTGTCAATCTGTGCGATAGAATTAAGTTCTCTTTCAACAGCTGCAACACTAGCTGTTCTATATTTCCCGTTGCGTATTGGATATTCACAGTAAGAACATGAAAACGGGCATGAAATAGATGTCCGCACTAAAATGGACTCTTTCATTTTTGAACTAAATAGTGTCCAATCAACCATGTTATCTTCCAAACTGTTGTTTTCAGGAACATTAGCAGTTTTAATATATTTAGTTCCCTGTTTGTAAAACAAATTCTCTATGTCTTCAAATGAGTTTGACTTTGACTTTATTCTATTAATTAGATTTACTAATGCCTTTTCTCCCTGTGCGCTGTAAATATAAAAATCCCCGTTGATTCTATCAAATAAATTAGCTTGTTCTTCAGCTTCATTATCTTCAATTAACAGATTAAAAATAAAAGGACCTCCTATAACAATTTTAGCAGTATTGTTATATTTTCTTACAAAGGATACAATCTCTAGTATTGGCTGAAGAGTTACATATAACGTAGTTGGAATTGCTATAGTCTGAATATTACATGTTTTAAGCATATCTATCAGTTCTTCTCTTTCCTCTCTAAAGGAATTAACATAATCAAAAGTTAACCCCCTATTATGCAAATAGTTTGCTAGATAAGCAATTGTTGCGCTAAATATACTTCCAACAGTAATATCATTACTTCCATACCTAAAGTTATTATATAACTCAGCTAAGGAATACAACTTTTGGTTATGCTGTACAAATTCAAAGTTGAATTCTCTATACGATCCTGAATCTGCTAATCTCATGAGTTTTTCAGTTTCTTCCAGCTTCATGTAATTACTTCCAATAAACAAGCAATCAATATTTCTTCCACTCATTTCAAACACCCCCCGAAAATATTTATTTATTAAATTAATATTAAATAATGTAAAAATGTACTTCCTCTGTTTATGCCCACATGCTCTAGAAATAATTCTGTTACGGGAGACCAGTTAGTTTCCTGTTAATTATTTCACATAAATCTTCCCATGCTTCATTTAAGAAAAAATGCCCCCCACGAAATTCATAAATATCAAACGTCTTGGACGTGTATCGTTCCCATTCCAGTATTGCTGCCTTATTGCATAAATAATAATCCTCATCGCTGCTAAAGAACACAAAATTACTGTCTAATCTTACCATCGGTTCTCTGAAGTTGTATTCTTCTATAATACGGTAATCATTTCGCAAAATAGGTAAAAATAGCTTAAGCAAATCCTTGGACTGAAATAACTGTTGAGGCGTTCCACCAAGGCTGATAACTTTTTGGATAAAAGCCTCATCAGATAGAAGGTGCATATCATCTTTCGGGTATTTATAATGTGGAGGCAGTCGCCCGGACACAAACAAAAACACGGGCTGTGGATATCCAGCGTTACAGATCTCCACGGCCAGTTCATAAGCGATTATAGTCCCCATACTGTGAGCATATAAAGCATATGGCTGCTGCTCAATCTGAGGTCTAATGGTTTTAAACAAATCATCTACCACAGATTTAATATCACGGTCAAAAGGTTCAGATATGCGACGACCATGTCCAGCCAGTTCCAATGGTTTAACCTCTATCATCGGGTTCATTTTCTTAGCCCATTTAGAATAAATTGCACTGGCTGAACCACCTGCATAAGGAATACAAAACAAACTCACAGTATTTATCATAATTGATACTACCTACTTTTCTCAGTGTATTTTTTCAAAAGAAGATCCATCTCTTCATCAAATATTTTCTGCACACGTTCCATATCAGGCTCAAACTTACATAAGATGAGGAAATCCAACCTGTTATTCATGACTTTTGCGAGACCATAAAAATCTGCATAGTTAAGTTTTTTCTGATCTTTATCATCAAGTTGGTTCATACTATAATCCCATATTTTATCATACTCAAGTTCTGTATTACCTGCATAATTCAAAAGCACCGGCGAGTAAAAAGTAGAATATCCTTCCTTAAATAACGCCCTTAACTTTCTCCAACGCCACCATGTTGGTATATTCCACACCAGATTCAGGAAATTTACATTATGCTTGTTTATCAATTCTACTTTTTCCCTAATTACAGCAGTCATCCTAGATGGATTTTCACGATCTACAGGTACTAAAAATGGAACTCCGTCAAGTACAAGTCCTACCACGTCAGAAAAGCTCTTACCCTGATACCTACGGTTTTGAAATAGCAAATCAAAAGGAACATAGTCCAAATCCAATAATCTGGCAACAACAAGAACATGTATTTGAAGTGCAATTTCAAACGGCCCATTTTTATCATTCTCGCTAAAGTTAAATGGTGTCAAATCAATCCCGCAACGTGCCAATCTAACATGTCCGGAAGGGCGTTTATTAAGCTTCTCCTTAACTGTACGCAAGTATTGGCTGTATCTTTCCAGATCAAACTTGGAAATTATTCCATCAGCATCAATGTCGATAGGTCCTTTGTGTACCTGCTCCAAAAATTCCTGATAGCTATAAGAGATTTCCATAGCCTTTCTGACTCCATTCTTTAAATCTCTGTACCTTTGAAGGATATTACGTCTGATAACCTGTCCGGACGAAACATCAAATATTGAGTGATCGTATTGAAAAAACAGGTCATATCTCTTTTCATTTAGCTTAATAAGCATGACATGATACATTGGGCTGCCAGTCTTCTTAAAATCCGCACCCCATTCTATTTTCGCTATCGTATCCATTACACGATTCTGAGCTTCAGGTGTTAAACCTGACAGATCAAGTCTAGGAATAGGTGTTTTCTGAGGAGGTGCAAATTCCTTCCACATGTTTTTGGTCAGCTTCCGGGTTAAGCAACTGCGTAATAAGCCATGACTTCCAACAACGTCACAGAAAGCTTGTTCCAACAATTGTTCATCGACCATTTCAAAAAATTCTATTAAATATAATTGTAACCGAACTTCCCCACGAAAATGAATTTTTTGTATATTACTTAGGTTATATATTTTTGTCACAGGCTGACTCACAATAGAATCATCAAAAACTCTCCTTTCGTCTTTAACCCGTGTTTCAATGTTCTCAATGATTTCTTTTTCCGAATCGCATAATACACCCAACTCTACTAATTTTTGCGGTTCAAAGAAATCTGGTATCTTCTCATTTAAAGTCATTGGAAGAATGTAGTTAGGCAAAAGTGCAACAGGCAGCTTAAGACCTCTAATATACCGGCGAATAGCATCAATGTCACCGGTTTGAGTGCAATCCACAAACAAAATATTTATTGGCGTTGAGTCTCTTAAGGTCCTAAAAACACTTTTGATACCAAACGTATCAAGCAAAGTTTTCTCTATCTGTAAAGGTTCACTGACGGATTTATCTTTCGAAATAAGTTCATTAGTGATATAGCGTGCAAGAGTTCTAACCGTAGGATACTTAAACACTTCATTCATAAGCACCTTATAACCTTCACGTTCCAGATCTACTGTCATTTGAATGACTTTAAATGAGTCTCCACCCAATTCAAAGAAGTCATCATCCAGGTTAATTTTATTGCGCCCCAGTACTTGACCCCATAGCTTTATTAATAAAGCTTCGAGCCCCTGAACTTCATCAACTTCTTTCGTGGAAATGATTGCTTTACTTGCCAATTTAGCTGAATATAATGGATTATTCCTGGGATCAATTACAATTCTTTGTATACCGGATTCAAGCATCATTTCCAAAACAGCTAATATCCCTTTAGTTCCACATTCACAACCTGAAGGCAGGTAAACCCTGTAAATTCCCGGTGCACTATCCAATTTTTCATGTGCGACTGTCCATTCGGTTAATCCGGATTCCCATTTCTCTGTTTTATCAACAACCGAGATAACCATTACTGGTTTTTCAAAGGAAGTAGCAGCTTGTATCATCAAATGATTTGCATTTATTGCTGCTTTAATACTTTGATGAACGGTAGGAATCAGAGAATCAAATCTGGATTCCCTATTTCCCAATGCATCCCATAATACAAATGCTTCAATGTCAGCCATTTGTTCTAATGTTGCTTTCAGTGACTTCTCCAGTGCAGCCTCATCCTTTGCATTTACAGTTGGTAAAAGTTTGACTCCATTTTGGGAGGAGAATAAATTCTCGGCATTTGACTTTTGTATAGTATTTGACTGACGCCCGATAATCATGCCTACATCCAAATTACCCTGCAATTTAGGCAAATCCGGATAGGCTGAAACCTGTTCCAGACCAAGAGCAGTAAACTGTCGTTTCCACTCCTCAATAGAAACCAGTGGTGAAAGTTCTCTCTCAGTTCCATCAAAATGCCACCATCCATCCGCCATACCCCAAATAAGATCAACATAACGTCTTATCCTAGTACGTTCAAGCACGCACAGTAAGGCACCCGGCTTCAATAGTTTTTGAAGATTTCCAAGACTGACAGACAGCCGATGGGTGGCATGAACTACATTATAAGCAAATACCAGATCAAAAGAGCCATATTCCAACCCTTGTTTTTTCGGATCCTCCGTAATGTCAAAAATTCCAAAGTGTAAGAAGTCTATTTCTTCATTTATGGCATGTTCCCGAAATCCATCTAAAAAAGATTTTCCTACATCAGTGAAATAGTATTCAACTTTTACTCCCTTTAGCAAAGGCGCTACTCTACGCAGTATAGAGCCATAACCGCTACCGGCCTCCAATATACGGATGCTTTTCCTCTGACCAGCCAAATGCGATAACATGGATGCAAATAGTTCCTTCAGGAAATCATCTTCCTTTTCCTGGATAGTATCCTTATAGGTTCTAAGAAGCAAATCATTCTTTCCTTCAGGATATAAAACCTCCAGTGTCGGAATTTCTTCGCAAAGTGCCGAACCAAAGTTCTTTACACAATGCTCCAAAAGATCCAACTGACCTGAAAACAATGGCGTTAAATTTCCTATTTCCGTATAAATTTTTTGCGGTTGACGGAGATTTTGTACCTTTTTGGTAACCCTATAACGTCTCCCATTGTCTATTGCTTCAACAAGACCGTCCTCATGGAATATGTGAATAAAATAGCTCACATAACGACCAAGAGAAGCTACCACACCCAGGCTTTCTGTTAATTCCCGGGGCTCAAAAACTCTACCCGGCTCCAATGGAAATATACCATTTACATAGTCGTAACAAAGACGAGCCGCATATTCATCAACCAAACGGTGAGCTTTAGAAAGATCCTCTACCCTGTTACTATTTAAATACTTATTCTGTTCCAAATGGAGATCCCGCTGCAATTGGTTTAGCGAGTCCTTATCGAAGGTATCAGGCTCTAAAACATACGGCAATACACTTACCTGCTCACATATTTCTTCGCCAAAGGTCTTGGTCAAAGATGCGGGGAGTTGATCTTCAGAACACAAAAATGCCAGTTGACGTGTCTGAAAATATGATGTCCCTTCCAATTCATCCTCTTTTAAAGATCTGATCTGAGGTACATAACGGTTACCATTAGAATAATAGACAGCAGGATAAGGATGGACACTTGCAGCAAGTTCACGCTCCAGTACCGATGCCCATATTTTAGCAGTATCACGATCATTCAGAGTCAATCCCGCATCCAACAAAATGATTCCTAATTCGGGATTTTCAGCCCTTATACCCCAAACCTGTGTTAATAGCTCAGAATTATCCGGAAACTTAGATATAGGGTTAAGAACAACAATCTCCGGCAACATATCACTCATTTCGCTTTTTACAGCAAGCGTTAGTACCCGAAGTTCTTCAACAGTTTGGTTAACTGTTGAATATGCTATCACTATGGTATCTGGGAGTAATGCCCTATTACGCAAATCTATAAATAAGCGATACCTGTCTATAGCATTGGAATTTCGAAGAGTGGCTCCAAGTGTACCCTTGAAATCATAATAATTTCCACTCTCGACAGGAAGATTCCTCCACCTAGGCAAATATCCCATCAGCTTATTGATAGAATCCACCTTATCCGTCATAACCAAGCAGGTTCTCTGCTGTTCATATTGATTTATATGGGGCAGGAAAGATGTTTCCCAACAAATCTGTCCCACTGAAATTCCTGACTTAACGGCACTCAGTTTGGAAGAATCTTGAACGTCCGCATCCGGCTGCTCTACTCCCTTACCTCCATCCAACATCTTGTAAAACTCGCTGATGTCAATAGGATAATGCTGCTCATCAAATGGATATGATGGAAAAGGCACACGATTGCGAATCTGTTCTTTATAATATTGCTTCCAATCTATATATATACCTTGTTTCCACATTTCGCCCAACTTTTCTACCATGTAGGCATCATCTGGCATCGATTCGTGTGGATGGCGTAAAGTATTTACTACACCATGGAGCTTATCTCCAGCAGTCTGACGGACAAAAGTTGACAACGTACGACCAGGTCCAATCTCAATAAATACAGCCCTGTTATCAGTTAAAATAGTTTCTATTCCATCGGAAAAATTTACACAACTTACTAAATGTTTTGTATAATACGAAGGATCCACAGCATCTTTAGGATCAATCCAGTCCCCTGTCACATTTGATACATACGGAAGTTTAGGCTCTTTCATATGTATGGAAGCACATACTTCTCTAAAAGGTTCTATCGCTCCTTCCATCATTGACGAATGGAAGGCATGACTTGTATGTAGTCTGCGGCTGGTTAATCCCATTGCTGCTAACTGGGATTCCAAAATACTGACATCCTCATCCGAACCAGAGACAGTACACTGATTAGGACTGTTAACAGAAGCTAATGATACATTTTCAGGCAGAAGATGTCTTATAATGTCTGATGATGAATTGATAGCAAGCATTGCCCCTCTAGGCATAGATTTCATTAGCTGTCCTCTGGTAGCAACAAGCTTTATACCCTCCTCAATGGTAAAAACATCAGCCAGACATGCAGCAGTGTATTCCCCCAGACTATGACCAATTGTTCCTGCTGGTCTGATACCCCAGGACATCAATAGTCGTGCCAGAGCGTATTCAATAATAAATAACGACACTTGTGCAACATCGGTTGTCTGCATCTTCTCTTCATCACCGGCCTTGGGCTCTAGAATCAACTGCCGCAGTTCTTTCATTCCTTGTGCTTCAGCCAATTCAAAGCATATATCAAGCTCTTTTCTGAAGACAACCTCTGTCTTGTACAGTTCTCTTGCCATTCCAGGATATTGAGTTCCCTGACCCGGGAAAAGGAAGTATACTGATGGTTTGCTTAATGGAGCGGTAGTCACATTTGTTTTTTCAGCATGCTCATTATCCAAAACCGCTTTAAGCCCTTCTATTAAATCTTTTCTATCTTGAAATGCAAGGGTAAAACGTTTTTTTAGATTTCGCTGTCCAGTCTGCAAACTCCATGCCAAATCCGAAAGCTGTAAATTCTCATCAACACTTTCTAAATATTTAATATACTTCTCCTGTAACCTTCGCATAGCTGTTTCTGTATGTGCAGAAAGACAAAGCAGCTTCCACTTTCTGCCTAAATCAGAAATTCCTTGTTCAGGTGCTTCTTCCAGAACCACATGAACATTTGTACCGCCTATACCAAATGCACTTACACCAGCCCGTAAAGGCTCGTATATATTTTGTTCAGTGGAATCCAATTTTCGCTTCCAATCTTCCCTTTGTGTAATCACTCTAAATGGAGTACTGTCCATATCAATGTTTGGATTTATCTGTTCAAAATTTATACTTGGTGGGATAGTTTTGTGCTTTAGTGCCAATACAGTTTTAATGAAAGATGAAACACCTGCGGCAACGTCCAGATGTCCGATGTTTGATTTCAGTGATCCGATTCCGCAAGACTTGTAACCAACAGACGCAAACACCTTTGTGAGACCTGCTATTTCCACCGGATCTCCCAGTGCTGTACCTGTACCATGAGTCTCTATGTATGAAATACTATCAGCAGATACATCAGCCATAGCCAAAGCACGACGTATTACTTCAGCCTGTCCTTCAATACTGGGTGCAGTATAACCGACCTTGCGGTTTCCATCATTATTTACAGCAGAACCACGGATGACAGCATAGATGTTATCCCTATCCTTAATAGCAGCATCCAGTCTTTTTAGTATCACTATACCCAAACCATTTCCCTCTACAGTACCTTTTGCATCTTTATCAAATGGACGACAATGACCATCAGGAGAATTGATCATTCCCTCTTCGTATAAATAACCATTCTTACTTGGAAGCGTAAGTCCACTTCCACCCGCAACTGCGAGACTGCACGCTCCTGTAAGTATGTTTCTGCAAGCCAAATCCACTGCATATAACGAAGTTGAACACGCACTATGTACAGTAACAGATGGTCCTTGTAAGTTTAAACTATAGGCTATCCGTGTAGCAGCATAATCCTTATCATTGAGTTGTACGGTAGCAAATCTGTGACCTCCACTGTTTTCAGCTACTTTTAGTGTTTGCGCCTCCCATGCAAAGTTATTGGTAGCACCAATAAACAGCCCGACACTTCCACGATATTGCTCTGATGCATAACCTGCATTTTCTAAGGCATGATAAACCTCTTCATGTAATGCACGAACCTGAGGATCCATGGTCGAAGCATCCTTGGGTGTATAGTTGAAAAAATCCGCATCAAAGCTTTCAAGGCCTGGGAAAACGCCTTTAGCCTTAACAAAGTTATCTTTTTGCAACAATTCTGAATCAACGCCCGAAGCAATAAGTTCATTATCATTAAATTGGGATATCGATTCTACTCCCTCAACTAAATTTTGCCAGAAAACCTCAAGATTTTCAGCTCCGGGAAAACGACCTGCGATTCCGATGACAGCAACTTCTATTCCAGTATATTTTGTACTTAATTTCATTTACTTCCCCACTTTCGACTAAAAATAAAATTATTAATAGAACTTACCTTGTGGCATTTTCAACACCTACAACTATTGATAAACGCAATGGCTGCACCAGTTCCACCTGAACTTAATCACCTCCAGCTAAAATGAGCTTTGACCTTTTAATATACAAGTGTCTATTACTATACATCCTCTAGCTTTCTAAATAAATCTCCCATTTTAAGTAGAGTATCTCTTCCCTCTGTGATCTCTACATCCCGCTTGCTATCATCGTTGTCGTTGGAAGTATCGTCTGACTTCAAATATTCAGCTAAACTGGTAATATTGGTATGTTCAAACAATACAGTAAGAGGAATCTCACGTTCAAAAGCTTGCTTCAGACGATTGTTGATGGTTATAAGGTTTAGAGAATTTGCTCCCATTTCAAAAAAATTCTCTTCCAATGATATTGATTCAAATCCCAATACAGCCTTAAAGATATCTGCTATTCTCTTTTCAACAGAACTTAGTGCCCGGGATTGGTTCTGGTCATTAGAACTTGGAATTACCGGATTAGGCAGAGCCTGGCGGTCAATCTTTCCATTGACGTTAAGGGGAAAGACCTCCAAATGTATAAAAAATGCAGGTATCATATACGTCGGCAATTTTGAATTCAATATAGTTCTCCAGCTTTTCTGGTCATGCTCACCTTCAGTAGTATAATAGGCACATAGCTGTTTCTCCTGACCAAACAACCGCAGCTGAACAACCACCTCTTTAACACCTGGCAATTCAGTCATTATGCTCTCAATTTCACCTAACTCCACACGGTATCCTCGTATTTTTACCTGAGAATCCAATCGTCCCAAAAAATCGATATTTCCATCAGGCAACCAGCGTGCCAAATCTCCTGTACGGTAAATTCGACGGTTTGGAACAAAAGGATCTGCAACAAAACGTTCTGCATTAAGTTCTGCTCTCTTGTGGTATCCCAAGCCCACACCATCCCCACCTACACATAATTCTCCTACCGCACCGACAGGCAATAGTTTAAACCCATGGTCCAAGACATAAGCAGTCGAATTGGCAATGGGTCGGCCAATAGGTATTCTTTCCAACTGAAGATCTGCTTCTGTCACAATATGAGTTGTTGAAAAGGTTGTATTTTCTGTTGGTCCGTAACCATTAACAACCCTAATATGAGGGTTGGTCTCTTTGATCCGTCTTATATGACGCACCGATAAAGCATCACCTCCAACCAATAAATTCTCCAGCGGTGCAAATATCATAGGGTTTTCATCACACAGCTGGTTGAATAGTGCAGAGGTTAGCCACAAGCTTTTGACATATTTATCTTTTAATAGCGATCCAAGACGACTGGCATCCAGAATATCCTCATCATCGGGAAGTACCAGTATTCCTCCATGAAGAAGAGCTCCCCATATTTCAAAGGTACTTGCATCAAAGGATGGAGACCCTGTCTGAAGTATCACCTGATGGGAACCGAACTGTATAAAATCCGGTCCAAATACAAGACGAAGAATATTACGGTGCGTAATCAGGCAGCCTTTAGGTTGTCCAGTAGAACCTGAAGTATACATAAGATAGGCTCCGGATTCTGAACTATGATTCGAAACAAGCGATTGATCCATAGAATAGCTCTCCGGCTTATCTAGTAATAACGTCTTTATACTAGATGGTACCTTTGAAATCAAATCTGACCGGGTACAAATAATCTGAATATTTGCATCTTTAATCAAAAAGTCTAGTCTTTCTGGTGCATTAGCAGTATCAAGCGGTACATAAGCTGCACCGGTTTTCAGTATACCCAGAATCCCTACCACCATTTCTGGGCAACGTGGTACTAATAACCCTGCAGTAACTCCTGGTTTCAGACCTTGCTCCCTCATCTGCTCTGCCAGATGGTCAGACCATTTATCCAACTCACTGTATGTAATTTTGTTATCGTGCCAAATCACGGCTGTATTTTCCCTATATCTGGATGCTACATCTCTAAAAATTCCATCAACCGTGGAATTCATAGGATAGGAACACTTGGTACTGTTAAAAGCTTCTAATACACGTGTTCTATCGTATGCTGAACAAATATTCAGTTCATCAATTGGTATTTCTGGTTTTGCACATGCATCCTCCAATAAACTTTTAAGGCTTCGCTCTAATCCCTCCATGGTATCCCTTGAATACCGCCCCTCATTAAAGGCAAATGTTATTTCAAAAACATCTCCGGGGTTGACCACGATATGAAAATCATAATTTGTCTGCTCAAATACCTGCACTTTTTCAAACCATAACGACTGCCCCTCTTTTGAGCCTAAATTCCTTAAATGTTCAGCCAAAGGATAATTCTCAAATGCAATAACATGGTTTATAAGTTTATTCTTTAATTGGCTAAGCGATTGAATTTCGAATAATGGATAGTACTCAAAGGAAGCTGCTTCATAACTCGCCTTAAATACCTTTACACATAAGGAAGCGAAGCTGTCTCCGTCTTCAGTACACACCCGCAGTGGTTGAGTGTTAATAAACAAACCCACCATTGATTCCACTCCTGGCAGCTGAGGTGAACGTCCCGACACCACATTGCCAAACACCACATCCTTGGTATAGTTATACTTTTGAAGCAATATCCCCCAGGCAACCTGGAATACTGTATTTACAGTAATGTGTTTCGACTGTGCAAGATTTTTCATTCTTTGTGCCAAATCCTGACTTAATTGAAATGTGTGGGTAGCATGACGATACGTGTCCTCTTTGGCGAAAGTTGGCAAAACAGCGGGCCTTTCATAGTCAGTAAGGTAATCCATCCAAAATGAACGTGCCTTTTCAATATTCTGGTTCTCAAGCCAATGTATATATTCCCGGTAAGGGTTTGCTTCCTTAGCACCCATATTGTTACCGAAATGCTGGAGGTTCTCATAATAGTTTATCAATTCTTGGAATAAAGGCGCCAGAGACCACCCATCCATTATAATGTGATGAAAAGTAAATATAAACCTCCATTTACTTTCCCCGGTATATAGTAGTGCAGCTCTTATAAGCACATCACTACTCAGGTCAAACCCCTTTTGTCTGTCAGCATTTTTAAACGCTTCTATTGCTCCCTCGATATCTGTCTCATTTCTTAAATCATGCAATGATAGTTGTGGAGCCCATGATTTTAAAACAACCTGTTGTGGCAAGTCGGTTTTTCTATAGGAAAATACCGTACGCAATATATCGTAATGATCCGAAACCCGTGCCAATGCCCACTCCATACACTTAGAATCAACATCTCCGCATATTGTAAAATCAAATTGCTCAACATATGCCGCAGACGAAGGGTCAAGAGCATAATTAAGCAGCATGCTTTTTTGCATAGGTGACAAACCATATATATCCTGTATGTTCTCTTTTCGAATCATAATTTTAACTCCTTTATCTATTCGATGCTTAAATCGTCAAGAATATTTTCCAGATCTTCCTGACGTAATTTTGTTACTGTAAAATCTGAAGCTGTTTTTTCTCCTGAAGTTTTCCCTGCACAGTGCATTACAATTTCATTAGCTGTATTATCCAACTGTTCCAGAAAACCTGCTAACACTTCCTCACTGTACAGTGCGCATGGATAACGTATTTCCAGACTAAGTACAGAATCTACCTGTGAAGCCACAATATCCAGTACCCAGTTTGATTCATATTCTTCATCCACAGTTATTTCCGCCGGTAAAGCTTTCATACTGATATCCCCGGAATATGTATCCTGCTGCATTCCAAGATAGTTAAAATTTATGCAAGGTTGCAAACTACCCAACAATGCCTTGTCTTCATCACTCAATCCCCCATCCAGCCAACGCAGAACTCCAAATCCAAATCCTTTTTCAGGCACTTCACGGACAGCTTCCTTTACAGATTTAACTGCATCCTCAACTTCGCCTCCAGCCACCAGTAATACCGGATAAGTGCTGGTAAACCATCCAACGGTACGGCTTGCATCCACTCCGTGTATGAAATTTTCTCGCCCATGCCCTTCTAAATTAACCAATAAAGCTTTAACTCCGGTCCATTTACATAGTGCTCGTGAAAACACAGTTAACAGTAAGTGAAATGTTTCGGTATTATAAGCAAAATTTGCTGAACTGCATAACGACCTTCCAATATCACCACCTATCAAATGTTCTGCTCTTACAGTATCCTGGCGAAGAACACTTGCTGGGGTAAATGGTTGCGGTAAACCGAGAATCTCTTTTGCCATCTTGCGCCAGTAAGGTAATTGTCCCCTGGCACCACCCGATTGTGCCCATTCGGTTAATGCCTGTGTCCAGGATAGAAACGATGTTGTTTTCCTTGGCAAGTTCGCATCTGGATTAGCCAAGCAGGAGCAAAGGTCTTCAAAAATAACTCCCCAAGATACAACATCCACTGCCATATGGTGAATGGAAATAAAGAGTTTTGTTCCTTCACTATCTTGACATACAGCTGCCGCTACTAGTGGACCCGTTTCAAGATTTATATGTTTTTGAATCTCTATAAACTCATCATTCATTGCTTTAGCTGTAAGGTTTGGAGACAAGCAACACAAGTAATACAAGTTACCTTCCTCAGCCCCACGGATTGTCATTGTACCATCTGAGGAAACTGTCAGCCTAAGTGCATCGTGATGATGGCATAAACGCGATAATGCATTACCAAGCTCGGTATCCTTCCAATGCATATTTCCCGTAATCAGCATTGCCTGATTGAAACGTTTTTCGGGTTTAAAACCGGTACTTAAAAACCAAGCTTGTATTGCGTTAGGAGCACAAGGTCCAAAGACATACCCTTGCTCAGCATCCATACAGTGCTGATCTATAAGTTGAGGAGCCAGGGTTTCAATTGTCTGATACAAGAAAACATCCTGAGTTTCAGCTGTCAAGTTCATATTCTGAAGTCGTGAAACCACCTGAATTGCTTTAATTGAATCTCCACCCAAAGCAAAGAAATTATCGTCGATGCTCGGCTTGCTAACTCCCAATACCTGTTCCCATATATCAACAAGCAGTGTTTCCCGTCTATTGCGTGGCTCCCGTATTTCATTGCGAATCATCGATAATGGTGCCGGAAGGCTTGCTTTATCAATTTTCCCGTTTTTGTTAAGTGGCAAAACATCTATAGGTACAATAAAAGTTGGTACCATATAGGCTGGAAGCGTATTTGCCAGAGTTTGACGCAGTGCTTGTACATCAAAAGTGTCGGTGCTTGTATCGGTAACTACCCACAGACACAGATTACTGATTCCATGTTCATCAGTATGTACTCCTGCATGGGCCTTCTTCACTGAATCCATTTTTAAGGACACAGCTTCAATTTCTCCCAATTCTATGCGATAGCCTCTCAGCTTTACTTGTTGATCCCTTCGACCTATGAATTGAACAAAATTTCCTTCTCCCCATACAACCAAATCTCCACTTTTATACAATAGTTCTCCGGTTTTGAAGGGATTATCCACGAAACATTCCTTTGTAATTTCCGGCTTGTTAATATATCCAGCTGCCAGACCCGAACCACCTATATATAACTCACCAGGAACTCCTAAAGGTTGGAGTCTCATACTATCATCCAATACATAAAGCGTTGTGTTTCCAATTGCCCTGCCAATAGGAACACCTTCATCTTTTGGGCATGTATCTATTGAATATGCAGTTGCAAACACAGTTGTTTCGGTAGGTCCATATACATGGATAAGCCTTCCAACCCCCAGACGTTCATATGCCTTACGCACATGATGTACAGAAGCCATTTCCCCACCAAATAGTATTTTTCTTGTGCTATCAAGGCATTCAAGGTTTGCATCAACCAAGGCATTAAAAAGAGCGGTAGTGATAAAAAATACCGATACATTGCTGTCATGAATAAGTTTACCTAAAGCCTTGGGATTTGTGACTTCATCTCTGTTCACCAATACCAGTGATGCACCATTTAAAAGAGCTCCAAAAATATCAAACACAGAGCCATCAAAAGAATAATTAGATAACTGTAACAGTACATCTTCGGGGCAAATATTTATATACCCTGCATCACGGACTACCCTGATAACAGATTTCTGGCGAATAAGTGCACCCTTCGGATTACCGGTAGAACCTGAAGTATAAACAATATAAGCTGGATCATTACCGTCCGATTCTATATTAAGATTATTATTCTCTGATTGAGGATTCAGTAAGTCCAAATCCAGTACCAGGGCTTCTTCCAATTTCCCCTCCTTCAAAGGATGTTCTACATTACCATGTGTTATTAGGAGTTTCGCCCCCCCATCTTCCATCATGGTTATCAAACGGTCAACAGGACTCTCTGTATCCAAAGGAATATAATAACAACCTGCCTTTAATACCCCAAATATAGCTGTTATCATATCAAAGGAACGCTGAAGCAAAAGTGCCACACCCGAACCCGGCACAACTCCCCTTGATTGTATCTCCCTTGCAATTGTGTTTGCTTGCGTATTAAGCTCCTGATAGCTCATACACTTTGTTTCCATTATCAAGGCAGTTTTTCTTCCGAATTTACTCACACATTCCTCAAAAAGTGCAACAATTCCACAATGACCAGGATACTCAGTGGTGGTATTATTTAGCTCTTCCAGGATTAAAACCTTCTCACCCTCCTCCATTATGTCAAGATCGCATAATTTTCTAGAAGGGTTTTCTAAAACTGAAGAAATTAACCGTTGGAAACGTTTAGCCATACGCTCTATAGTTAAATGGTTGAAAAGAGCCTCTGCATACTCCCACTCCATGAGTAACCCATCAGAAGTTTCCCTGGCGCTAACAGTTAAGTCAAACTTTGCAGTACCTGAATCAAACTCTATAAATTTCTCCCCAGAGCCAGACATTCCCATATCAACATTCTGAAGTGCAAAATACACATCAAACAGAGGATTCCGACCAAGATTACGTTCAAGTTTCAACTCCTCAATCAAGGCTTCATAAGGATATTCCTGGTTATCAAACGCCTCCATAACTGTGGTTTTTAAGCGTTCTATAAGTTCAAAAAAACTCTCCTCGTCAGTCGATATTGTCCTGATGGGAAGTGTATTAACAAACATCCCGACAATACTCTGTAATTCAAGGCGTGAACGCCCGGTTACGGGAGTGCCGATTACAATGTCACGTCCTCCTCCCAACTTGGCAAGAAGATTATGAAAGATCGCCATAAGAACAGTAAATAAAGTGGTTCCGGAGTTCCTTGCCAGCGATTTCAGTCGAGTTGTCAATGTGACAGGTATCGTATGAAAAACACGTGCTCCCCGGTAGTCCCTTACTAGTGGACGTGGTTTATCGGTATGAATATCAAGTAGCGGAATTTTATCTGAAAACTGTTCCAGCCACCATTTACGTTGCCTAATCAAAGATGGTTCATCTAGACGATTTCGAAGCCATTCAACTGCATCCCGGTATCCCATAATCAATGGTGCTAAATTCCGTCCTTCAGCGAGAGCCATGTATTCAGCAAATAATAGTCCCATAGAGGCCCCATCCGTAATAATATGGTGCAGATCAATGGCCAGATATGTTTCCTTATCATCAAACTCGAAATATCCGACCCTCAGCAGAGGCGCGTTTTTCAGATCAAAAGGACGAACAAAATCTTTGAGTTCTGCTTCCAAGTGCTTCCTGCGTATCTTCTCATCATCAACATAATCCAACTTTCTTCGCTCTACAGCGAACTCTACTTTAGAATGTATAACCTGTATTGGTTTTCCATTCTCAAGGCTAAACGAGGTGCGTAAACTTTCATGTCGATCAATAAGTCGGCGCATAAGGCTTTCAGCCACATCAATGTCTTCTTTTCCTTCGATCCTTGCTACTCCGGTGACGTTATAAGCTATTGAATCGGGCATCATTCCAACCGATAGAAAAATCCTAGTTTGAGCTGGTGAAAGCGGAATTGAAACTCTATCGGCATCATTAGTTTGTAAGGGTTTCTCTTTTGTGGCAATGGTAAGCTTGGATTTTAGAACTGTTTCTGTAAATCCGAAGTCAGTGCATATTGTACGTACAAAGTCCGAAAATACAGGAAAGCCCAAAAGTGACGAAGGTGGAATCTCCATTCCGAATGCCATATTGAGTACTTGAATGATTTTAAATGCATTTACAGAATCTCCTCCCATCTGATAAAAATCATCTGTAGGCTTTATTATTGGATAACCCAATGTTTCTGACCACAACCAAGCAAGTAACTCTTCCACCTTACTGGAAGGCTCATAATCTGAAGGCAGTCTGGAACCTTTAGAGCACACCTCAGTCCATAGTGACACAGCATCTACCGTTTTATCTTGTTCCGTCCCATTAGAACCGTATTGTTCTTCATCTAAATTCCTAAGAGTTTCGTCCCAGTATCTTTTATTGTTAAATATTTGGGGAGGTATGGAAATACGTTTCACATCCCTGTTGGCAAAAATTCCGTCAAAGTTTATTTCAGCACCATATACATATAGCTGTGCCAACCTTTCCCAATAGCTTCTAGTTTCTCTTAAATCACTATTTAAAAGTTTGCTTAATATACTCTTAGTCTCAGCTTCCAAATCAGTTCCACCTAGATTGAATTGTGTGGATGAAGAAGTTTGCGGTGACAGCCAAATACTACTGTATTCTTTTTCTTCATGCAGAGTATGTATATCTGTTTCTTCAGTTGACAAAGCATCTGCTAGATCCTTGAGTCCTTCCGTCAAAGTCCTGATATCATTACAAAACACTGCTGCACGCACCTTGTGATGTTCACGACCTATACAGGCAGTGTAGCACATGTCTTCCAATCGCATATTCTGATGCCTCTGAACATACTTCAGATGCCTCAGCACCGTCTTTTTCAGTAACTCCAGCGTTCGACCGGAAAGTACGTAAATTCCCATTTCCTTTTTGGATGCAGCCCTGTTATCCGCAGGAGCTTCTTCTATCACCAAATGGCAATTAGTTCCAGACAAGCTGAAGGAACTAATTGCTGCACATCTGGGTGCATTTTCAGGCTCCCATGGTGTCAAACAATCCTGAATATAAACTGGACTGTTGCAAAAATCAATTAGCGGATTAGGAACTTTGAAGTTTATACTAGGTGGCAAAACACGTTCCCTTAAACACAATAGAACCTTTATAAGGGAAGCCATACCCGCACTACCTACAGTATGACCTATATTGGATTTAACCGATCCAATAGCACAGAACTGACGTTTGTTGGTATATTTCGAAAAAGCACCGGTTAAGCCTTTAATTTCAATCGGGTCACCTAATGTAGTTCCTGTTCCATGAGTTTCAATGTAAGTAATTGTTTCAGGTGAAATACCTGAACGCTCCCATGCCTTGAGCAAAACTTCCTGCTGGGCTTTTGCGCTTGGTGCTGTTAAACCGTTGGATTTCCCATCATTGTTTGTTGCTATTCCTTTAATAATACCATATATGTGATCACCGTCTGCCTGGGCCTTTGAGAGGGGTTTGATATAAACCGCACCAACACCTTCACTCCAAACAGTCCCATTAGCATCATGATCAAAAGCACGTACTACATATTCGCTTGACTGTGTCTCACTATCAAAATTTACCGGATCCAGAAAGATATTGGCACTTCCAACCAAAGCCGCTTCACAGTCACCCTGCCGTATTGCCTTAATAGCATAATCCAAAGCAACCAATGACGAGGAACAACCAGCATCCAGTACAACTGCCGGTCCATGCAAGTTTAATAAATATGATAATCGGCTGGCCAACACACCTGACCATGAGCCGGTTATAGTGGTAAAATCCGGTTCTGATATAAAAGGCATATAGGACATGTTTAATCTATGAGTATGGTCATTACCCACAAAAACTCCAACTGAACATCCCTGTAATTGCCCCCGATGGTAGCCTGCATCCTCTATTGTCTCAACAAATATTTCCAGCATCAGACGATGGTATGGGTCCATATGTACAGCAACCTTTGGAGGAATATTAAAATATTCAGCATCAAACTCATCTATTGAATCAAGAAATCCTCCTCGCCTTAAATGACCTGCTATTTTTTTTATACGCTTAAAATCCTCAAGCCTATTCAAAGGAAAGGATGTTATAGACTGGCGGCCATCTGCAAGATTATCCCAAAATTGATTAATATCCTCTGCATCAGGATAGCGGCAAGCCATACCTACCAACGCTATTGGTTCATTTTCATTCTTAGGCTGTTTCCGCAATTCATTTATGAACTCTTTTACCAATTCCGGATCCAATTCCCGTCCTTTAACCTTAGACAAGAGATATTGTATTAGCTCTTTTTTTACATTTTTATTGTCAACCGTCATCGTTATCCTCCTTTTTGGGCTTATCCAAAAACAATTCCAAAAATTCAGTCCCGGACAATTCATCTTCCAAGAGCTGCCTTATTTCTTCATCTTCCACAACAAATTGATTTTCAGTAGTTGTTTGCTTTTTATGAGTATCCTTTATCTTACTGTCTATAAATTCTGAAAGATCGTATACCGAGGGATATGAAAAAAGGTCTGTAATATCAATAATTCCGGGGAAACTCTCCTCTATCAGCTTCAATAGCTGGGTGGACATTAATGAATTTCCGCCCATATCCTGAAAACTTGCATATATATCTATTTCACCAAGTCCAAGGACGGTTGCAAAGATATTACCTAGTTTTAACTGCGTATCAGTTATCTCAACCGCACCCTTGATTTTTACATTTGTACCTATTACCTTGTCTCCACCTGCACCATTATCAACAGTAGGCATAGTATTAATGAGTTCTTTAGAAAGACTGAAAGGTAAATCTTCAATAATACTCGCCGCCAGTTTAGTATTTAAGTCAGCCGGTACCAGTCGCCTGACGGGATTCATTATTAAATATTCAAGCCAGTTCAATCCATCTTGTACATTTATATGGCTGAATAAATTAGCATCGTCATTAACACTAAAGTCTACCGACATCCCCACTTCCTTCCAACTAGGCCAGTTAATTGATACAACCTTAATACCATCTTGCTGACCTGCATCAGCTAAAGCATCCATAAATGCATTTGCTGCACTATAGTCTCCTTGGCCTTCTCCTCCAGTTAATGCTGTAATTGAAGAAAACAATGCTAAGAATCCGGTAGGGCTCTGTGCTAAAAGTTGCATTAAATTCATAGAACCATTGAGTTTGGGGTCGAGCACCTCCCTGAAGCGATTTTCATCCTTAGACATTAAAAACCCGTCTCCCGCTACACCTGCTGCATGAAAAATTCCTGAAATTTTGCCATAACGTTCTTTTATGTCAACCCCTAACTTCTGGACTGACATATTGTCAGCAACATTAATGGCTTTATATTCCAGACTTCCTAACCTTGAATTAAGATCAACAAGGCTCCTATATAATCCGCTTGTCTTAGAAACATCATCTTTGCTCAAGTTCTCCCATTCATCGCTGGAGGCTATGCTTCTTCGACCCAATAAAACTACTTTTGCTCTGCCTTTGTCAGCCAGGTGCTTTGCTAATGCGAGACCCAAACCTCCTAATCCACCAGTAATCAGGTAAACTCCATCCTCCTCCAACGCAAGCTCATCAACCATTGTTACTCTGTATGGACGAATTTCCTCCACAAAAACTCCTAAGGAACGTAAAGTTCTCAGTCCAACACCTTTGAATCCAAGTAACTCTTTGACTACCTCAAAGGCAGGAACTGTAGATGACACATCAAGAATGTCCAAATTCAAGTGTTTATACTCCTGTCCAACTACCCGTCCTAATGCTGCTGAAGCTGCTGAAAGTGGGAATATTTTCAGCTCCGATTGATCTACCACATAAGCATCTCTCACAAGCACCTTTAAGCCCGCAGACCATTTGGTCTTCCGATTCAAAATGCACTTGCACAGCTTGAATAAAGCATCTACACCAAGGCTGCGTCTATTACGGAATGCCTTATCCGATGTAAATGTACTTTCTATTTCTCCGTTCTCAGCAGTGTAATCACATGAGAATATAATTCCAATAGCTCGCTGCAGCTCTATTGCATTCAATAAATCATCCAGACCAGTCTGGTCAGGCGCGTATGTATCATTAAACTCAACATTGTTCTGGGTATCAAGATAATATGTATGAACTTTAAGACCAGCATTTTCTAATGCACTCTGCAGCTCCTGACATCGTTTTCCCCTTGTAGCAATAAGTGCCCAAGTTCCAATGTTTTCCGGCAATGACTGGCCGGCTTCATTTCGTAATATCCATCCCATATGTAAGCTTGTACCTGGAACTTTATCTGTGCCTATCAAATTAATATCGTGTACACGCTTAACGGAATATTGGCTGATTTGAGCCAGTATTCGACCTTCACTATCCATAAGGTCAACATCATAAGTCATGATTTCACCCTTACCTGCTTTGCCTGGGTGAATGCGTATATGTGAATACAGCTCCTTTGTTAATGGAGCATAAAGCTTGAAACTCTTGTACATAAATGGAAGGAACGTATCTCCAGTGCTCTGACTGGTAAGGTTCACTGCATTATCCAATATTGAAGGATGCAAATGGAAAATATTCAACTCAGATTGTAGATTTTCCGCAAGTTGCAAACGTGCCACAATTTCAGAACCTATTTTCCACACTGCACGTACCGTATCCCAGTGGGGTCCGAATTGGAACACTCCAGTGTCACTTTCACCTATAAAAGGGTCCTGCACCTCATCTGCACGGGACTTAAGAGACATAATATCTGTGTTGGCCTGTCTCTCCCTATTGTCCAAAGAAAGTATCCTGCCTTCTACATGAGAAACCCAATTTCCAGCCTCGTTGCAACTTGCCACATTGAACGAAAACCCGGAGTCAATTGGCGTAAGCGTCAATCTCACAGCTACTTCGGAATCCTCCTCTACTACCAGAGGAACAAGGAAAAAGACATCACTAAACTCAAGGGTTTCCTGTCCAAAAGCTCTAGCTGCTGCAAATCTCGCCATTTCGAGATAAGTTGTACCCGGCAGTACTGCCCTGTTGCTAATACGATGATCCGATAATACCCAATGCCGATCGATACAAAAGGTTGTCTCATAACAAATCGTATCAGCATCTGTTGAAATTTCCTGTTCCACCAAAGGATGTAAAGCATCCAAGCGCTGTGTGCGTATCTTGGTTATCTTCGGGTTTGCCCAAAAACGTATTCTTTGCAGTGGATAGACCGGAATCGGTATCCTTCGACGAAGTTCGTCCCTATACAAAAGCTGCCAATCTATATCAGCACCTTCTATATAGTAACGGCAAACACTCTCAAGTATTGTTGCATCTTCTGAATGCCCCTGAATGTATTCCTTAAGCTTGAACATAGTTAATTCGCTCATATTTTTATGATCACGGATACTGATTTCACCAGTATCAAGTACTCTTTTCCTATCATTTACAATTGTATGATATCCAACATAAACACCGCTTAATCCAGAAGGTCGACCATCGTTAGCCGCCAGTATCTTCATTTTTTGACACAATTCATCTTCGTTACATGCAATAATTACTGCCCTATGTCCATAATGACCTCTACCAATATTAGATGTGTAGCATAAATCTGCCAATTCCCATGACGTTTCATCCAAAAACTGGTCATATCGTCTTAAATACTCATTCATAGCCTCTGCACTTTTTGCACTTACTGTAAGGCAGTAACGTGGCTGTCTAGCTGGATATGCCTCCATTTTCGGTGCTTCTTCAACAACCACATGACAATTTGTTCGGCTAAAGCCAAAAGAGCTTATAGCAGCACGACGTGGAATATTTCCAACATCCCAAGGCTTTACCATGTCATTTACATACAATGGACTGTCTGTAAAATTAATGTATGGGTTTGGAACCTGAAAATTGATCGTGGGTGCCAGTTCTTTGTGTTCGATGGACTTAATTACTTTAACCAATGCAGCTGCACCAGAAGCCGCCACCATATGACCCGTATTGGTCTTGAGCGATCCAATTGCACAAAATTGCCTTTTGTTTGTATACCTGCGAAAAGCGTTGGTTAATCCCTTAATTTCAATTGGATCCCCCAATACAGTTCCTGTTCCATGTGCCTCAATATTTGTAATAGTCTCAGGTGGAATACCTGATTTACTCCATGCTTCAACTATAACATCTTCTTGTGTTTTTGCACTTGGTGCTGTCAAACTGTTGGTTGTGCCATCATTATTGATTGAGCTTGCCTTAATGATTGCACGGATATTATCCCCGTCCTCAATCGCACGTTGTAACGGTTTGAGCAGAAACAATGCTACTCCTTCACCCCATACAGTTCCGTTAGCTTTTTCGTCAAATGTCCTAATTATTCCATCATCAGACTCTACATTGCTCATGTTTGCCCCTTCTAAATAACGAGGTTTTATTTCGCCCGTTGTAGTTAGGTTGAGACCTCCTGCAATAGCAAAATCACACTCACCAGCAAGTAAAGCTTGTACTGCCATATGCACACTAACCATTCCTGCAGAACATGCTGTATCTATTACCATACATGGACCTTTGAAATCAAAAGTATATGAAATTCGGCTTACAATCATACTCTCCCAAGACCCTGTCAACTGCATAGCATCCTTATCTGAACTGAGGCGATAGAAAGAATAATTGGTACCATCCCTGCCTATATATACTGCCGTCCGGCTACCTACCAGTGCATCCCCGCCGTAACCTGCATCCTCCATAGCCTCCCATGCAACCTCTAGTGCCAAACGTTGGTTTGGATCCATATAAGTTGCCTCAGAAGGAGGAATTCCAAAAAAAGCTGCATCAAATTTGTCTATTTCATCCAAATATCCAGCTTTGACATTTATCTGGTGTATTTCTGCAGGCGGTATTGCATTCCCTAGCATAAATTCCGTATAGTATGGATTTCGCAGAACATGTTCAATATCCTTCAGTCTATCTCTTGGAAATTCCCGAATACAATTTGTACCACTTCTTAATAATTTCCAGAAAGTCTCAGTATCATTGGCACCGGGAAAACGTCCTGACATTCCGATAACCGCTATATCCCTCTGAAGCGATATTGAAGAATCGACCAACTCAGTAAGTAAAACCTTAGCCTCCTCCTTGGTCAATTGCTGTTTTGCCACTTGGGATAAAATATACTTTTGTATCTGTTCCATTATTTATCCCTCCTTTTGTTTAGAGATATCCGAGCAGAGGATTCCTCCACCGTCATCTCACCCTTTGCTACAAGTTCTAAAATAGCATCCAGATCTTCCTTTATATCTGCTGTCTTCGAATTTTCTGATGCTTTTAAATTATCTCCTGTATTTAAATTTTGTGCGGTTTTCAAATTTTCTGCTGATTTTGACAGTCCTAGTTGCGACTTAAGATATTCTGCCTGCGTCATTACAGTAGTATAGGTAAACAAATCAGCTAGTTCAATTGCTCCCGGATATAGCTTTCCATATTCTCTGAGCATTTGTGAAGTAAGCAGTGAATTTCCACCCATACTACTGAACTCAACATCAGCTTCCAGTTGGTCCACTCCCAGAGTGGTCGCCCATATCCCTGCTACAGCAAGTTCTATCTCATCTGGTTGGTCTACACCCAATAATGTAACTTGTTTCACATTATGTAAAATATTCCCATCGCCAGTCTCAGTATTTTGTTTTACATTATCAGTATCTTTATCTTTGCGTGCTCTTCCAGGCATCAGGACTGGGGGTAGTTCTTTGCATTTCCATAAAATCCTTTCAAAAAGTTCTAAAGCCTCATCTGTATTCAATGGTTCAAACAATTCACTCTCATCAACAGCTTTCATCCGTCGAGCTATTCCAGTCTCACGCCATGCCGGCCATTGAATACTAATAGCAGGCAATCCCATCTGTCTCCTATACTCTGCCAAGGAATCCAGGAACATGTTGGCAGCAGTATAATCCGACTGACCTGGATTTAGCAATAATGATGAAATGCTTGAAAATTCAATAAAAATCTCAGGTCTGTCCTCTAAAGTTGCATGATGAAGATTCCAAGCCCCAGCAGCCTTTGGAGTATATACCTCCAAAAAGTTTTTATCGGTTTTCTGAAGCATGAAACCATCCCCTGCTCGTCCTGCCATATGTATAACTCCTTTTATCCGTCCATAAAGAGTTCTAAGTTCGCAAATCAGCTTTTCAACAGCCCTGTATTCTTCAATCATAACTGATCTAACTTCCAAAACTTCCAGCTTCTGTTCCAAATTCAGCCATTGTCTAAGTCTCCGACACAGTTCTCTGTCCTTAGAGGTCTCTAATAAATTTTCCCATGAATCCCTCGATGGAACAGAGCGAAAACCCAATAATGCCAGCCGACGTACGCCGGTTCTTGCTAAAAGTCCGGCCACCTCTATACCAAGGTCACCAGTTCCACCTGTTAGAACAAACAAGCCTTCGTCATCTATCACTTCGTGTGTTACTTGTTCTGGCAAAACATATGGCTCAATATAAGATTCATAAACCTGTCCATTGCGGTATGCCAAAAAAGCCGACCTGTTGTAATCTGCAAATTCATTTATCAATATATAAGAAGGTGTATTACCATCATGATCTATACAACGCAAATTCAACGTTTCAAACTCAAGGGCTCCTACACGCCAAAGACCACCTAAAGCTGCCTGACCCGGATGCAACTGTGCATCATTTTCTGCTACAGAAAAAGTGTTGCGTGTAAGTGCAACTACTCCAGATTGGGACTTAAGCTTGATAGTTGAAAATGCCTTTATGAAATTAAAGCCTTGGTAAACTGCCTCATTTACTTCATCCTCGCTTAACTCTGGGTGTTCATGTGAAAGTTGGGGTGGATCCCATGCAAAAACAGCAAGTGCTATTGTTTCACCATCAAGCGTTTCCAATGCACTCTCCCAGCCAACTGAATCAGGTGCAATCTCAACAACAGTGTGCCCTTTGTCTTTTAGAGCCTGTGAAAGAATTTTATATGTTGTCGGGCATTTTCCAGCTAATAACACCTTACCAGACGGCAGCTGTTTTTGTGTTGGTAACTGATGCATACGGAAGGTCTGTCTGTACCCGTAGTCTCTATCGTCCTTTTTCGCTGAAAACACACCAGCTGCCGACTTTATACAATAATTCCATACTTCTACAACCGGTTTCCCATCTAAGTCGTATAGTTTGATATCAAAACGCTGTACAGAAGATTTTTTAGTATTGACTTTCTTTCTCAGATGTGCGAAGAAATGTCTAGGAAGATTCCCATGCACAACTAATTCACCATAGGATAAAGGTAGGTAAAGTTCATCTCCGCCCACCATATTATTAGCCGCATTAACAGCTGTGTCCATTAGTGCCGGATGCAAATGATAAATATCCTGCTCAGCACGGTATTCCTCTGGTAAGGCAATCTCAATCAAAAATTCCTCAGCATTTTGGTCTATTCTTCCGCTGACAAACGAATCATTCCATCGCTTACCCAACTCCAGACCTCTTGATAAATCATCACTCGAATTCATGGTTACTGTTCTGGTTAAACGCTCTCCTATTGCTACTAAATTCACATTAGTTACCTTTTTAAGCAATATTCCAGCCTGGTTTCGCAATAATCCTTCAGCGTGCTGTTTCCATAGGTTATCGGATGACACACTTGCAAAACGCATATGTTTTCCGGCTGCCTCATTCTCTACAAGAAGGTGTAGTTCCTTTGATGAACCATCACTTACAGTGAAGGGTTGCTCAAATATAATATCCTTGAAAACCAAGGGAAAACTGGACCCATTGAGCTTCCATGCACAATCCACCATCATCTCTACAAGAGCAGTTCCCGGTAAAAGGCTTGTACCATAGATTCTATGCTCATCCAATTCCCAGTTCACACTGGGGCAGAGAGTACTTTTGAACAAGGTATGTCCGATAGTTCTTACAGCCGCAGCATCTAGTAAAGGATGCAATCGGCCAGCTTCTGCACCGGTTTTCTTAATAGACGGTTCAGGCCAACAGCGTGTACGTTGAAAAGGATAGGTTGGCAGTGGGATACGCCTTGCTTCACGACACAGTGCCAGTTTATTCCACGGAAGCTCAGCTCCTTGGATATAAAGATCAGCCCAACTGGTCAAAACTTCAATCGTAGGCTTTTCGTTGATTGTTTCCACCATAACCAATGCCTCGGCATTCATACGCTCACGCTCTACTTCAGTTATATCCTTGGAACTTTTCCTGCTTTTTTCACTTACTATTAGACGATGCTCTCCATAGCGCTGTGATGGATCCGGCAAAGCTTCAGGTCCCATATCCGCAAAACGCCCCAGTGCGGTACACAACTGATTGCGGGTTTCGAAAACAATTGCCAAACGGAAATTATGATGTAAGCGCCCTACGGAAGCCGTCATAACAGCGTCAGAAAGATCTACGCCACTTTCTGACAAACATTTGCTGTATCCCGCAGCTAAAAGTCTCAAAGCGGTTATATTCTTAGCACTTAAAGGCATAATCATCGGTCCGAGTTCTTTTGACGGTGCGCGTTCTACTTGCACTGGTGCTGATTCCAGAATCATATGACAATTAGTTCCGCTAAGACCGAAACTATTGATACCTGAACGTATCACCCCATCAGATTGGTCCGGCCATGAAGCATTTTGGTTGTTTACATATACCGGAGATTGCACAAATGGAATATTTCTGTTAGGAATATTAAAGTTCAGACTGGCAGGTATCACTTTGTGCTGCATTGCCAATACAACCTTGGCAACACCTCCTAAACCTGAAGCATTATCTAAGTGTCCTATGTTGGTCTTCAAAGATCCTATAGCACAAAATTGTTTCCTATTTGTAAAGCGCATAAAAGCACGCTGTATGCCACTAATCTCTATAGGGTCTCCAAGACGTGTAGCAGTCCCATGAGCCTCAATATAACTAATATTTTCAGCAGATACACCTGCATCATTCAAAGCTCTGACAATTAGCTCTTCCTGTGCTTCAGAATTGGGTGCTGTGATGCCGTTGGAGGCTCCATCCTGATTGATTGCACTTCCGAGAATTACAGCCCGGATAGTATCTCTATCCCTTATCGCTGCTTCTAATGGCTTAAGTACAAAAGCAAAAGAACCTTCTGCACCGGATGTACCAGCACATTTATCATCAAAAGTACGGGTATGTCCATCTGGTGCAAATGTATCTTGAATATCCTTAATGCCCACTCCACTTTCCTTGTCCTCAGCTAGAGGTACAATATCACACTTAACTGCTCCGGCAATAGCCATAGAACAATCTCCCGCACGAATAGCCCGACAAGCCATGTGCATTGCTACCAAGCCTGATGAACAGGCTGTGTCAACCAACATAGCAGGACCTCTTAAATCCAAATAGTATGCTAACCGACTGGCAATAATTGATTTTATATTTCCCGCCACCGCAATTTCCGAAGCATCTCTATCGAGATAATTCAAAACATGTCTGTAGGATTCCCCGAAATCCGATGTGAAACCCACGAAAACACCTGCATCCGTCCTATGTATATTCTTTCCTCCGTACCCCGAGTCTTCCAGAGCCTTCCATGCTGTCTCCAGAAACATCCTTTGGTTAGGGTCCATACACTTGGCTTCTTGTTTGGATATACCAAAAAAATCATGGTCAAAACCAGTTATATCAGTCAGGAAAGTTCCTTTAACGTACAAGCTTTCAGGCAGAGGAAGCCGAACACCTACGGTAGCCAAATAAGCGTCGAGATCTCGTCGCCTTTGTTCAGACAGAGCTCTTATTCCTTCCCGGTTGCTAATCAAAAGCTTCCAAAATGACTCTAGGTCTTCAGCAGCACCAACCCTACCATCCATACCGATTATTGCTATAGCCCGTGGTATACGGTGGGGTTTCTGATTAGTAATCAATTTCTCTTCGGCGCACATAGTATCAGTTAAATCATTTAGGTTTATATCATCTAATTTAAAAATCGGAGTTGACATCAGCTGCCTCCCCTTCCAAAACCATAAACTCCGAAAAAAGCCTGTCAGTGTCTGTCAACTTTAATATATTTGTAAAACGGCTAAGTTGTTCCTCTTTTGGAGTCCCCTTGGTCGTAAAAATCTGACGTAGTAAAACCAAAGCACGCTTCATCTGATTTTCTGAAACATACCCTTCCTTTTCAGACATCTCATAAAGGCTTTGTATTTCCTTATAAGGTTCAACAACACCTTTCTGATAGGCGTCCTCATTCCAATTGGTATTACGTGTGCATACTGCTGCTCCAAGACAAAGTCCCAATAAGTTTGGTATTTGCTTCTTTTTCTGAATAATTTCGTCCAGTTCCTTGCGAATATTTTCTCTGTCACCTTCTTCGTCATATGCATAGACCTTGACATCCGGCAGTGTTTGTAATGTAAGTTTTTTCAATATATCCTTTGGCCCCATTTCGAGCCAAAGTTCTGCTCCCTCTTCATATAAACGTTTAAGAACCGTTGTCCATCTAACTGGACCAGTTAACTGTGTCACTAAAGCCGATTTAATATCGTCATCCTTAGTATACAGGCGTCCTTCAAGCCCATTCATAACAGGAATTGCCATTTCACCAAGTTTAATAGATTCCAGAGCAGTAGCCATAGTATCAACAGCACCCGCCATAAAACTACTATGAAAAGGACCACTTACATTTAAAGGAATCACCTTTGCCCCTATAGCACTCAGACGTTCGCTAGCAATTCTGAGGCCTTCGGTACTTCCAGATAACACTGTTTGGGTAGGAGCGTTATAATTTGCGATCTGGATTGCATGTCCTTCTTCCTGCAATTGTACTATTACCGGTTCAATCCTGTCTGCTTCAATTTTTGTTACAGCAGACATACCTGCTTTGATCCCTGCGGAAGAAGCAGCCATAGCCTTTCCCCTGATGCTAGAAAGCTTCACCGCATCAGTAAATTTTAATACACCTGCTGCCGTCAGGGCTGATAATTCGCCAAGACTATGTCCCGCTAAAAAATGTGGTTGCAGCCCCTCTTCTCGAGCAACTTCAAACATGCCGACACTAAGCACTAAAATAGCAGGCTGTGTATGTTCGGTTTGTGTTAGTTTTTGTGCAGGTCCATTGAAGCACAAATCTCCCAAATCGTAACCCAATACCTCTGAAGCTTCTTGAAAACGTTGACGTACCGATTCATTACCTTCATATAATGATTTACCCATTCCAACATATTGGGATGCTTGTCCTGGAAACATTACAACTACTTTACTCATAACTTTCTCCTTCCACTTTAATTTTTCCTATTACTAAATTAATCATTTTTATAAAGCGTTTAAGATGGTATTCTAAAGCCGAACCATCCAAACGTCCACTATATTCAATTGCGATACCTGTCTCTTTATCAACTACCAACAAAAGGTCAAAATACCTAAAAAGACGGTACACATCAGTTCCTTGAAAGGATGTAACTCCTACCCGGATTCCGTATTCCGAATCCGACACTAAACCTAGTGTGTGTATTAGTCTGAAATCCTCAGAAGGTAGCATAGAGGACGATAACTCCAGCAGTACTTCTCCAAAATCCGAATGTCTTTCAAAATTGAACTCAAGAAGCGCAATCTTTTCAGAATCTCTAAGCATCCATACCGGTATAATATCCGTGACTAAGGTCTTGTGTAGATACAAAGCAAATAAGGACATTACGGTTTCCACAAAACCAATCCGATATAGCTCCCCAAGTTTTTCTATGGCTAGTACCAGTTCAACTTCCAAGGACGCAAAAACACTTCCTCCCTCGGCAGGAGATAGCCCAAACCAAGAAGACGTAAACATTAATACACCCTCGTTTTTTAAAGAGGTATTGGAAGATGAACCAGTAATATGTTGTCTCAAACGTGCAATTGTAGGGTTAGCAAACAAATCTGCAACCGAAACAACACCTGGAAATAATTTATCCAGCTCCGCCTGCATAATCACAAGACTAAAAGAATTCCCACCTATATCAAAGAAACTGTCATGGATTCCAATATCCCTGTCCCCAACATACTTTTTCCATACGTCCTGTAAAACCGTATCCAGTTCCTCTTTCGGCTCAACAGACGCTTTTTTGTTATCAACTGCACTGACTTTTGGTAGTGAGTTTCTATCCACCTTACCGTTTTGAGTCTGCGGAATATCAGGTAACTCCAATATATAAGCTGGTAGCATATATTCAGGCAAGCGTTCCGCAAGCCATGCTTTAATCTCATCCTTGTCAGCTGACATTCCATGCTTCAATTGAAAATAAGATACCAATAATTTATTTCCTGAGCCAAACTCTTGGATTGTAACCGCAGCATTAGCTACAGCAGGATGCTTTTTTAGAACCTGCTCAATTTCACCAAGCTCTATACGATATCCTCGTAACTTGACTTGACCATCGTCACGGCCACGGCACTCGAGTTCATTTCCATTCCACAAAGCACGGTCTCCCGTTCGGTACATCTTGCCTTCACCAAAAGGATTGTCTACAAAGCGTTCTGCAGTAAGTTCCGGGTTGTTAATATAACCTCTTGCAACGCCCAAACCTGAAATCCAGAGATCACCCTCGACACCCGGAGGTACCATATGCAGACAGTCATCAAGAATATATACCTGAGTATTATCAATTGGACTTCCTATACTAACATTCTTGGTCTTCGTCATCTCTTTACACGTAGACCATACACATGTTTCAGTTGGTCCATAAACATTAAAAACTCTCAAAGATTCAAATTTATCGAACACAGGGAGAAGTTGATTTGGAAAGGGCTCACCGCCAATAATAAGTGTTTTTATTTCTCCCAAAACATCAGCTAATGCTCTTTCATTTGATAATAACAACTGCAAACGTGTAGGTGTCATCTGTAAGTAATCTACTTGTCCCTCTTTTATAATCCGGGCTATAGAGACAGGATCAACCGTCTCTTTCTCATCGGCCAGTACTATACACCCTCCTTGTGACAGACATAGTAATGATTCAAGTATAAAAATATCAAAAGAAACTGTAGTCAAGCATGCAATACGGCTTTCTGGAACCCAGTCCAAAGCCCTGGCCATACCGACCAGGAAATTTGCAAGACTTCCCTGTTCTACCTGTACACCCTTAGGTAAACCAGTAGAGCCAGATGTAAAGTTCAAATAAGCCAGATCCTTAGGATCTCCAATATCACCAAGCTCTTGAGCTGTAATGTTTTTCACTGCATCATCAGGGTCCAGAGCAGTCATAGTGATACCGTAATGTTGTGATACCTCCTTCTCACACAAAATCAAGCGTGCCTGGCTATTATTCAGCATGTATTGTATCCGTTCTATAGGGTACGACAAATCTAAAGGCAGCCATGCTGATCCAGCTTTCAGAACTGCAAGTATGGCAACAATCATTTCAGGTGAGCGTGGCAGCAATACACCAACTATATCTTCTTTTCCAATCCCTTGTGCTACTAACACTGAAGCTAATATTGTGGCTCTTTCATCAAGCTCTGAATAATCCATCTCTTTACCTTTAAACCACACTGAAGGTTTCAAAGCATACTTTTTTAAGGCCCTGTTTATGATCTTCCCTGCCGTTAGGTCATTTAATTCTATCTTAGGTCCACTTCCCAAACTCAATAAATGCTTTTCCTCATCACCACTAAGTAATCTGACTTTGCCTAATAACTTTGAAGGCTTATTAATAACCTCATTTAAAAAATGTCCAAAACGCATTATCCATTCATCAATTCTTGATTGTGAAAACAAAGGAATAGAATAATTCATGCTGCAAAAAAGCTTGTTATCACGCTCAGTGATTTCCAAGGTCAAATCAAAAGCGGCATGATTGGTTGAAACATCACAGGATTCACAATGTACTCCTCCAAGATCAATTGTCCTTTGCTGTCCATTTTCATATATAAACATAACATCAAAAAGTGGATTGCGCCCTAAATTCCTTGGAACATCAAGTGCTTCCAGCAACTTATCCAATGGATATTCTGCATTTTCGTATGCTCCCAGGCACATTTCCTTAACTGATGAGAGAAAGTCTTCAAACGAGCTTACTTTAGAAGGCTGAAGACGCAATACCAGTGTTTGTGCAAACATACCTACTATTTCATCAAAATCCTCATTATTTCTCCGATCCCATGGGATGCCTATGCAAAAATCTGACTGAGAAGAAATTCGTCCCAGAAATGCTGACCATGCTGCCAACAATACCATGAATGGAGTTGTCATGTATTCTTTAGCAATCATATTCACTTTAGAAAGGATTTCTGTTTCCAGAGTGAAAAATCTGCTAGCTCCCTTGAAGGTATTTATTTCCGGCCTCATACTGTCAACCGGGAGATTGAGAGCAGGCGGGAGAGGCTTTAGCTGCTTCAACCACCAATCTCTTTGTTGTATGGCATTATCGCTTGCTAAAAAATCTTTTTCAGCAATTACATAATCTCTATAGGTGGAAGATGGGCTCTTTAAGCTGACTCCATTTGAAACTTTCTCCAATTCTTTTAAAATCAAATCAATAGACGGTCCATCCACTATAATGTGATGGAAATTAAGTAAAAGTTTATGACCTCCATCCTCATCTATCAATAGGCCATATCTCCACAAAGGTGCTTTACCAAGATCAAATGGACGTTTACAGTCTTCTTCAAATTTCTCCAGACTATCTCCTTTTCTTAGGTCTGCATAAATGAATTCTGGTTCTACGGCTTGATCTATGTAATGCACAACCTTTGATCCTTCTACACGAAAGGAACTCCTAAGCATATCATGTCTCTCGGATATTATCTTAAATGAATTCTTTAGTTTATCAATTTCCAGTATACCATCTAATGCCAGCATGCCACGAACCTGATATGCTTCATTTCCACCTTTGAATGTAGACATAATGTATACCCTGCGTTCCTCTGACGATAACTCAAAACTATGCTGGCAGGATTCAGACAGCTTGTCTTGACTTTTAGGTGCCTTCACTGCTCTAAACTTGAAGCCTCCATCTCTTAGTTTCCTGACGCTTTCTTTGAGTGACTTCAAAATCTTTTCAGCATCCCCATCAGTATGGGCTGCCGAGAAAAAGCAGGTACGTCTCTCCCATATATATATTCCTTCCTCCATCATTAAGCGGAAAAACAGGTTCAACTCTAATGTAAGCAAGGTCATATCTGTTGATACTCCCGATTCAAACCGATACATGGAACCAAATTGTATTGCTTTAAGGGGAACTTCTGCTTCGGCAAAATAGGTATTGACCTGTTCAATAAAGCGGCTGGTACGCTTATTCACGTCTTCAATTATCTTTTCCCCGTTTTTTTTCAAGTGCTGCAATACTGCTTTGCAAGCTGCCATTGTCAGAGGATGCTTACAGAAGGTTCCTGCAAAGAAAGTAGTTTGTGTCGAAGGTCCTGATTCATCACCATAAGACCAAGTACCTCCATCAACTGCATCCATATAAATCGCCTTGCCAGCAACAATACCTATAGGCATACCTCCGGCAATAAGTTTGCCGTATGTAACTATGTCAGCCTCAACGCCAAAATAAGCCTGTGCTCCACCTATATGAATACGGAAGCCGGTCACCATCTCATCAAAAATCAAAGCTATTCCAAGCTCTGTACACAAAGCTCGGAGTTGATGTAAATATTCCCTAGGTTGAAGACCAGGGTTACGGCTTTGAACGGGTTCCACCAGTATAGCAGCCAGTTCTGCCCCATATTTGCGAATAGTATCAAGGGACTCCTTACTCCCATAGCGTAATACTATTGTGTCATCTACCATTGACTGCGGTATACCTACAGACATGGGCTCGCTGCAATCTTCTCCTGCTTCAGCTAAAACACCATCAAAACTTCCATGAAAAGAAGTGATAAATCTTACCATCTTGTCCCTGCCACTAACAGCTCGAGCCAACCGCAAAGCTACCATAACAGCCTCAGTACCCGAATTACAGTAAGCCACACGCTCAACACCAGTGAGTTCACGAATCAATTCTGTAACTTCCCCCACCAAATTCGACTGAGGTCCAAGTTCATAGCCTTTATCCAACTGGTTATGCATTGCCTCCACTACAAAATCAGGTTTGTGTCCAAAAAATGATACACCATAGCCTATAGCAGTATCTAAATATTCATTGCCATCTATATCCCAAAACTTGGAACCCTCGGATTTTGCTGATACCAATGGGTATACCAATTCTTTTATACTACGACTGAAATTGAGGCTTACTATCCAGTCAGCAAGACCTTCACGATGTTTGGCAGCATATTCTTTTGATTTTCTGGTGCTTGCATTCCACCGATCTATAAATTTATCTAAGAACTCCTGCTGACAAGAGGTTAGAGAATCCTCTGTAAGTTTTATACCCCTGGAACTATTTGTATCTGAATTAGAAGTATTGGTAGAAGTTTTAATAATACCGGAGGGTTTAACCGATATATTTTCAATACTTTCAAATCTGGCAGACCCCAAAAGACGTAACTGTTCTTCCATGATTGCTAACTGGCGGTTAACAATTTCTTTTAGTCCTCCCGATGCCAGCTGTTCTGCTTTCACTGGAGCAACAGATACTTTTGGAGAAACCGGGCAATGTTTTATTATATAGTCTGCCAACATATCCACTGTATGTAACTGCGCAAAAAATTCTTTTATAGGAATATCTACATGGAACCGGCTCAAAACATTTTTTCCCAATTGAACCAACATCAGAGAATCCAATCCCAGTGAGAACAAATTAAGTGTATTGGAAATTTCAGCAGTTGACACTCCTGTAACCTTTGAAATCATACTCCTTATAGCTTCCCGCACTTCACTCAAATCAACATTTTCAGGAGTTTGCCCTGTCGTTGCAGCAATTTCATCCATACTCAGTTCGGCTTGTACTGCTTTCTCAAAAAGTTTTGTATCATGTAAGCTGGGCATTGGTGCTCCATTATCGTCAAACCATACTCTCTTTTGTTCATAAGGGGTATGTGGCAGGTTCTCAATCCGGTGAGCCTTTCCTTTATAGAAACTCCTCCAATCAACGTCATATCCTGCCTGCCATAATCTACCCATACTCTCACAAATCTGCTTCCATACCGACAGATTTTTACGCAAGCTTGGTAATACCAAAATAACATTATCATTTATATTTTGAGCAGCCAAACCACTAAGAGTAGCTGTTGCCCCAATTTCCAAGAAGGTACTTCCACCTGAGGAAATAGCAGTTTTTATAGATTTCGAAAACAGTACAGGTTTCACCAAATGATCGCCCCAATAAGCTGCGTTCATAAAGGTTCCTTCGTTGACAAATGTACCAGTACACGCAGAAATTAAGCACCGTGTCGGAGCATGAAACTTTATTCCTTCCAGTTTATTCTTCATCTGACTTGCTCCATCACGCATAAGAATTGAGTGAAAAGGATGAGACACTCCCAGTTCCTCTATAAATATTCTGGCTTTTCGGGCTCGAAGCACCAGATCATCAATACTGTCCTTTCCACCGGATACAGTTATATTCTCCGGAGCATTAACAGCGGCTATTGATACATCGTCGTAGCACTTAATAAGTTCGCACACTGTATCTTCATCAGCAAGCACACCAATCATGCGTCCCTGCGAAGGAGTGCCCTCCATGATTTCAGCACGTGCAGCTACCATATGAACTGCATCCTCAAGACTCATTACACCTGCCATACAAGCTGCGGCATATTCTCCAATACTATGACCCATCAATATATCAGGAACGATACCCAATGATCCCCAGTAATGTGCTAATGATATTTCTATTGAAAAAATCAAAGGCTGGGCATACAATGGGCGCTGTAGATCACTATTATCATCACCGTAAACCAGTTCCACAAGTGATGCGCCTATTTGTGGTCTAAATGCTTTATCCAGTTCATCAAACTTTTCCTTAAATATGGGAGACTGGTTATAAAGCTCAGCAGCCATATTATGGTACTGGGATCCTTGCCCTGTAAAAAGGAAAACCAGTGAACCAGGTTGTTCTGGAGCATTATGACCAATAGGTTTTTGAGTTCTATCCAATGCCTCAAGTTTTTCCGCTAGTGCATCCATACTCTCAACAGTCAAAGCAAGACGGCATTTTAAAGCCGCTCTCCCAAGACCCAAAGTCCGGCAGAGTGTTGAAATATCTGAAGTAGATTTACGGCACCAATCTGCCATGATTTTGACATACTGACGTAAAGCAGACTCAGTCCGTGTCGAAAGGGTAAAAAGATTTGAAGATGTACAAGCCTTTATATCATTATCCTCACCCGAGTCACACGCACTTTCCAACACAACATGGGTGTTTATACCACTGATACCAAACGAACTGATACCTGCTCGTCTCACCCCATTAACGGTTTGCCAATCTTCTTGCTTATCTACAACTTTGAGCGGTATAGTATCCCATGGGATCAAAGGATTGCCTTTATTAAAATGCAGATTAGCTGGTATTTTTCCATATTTCATTGCTAATAAAACCTTGCACATACTAGCTAAACCCGCAGCAGTCTCCAAATGACCTAAATTGGATTTTACACTACCTATATATAATGGACGTGTTCTGCCATTGAAAACTTCTGTCAAAGAATTTATCTCCTGGGGATCTCCCAGCTTAGTGCCGGAACCATGTGCTTCCAGATAATCAATACTGTCAGGTTTTAATCCTGCATCATCTAATGCCTGCCGGATTACCTTCTGTTGCGCCAGTCCGTTAGGAACCGTTAATCCAGCACTATGTCCGTTATGGTTGAGGGCAGCTCCTTTTATAATTCCCCAAATCGAATCTCCATCCCTGTGCGCATCCTCAAGCTTCTTAAGAATAAGTACTGCTCCCCCCTCGCTTCGGATATAACCATCGGCTCCCTCGTCAAAACTTCGGCATCTCCCTGATGGAGAAAGAGCCTCAAGCTTCGAAAAACTGGCATGTCCTCCAGCGCGAAGAATCATATTAACACCTGCTGCCAATGCTATATCACAGTTGCCTGACCTTAGCTGTAATATACTCTGGTGGACTGCTGCAAGTGAAGAGGAACAAGCTGTGTCTATCGCCATGCACGGTCCTTGAAGACCAAAAGTATAAGAAATACGTCCTGCAGCGGTATTGAGCATCGTTCCAGTATAAGTGTAGGGTCCTGTCCCGTGACCCATGTCATATCCTACTTGAGCATAATCGCTGCCAGCAATGCCAACAAAAACGCCAGTGTTGGAACCACTCATAGCCTTAGGATTCCACCCAGCATCTTCGAAAGCTTCCCAGGCCAACTCCAGCAAAAGTCTCTGCTGAGGGTCTAGTGCCTCAGCCTCCACTTGTGAAATTCCAAAGAAAAGAGGATCAAACTTATCTATATCATCTAGAAAACCACCCATTCGTGTAGTCAAGTCCCCTTGAGAATGTGGATCCGTTCTCCAACGCCATTCTGGAATTTCGCATACCGGGTCGATACAATCACTTAAAAGATTCCAAAACGTCTTAGGCGAATTCACTCCGCCAGGGAAGCGACACGCCATACCCACTACTGCAACCGCTCCACTTTTCACCAGTTCTTTAGCTTCAATATTGAGAGAATCGCAATTGTTATTCTCACGTTTTACTAACATCTTTGCCATCTTGTTAACACTGGAGTAATCCAATACCGCAGTGCTTGACAGATTAAGCCCCAACCGTTTTTCCAGGCGTTCTTGAAGCATTATCAACTTAACTGAACTTAATCCAAGGTCTGTAAAACCAACATTTATATCAACATCACTGTGTCCCAGGATTTTTTCTACTTCTTCACGTATTATTACTTTAAAAAATTCTTCTTTATTTGTAGACAACGGGTTTTCAAAAGTCTCACCTGTATTGCTCTGTGAATTAACGTTATCAAAGCTTTGAATTAAATCATTATACTCCCCATTTAAATATGATTGAACCAACTTATATCGTTGTACTTTCCCACTAGTTGTTTTTGGAATTTGTCTAATAGGCAGTATATGAGCTACTTTTAGTCCTAGTGATTCCAGAACTTGCTTACGAACAGTTTCAATAATAGATAAGAACTCTTTATGTTTATTTTTATTTTTATAATATACAAATATGACAAGGTCTTCTGTACCACTGTCCTTGTTAGGAATCCCACATGCAATATATTTATTTTGCATGTTTTCTCCGGTACCAAGCAAAATTGCCTGTTCAATATCATGTGGAAAGTAATTAATTCCTCCAATTATGATAATTTCTTTTTTTCGACCTACAATCACCAGCCGACCTTTATGTAAAAATCCAAGATCCTGAGTGTCGAGCCACCCATCATCCGTAAGAACTTTTTGAGTAGCCTCAGGATTTCTATAATAACCTGATGTAACACATATTCCCTTGACTTCAATATTTCCAACTATATCCTCACCTAATGGTCTTCTTTCATCATCGGTAATACGAACTTCTGTGTTTTTGCAGGGGTAACCGCAATCCACAAACTCTATGGCTTCTACATCCATTGACGCTGTAAATCTAACAGCCTGTCCAGTTGCAATATGTTTCCTGTTAACAGTTAATGAGACAAAATCTTCTTCTGGTGCACAAGTAGAAACTACAAGCGTAGCCTCTGCGAGTCCATAACCAGGCTTTAATGTTGATGGGGACAATCCCCATCTCCCCAATTCATTATTGAATTCATCGCACAATGAAGCCATTATAGGTTCTGCAGCATTAAAAAGCACCCTAACACAGCTTAATTCCCATTGTTCAACCTCGGCAGTTCCTTGCTTAAAACGCTTAAGAAAATGTCTGAAGCCAAAGTTTGGAGAACCTAGAATAGTTGCTCTGAACTTATTAACTGCTGAAAACCAAAACACAGGGTTCCAAATAAAAGTGTTGGTTGGAATGCGGTACTGCTGAAGGCCGGCAACAAGAGGGGCCAAATGAAAACAAATCATACCAAAGTCGTGAGTAATAGGCTTCCAGCTTAAAAACGAATCTGTTTGCTTTACTTTAATACTATCGAGAATATCTTGAATGTTATACAAAAGATTTTCATGTGTAAGAACTACTCCTTTAGGACTTCCGGTAGATCCTGATGAAAACTGTATAAAAGCAATGTCATTCGGCTGGATACTAGGGTGTTGCGGCTCATGTCCAGCACACTCAATGCTCTCATGGTAAAAAATCCGTGAAGACATAGATTCGAAAACCGAAGTCATATTTGTTTTACTAGAGTAAGACTCCAACTTAATCTTCAATTTATCATCGTCAGTAGCAATCCATGGCTTTTTCAATATCCCCCATATACTAAACACTTTATGGGTATCATCCTGATTTTCAGGATAAGAAAGCGGTACAGCTACAATGCCTCCTAGAAGGCAAGCCCAGTACGCAACAAGAAAATCACGAGACGATTTATATATCAACATAACTTCATCACCAGCGCTTAAACCAACTGTCTGATAAGCTGAAAGGCAACTGTCTGCTTCACGGAGAAGATCAGAATAGGATAGAAAATCTTCACTTTCAGCGTTATAGAGAAAACGAATCCCAGCAGAACTACATGCGCTCTCTCTAAGTGCTTCTACTAAATTACCATACATACACATTTCCCCCCAAAATAAAGAACTACTTAATACGATATTTTCGCATCCCATAGTTAGCAATCATAACTTGTTGAACCTGTGATGTCCCTTCAATTATTTCTAAAATTCTTGATTCTCTGAACAATCTCTCTACCGGGTATTGATTCCAGCATCCATTACCGCCAAATACCTGCACCGCATCTGAGGCCACCTTACTAGCCATTTTTGAGGTAAAATACTTTGCAATATTTGTATCCATAACTGCACTATCATCACCCGCAAGAAATGCTTCTCCTGCTTTGATACAAAGAGCCCTTGATGCATGAATCTGTGTTACTGCATCAGCAATTATGCCTTGAATCAATTGAAATTTTCCTATCTTTTGACCAAACTGCTCTCTTTTCCTTGCATAACCAACCATCTCCTCCAACGCTGCCTGTCCAATAGCCAGTCCCGCCCAAGCTATGCTGTATCGTCCAAAAAACAGAGCCGAATTAACAACAAAGCTAAAGCCTTCTCCTAAATTACACAGAACATTTTCTTCAGGTACTTCCACATCGGTAAAAATTATTTCAGCGGTATGAGCAGCCCGATTACCTAACAACCCATGCATTGGTTTAATTTCGATACCAGGTGTAGTACGCTCCACTAAAAAGGCACTGACTTTGTGTGTCTCGGTTTCGGCTGCAATTACCAAAAAAATATCTGCTATCACCGCAAAGGTTATCCACTTTTTCCTGCCGTTAAGAATAAACACATTGCCTTTCTTCTCATAGCATGTATTAACAGAAGATGCATCGGTGCCAACCTCCGGCTCTGACAAAGCAAAACATGACAGCTTTGACCCTTTCGCCAAATCAGGCAAAAAACGTTCACGCTGTTCAGAATTACCCAGCTTAACCAATGTTTCACCTACCAGCGAAGTATGTACAGTTAACAAGGCTCTTGTAGAACAACAAGCCTTTCCGATAATCTCAGTTAATAATCCATAGTGTATGGGATCCAAACCTAGTCCGCCGTATTTTTGAGGTATGGCAGCACCCAAAAGTCCTAAAGCGGCTAAACCATCAATGATTTCCCTAGGTAGAGATTCCTCACGGTCAAATTCCCCTGCCCGGGGCCGGATGACTGTATTTGCGTATTCAGTGGCTTTTAGCAATATAGACTTCTGATACTCATTGTCCATAAGAAGCCCCCTTCAACCTCTTTACTAAATGAATCATATTATCCACAGAACAAAAGTTTGACAATATGATATCTTCGTCCATCACTTCTACAGAAAACTCCTTTTCAATGAAATTTAACAATCTCATTGCAAAAATAGAACTGACAAACCCTTTTTCAAATATGTTATCCGAATCACTTATATCAATATCTTCATCTAGTGAAACCATATTCTCTTGAATATAATTGCGAATACTTAAACGTGCCTTGCTTTCATTTTCCATATCCATCCTCCTAATATTACATCAAATATATGTTTCAACTTTTATATAGGGCGGGTAATTCTGAATCAGAGTGAGGTCATTCTCAAACAAAATCATATTCCCCGAACGTTCCTTTTCTTTAAAGTTAGCAAAGCTATAGGTCATTAGCATCTGTCGGTTGCGTTCAGTCCGGCGGAAATCCGCCTGTAAAACTTTACCCTCAGCTTTAGCCTCCTTCATCAGGCAAGATAACAGAATCGTCCCAACACCACGTGAAACTACGCGACATGACATAAGCAAAAGCCGGATAACCCACGCATTTTTTTGTATCTCTACAAGAACCAAACCAATCTTTCCATATGACCCATACTTGTCGGTTAATTCACAAATCCATAAATGATGATTGGGAGAATCAAGTAAAGCCTTAAGTTCATCATAACTATATTGTATACCCGTAGAATTAAGCTGGTTTGTTCGAAGTGTCAGTTCCTCAGCCCGGAGCAAATCTGATTCCTGTGCTTTTGATATGGTAAACACCATGTTGAGGCTTGCCAAAAATTCAGCAGGAGTCCCTTGGTGAACCGCTTCATCGGCCTGCCTCTTCTGCTCTTCAATATACATATGCCGTCTCCTGCAGCTATCCACAGTTATCACCTTAGGATTTAAGCGTTCCATGGAAATCAGCGTGCCATAGTCTAATGCATCAACAAGAGTAACCTCTGGATGGACAGACTTTACCTCATCACGCTCGAAAGCCTGATCGTCTATAAAAAGAATAGTGTCCTTACCAATATTCAAACTCTTTTGAATACTGGCTATAGATATTGACTTAGGATTCCATCCGATTTGTGGGCACAGAAAATATTGGTTCAGTCCAAATTTGGTCAGACATGCCATAGCATCTTCATAATTATTTTTACTGGCTATTGATAAAAGAATTCCCCTAGAATCTAAAATTTTTAAGATCTCCTCAATACCTGGTTTCAGACAAATCTCATCACCCTCAAGCAGCACACCATCCCATAGTGTGTTATCCAGATCCCACACCACACATTTTATATCCTTCAAGTTGTCGTCCTCCCTAATCGTAAGTATAAAAACCCCGTCCGCTTTTTCTACCCAACAATCCAGCATCTACCATCTTTCTTAGAAGCGGACAACATCGAAACTTAGAATCCTGATAACTTTGGTAAAGAACATCTAGAGACCGAACAACTGTATCAAGTCCAATTAAATCAGCTGTTTCCAGAGGACCCATCTTATGGGAGTACCCCATTTTGAATATATCATCGATCTGTTTTGGGTCAGCAACCTGATCCTGAACTAAAAAAGCCGCTTCATTCATAAATAGATGGGAAAGCCTGTTTGAAACGAAACCCGGAAAATCCCGAATAAGTATAGCCGTCTTGTCAATGCTCTTTAAAAACTTGTTTGAAGCCTGCACAGTCTCATCCGATGTATGAAAACCTCGTATAGTCTCAACAGCGGCCTTTAATGGTACAGGATTCATAAAGTGCATTCCAATAACCCGTTCAGGTCGGGGTAAAAGATTTGCCAGCTTGGTAATCGAAATACAACTGGTATTTATAGCAAACAACGCATCAGATGAACACACTTCGGATAATTCTTTATATAAAGCACTTTTTACATTCCAGTCCTCTGTTGTGTTTTCTATCACCCATGAGACCTGGTCAAAGTCATTATAATTATCTGCAAAAGTGATTCGGGAAAGAATATTTGAGGTATTCCAATTCTGAAGAGTAGACGACATCACTTTATAGCTTCTGATATTCTGGCGGATGGTCTGAGGAGCCATAGACAAAACTTGAGGATCAATATCTTTCAAAACAACATTATAGCCATAAGATGCAACCGTTGTAGCTACATCTAACCCCATTACACCCGCACCAACAACAGCAATTAAATCCATTATGTAATTCTCCCCTTTCAAATAAATAACAAATAAATTTATTTCATATTATTTTCTATTTAATATTGCAATCGCTCCACCATATCCCAAAATGCACCATATAATCAAATTTATATAATTCCAAGGTTCCGCAACAAAGGTAGTGGAAGCCATTGATGCACGTATAACTTCTGCAATCGAATATATCGGTAGTATATGGTGAATCGCCTGAAGCCATTGTGGAAGACGATCCATAGGGAAATTAACAGGAGAAAACATAAGTGCTCCAAAAGCCAATATTTGGGACAGGGCCATTGCTCCCGGAGGTGGCAAAGCATGTGAATACCCATAACCAAGACCAATACAGGTAAGTGCCGACAAAAGTATAGCTGGAATTACAGTCCATGAAATAGCATAGCCAGGATGAAAGATAAAATGAGCACATATCGTAGATATAATCATACCTGGAAATGTAATAAGAAACCATACCAATGTGTCCGCTGCAACAATAGCTGCACGGTTAACCGGCCAAGTCCTTATAAATTCGGTGTACCCTTCAGCTTTGGAGGTAATAGTCTGATTAGGTAAAATAACCAGACCCGTCATAACCAAAATTATGGTTGGAGCCCCTGTTGCCAAAAAAAGCAATGTACCGGGCTCTGGGCTGGAAAATAAATATGAAAAACCAAACACAATCCCTAATGATATCATAATTTGAATTATTGAAAAGAACACCAAATTACCAGCATTTCTTAAAAACTGCATTGCAAATACGTACTTAAACTGTTTATAAAAACTCATTTTGAATCTCCCCCTTTATCCTCCGTCAGTTCAACATATATATCTTCAAGACTTGTTGGTGACAAAGAATAATCAATAATTTTACCCTCACCAATTTGAGCATTTGCCCATTCAATAGCTGTAAGTGCCGATTCATGCTCCATATAAAATGACATTCGTCCATTACTGTGGTATTTGGAAATAGCCCAATTAGGAATTTCATAATTAACAGAATCTGTGGACAAACCAACTTCAATACGCAAACGATTACTAACCGAACGTTTAACTTCAGATGGAGTACCTTGTGTAAGAAACTTCCCTTTATGTAATATTGCCACTCTGTCTACTGCTTTTTCTGCCTCTAGTACATTATGTGTCACTAGAATAACCGAAGTTCCTACATTTGTAAGTTTACGTATTTCGTCCCAAAGATAACGACGACGTACAGGATCAACATCATTTGTAGGTTCATCAAGTATCACTACCTTACCTGGTATTACTACAGCCATGCAAAATGCTGTGAGCCGGCGGATACCTCCGGACAGCTTTAATCCTTCAGTATTAACCCAACTTAATATATCCAAGGACTCAAACAGCATTTCCATTCGCTTTTTAACTTCCTCATCTCTGCCGCCTCGCATCTTACCCATGATTGAAACAGCTTGAGTTGGCGTCAACTCTCCAAGAGGCAATTGGGATTGTGGTTGCATAGAGCAAATACGGCGAGCCCTTTCAGGCGATTTTGCTACAGACTCCCCAAGTAGATAAATCTCCCCTTTTGTGGGTTTTACTAACCCTAAAATTTGGTTTACGAGAGTTGTTTTACCTGCTCCATTGTGACCTAAAAGACCTAAAACTTCACCTTCTTTGATGGCCAAGGTCAGATCGTCATTGGCTACTACCTTAGATTTTTTTGTTCCAGAGTAAACCTTAGTAATGTTTTGAATGTCAATAACCATAATTTCCTCCTTTTTCGTTATTCTATTTATAAAATGACTTGTTTATAAGATTTATTCACTCACCTGGATAGTTATAACAAACACACTATTTACATAATCTGTTCTAAAAAACAAAAAAGCCCAACCCAATACCTCTAAATATAGAAATGGGGTGAGTTTTTATTAATTACATCTTTCAGCAGAAGCTTCAATTAAAATAAATAGAAATTTACTAAATAAACGAACTTTTTAAAAAGAGTAGTATAAGGTAACTGTCTGTAACTTAATAATTATCTGCCCCAAAATAGTTAATATAATTTTTCTTATATCTCTAATCTATCCGGCTTTCATTTTATAATATATTTCTGGCTTTTTCAACAAATAAATTGTTTATTTTATAATCATTCCTCTAAATTTTCTTAGATAATTTACATATTATTGCATACATATTACTAAAAGGTATTTCAGCCATTTTTTGCACATGGATTTTGCGATTGATATCCTGACTTTTTCTAAAGCCTCTACACAATGTTCTTTGAGTAATATAGTGTTTGAAAATTAAATGCACACATCAGGGAAGAAGCAAACATCCACGTTATTCCTCATAGACCTTGCTGACGCCTTCAATGCCCTGAAGTTCACCGACTATCATTTCCTTCTTGACATTACCAGGTAATTTGATAAGAAATTTGATCAACGCTTCATTATCATTTTCATTATTCATAAATTCAATATTTTTTATTGTTATATCATACTTTCCGAATAAACATCCAATGTTTCCAAGTTGTCCAGGTAGGTTCTGCGTTTTTATGTACAAGATGTTGAGCTGTCTTTTTTTTACAAAGTTAATTTCCAACTTTTTTAACACAATAAGCGTCAGATAAATAACCAGTGCAGCTACAATCGCACCTTCATAAAAACCTATCCCTGCAGCTATTCCGACACATGACACAGCCCATAGACTTGCCGCAGTTGTAAGCCCTTTAACGCTTGTGCCCTCCCTGATAATCGTTCCTGCTCCAAGAAAACCAATACCGCTTATTACCTGAGCTCCAAGACGGGCAGGGTCAGTATTTACAACCCCGCTATACTTATCAAAAATATATTGGGAAGTAACCATCACCAGTGCAGACCCCACACACACAAGAATATGTGTGCGAAATCCCGCAGGTCTGTTCATACTTTCTCTCTCATAACCAATAAATCCACCAAGAATACATGCCAGAAACAATCTGAATATGGTAATAAAGTAAAACTCCAGGTTTAAAGACATTAGAAATAGATAGGTATTTGCTTTTTTCATAATATCATATAAAATTCTGTTTTTCACTACTAAAAGCAAAAAATTATCCAAAATAATATCCATTCGCTTTAATTTTAAATAAAAATCCCAAAATAATATTA
>JAEWSG010000080.1 GCA_023398495.1 Bacillota bacterium
GACGATAACGGAAATTTGAAAACCAAAGTTGATGGAAACTCAACCACAACCTACGCATATGATGGTGAAAACCACCTGATATCAGTAACCCAAACCGAATCGGGTACAACAAATGTTGAAACCTATGAGTACGATTGGGAAGGAAACAGAATCATCAAAACCACCAACGGTGTAGTGACAAAATACCTTGTAGACAGTAACGGACTTGCACAGGTTATTGAAGAGCGTGACGGTGAAGGAAACCTACTGGCGTATTACACCTACGGAAATGACCTGATCAACCAGACAAGCAGCGGTGTAACAAGCTACTTCCAGTATGATGGACTTGGAAGCACAAGAAGGCTGACTGATGAAGATGGCAATGTAACTGATACATACGTTTATGATGCCTTCGGGAATATACTTAATAGAACAGGTACAACACAAATTAAGTATATTAAGGTTGGGGATGAGGTATATTCGGAAAACCCTGAAACTGGAGAGCAAGGGTTAAAGAAAGTAGCTAAGGTATTTGTAAGAACAGTTAAAGGGTTGGTGCATCTGAAGGTTGGAGCACAGGAAATTAAAACGACTCTGGAACATCCATTCTGGGTCGAAGACAGAGGTTGGGTAAATGCAGAAGATCTAAAACCAGGTGACAGTCTTATAATGTACTCAGGTGAAATACTTGAGGTGAAGGATACATATGTTGAGTATCTCGATAAGCCGATAAAAGTGTATAATTTTGAGGTAGAGGACTGGCATACTTACTTTGTATCGGAGTATAATGTACTTGTACATAATGCAGATTATGGCAATGGAGACAATAATCTTACTAGAAAACAATTATCACAGATTGAAAAGTTGAGAAATGGAAAAGATGTATCTGTAAGAACTGTTGAGGAAGCTAGAGATTTATTGGATGCTATGCCTGATGTGCAAGCTCCTCCACTAGAGCGTATGAATCCTGAGTTTAGAGATCCAAAAGGAACATATAGAGGTGATTTAATTAATAAAAATGCTCCAGAAAGTCCTAATATTCACGATCCTAATGCTGTTAAACAAAACCCTAATCATGCTAAATTTCCACATTATAATATTTACTTTAGAAGTGGTGAAAAGGCGGCAATACTAATTACAGGAGGTTGATAGTATGCATAAAGAGGAAATTTTCAGATATATAGAAGTTGGAAAAAGTAAATCCATTTCAATAGACAGACAGTTATTAGAACAATATCCCGGTATAATTAGAGAGGTTGTTATTAAGCAAAACGCAAAGTTGCAAGTTGATTTTCTTGATATACATGTATTAGAAATAGGTGAAGGTGAAATTTCATTGTATTTTTATTATGAAGACTATGATAAATTATTTAAAGCAGTAGAAGAATACATTGGAATTAGTACGAAACAATGGGTTAATTATACAAAATCGGAATGGTATCCTGAAACCGCAGAAATTGATTTAAACCAGTCATGGGAAAAGTTAAAATCAGATTTTGCAGATAAGAAACTTTATTTACCTGTAGGTTATAAAGAATATTCTATTCGTGACTTATATTGGGAAGCATTGGATAGTGGCGAAGTTAAGGTAAATGACCCAGAAAACGTTTTTCATGAATGGTTGGATAGAAAAATGCGTGAAGAGGATGAAATGTACAATGAAGACTAAAATGAGATAGTCAAGAAGAAGGTCGGAGTTACTAATATGCTTTGGTCTTCTTTTTTCTCTTGCCACAAAAGAAAATTATGCTTAATTAATGCTGGAAACCAACAGAGAATATCAGAGGACCACTTCGCTGAATTCAAACCATTTTGATATAAAGGTTATATTGATTATGCGGGAGTTGGTAATAAAGGAAAATCAGAAGTATTTGTACGCTACGGTTCAGAAGCAGAAGCACTGGCAACTAAAGATGCAAAAGGTCTCGTACCCAAAATACAAAATGGTAATCCTTCAAGAGGTGGTAAATGGATTTCTGAACAAGGAAAAAATCGTATTCCTACAGACCTTGGTAAAGCAGAGAATTATACTCATGAGATAATTATTGAAACTAAACCAGGTACTATGCAATGGCTTGAATCTAAAGGGCTTAAGTATGAAGATATGATCGGCGGTGAGTCAGATAATATGGGTAATATATTCTTAAAATCAAATGAACAAGGTTCTTATGGCATCGGATCTGGCCTTCTTGAAGAATTTAATAAAAACTGGGTTACAAAGATAATTACTAAAAAAAGGAAAAAATAAATTTGGATGGTGAGTTCATGCTTGAAAAAAGAGAAGATTTTTTAAAGGAAGTTGAAAAGATATCACAAACTGTTTTGGAATCAGGTCAATGTGAATATGATAAAGAAAAATTCAAGGAAAGCTTTTTTTGCCAATCATCACATTCTCCTGACAATTTAGAAAGTATGGAACATATTGAGTATGGGTCAGTAGAAAAAGAATATCTTAATAATAGAAAAATTTATGGTTTAAAAGTAAAGAATAAGCCGGTTTTACTTACTGATATTATTTACTTCCTTGAAAATAGTAAAATTGCTAATATTATTGCAAAAGAATTCCCAAATTTAACTTTACATGAAATTGAAGCAGCACAACGGGTAATGACAATACTAATGAGAAGTTTTGAATGCCAAGAACTGTTATAAAAGCAATAAAAAAATATGTAACGTGTACTAAAACTAAAGGCTTCAGTATTTTATCTGGAGCCTTTAGTTTTTTAACTTATACCATTAATTAATTCATATTGAGATTTTTTCTTATTGTATCCGATACAGGATAGACTTTTTCTTTAGGTAGCAAATCTTTTTTGAAACATCCATTTTTGATCTGGTTACGCCATTTCATTACATCAGGAGTAATATCAGTTATTTTAAAAATCCATTTATCAATATAGTTCTTTACAGCTTGACCTCTAATTCCAATCTGAATGGCTCTTCGCCCAATAGCTTTACCCAGTACGTCCCTATCTGGATCCCATTGACAGTATATTTCACTATTCTTAAATGCTTTATCCCATTCATTGTGAGATGAAAATATTATAGATTCATCAGTGGTTAATACAGCTTGAGAAATATATTCATCAAAGCCTTGACGGAGTAAGTCAACAGCCAAAATATGCTCCTGATCCTTTTTTAGACCCCAATTTGAGCGATACATCATCCAAAGAAAAGACGGCTTAATCCAAGTCATCCTATTTAAATTGAAACTTTCACCAAATGTATTTAACTTAACCGCTTCCTCGGCAATTTTGATGTTATATGCCTGATAAACTCTTATTGTTTTATTATTAAATACTGCATAAATCTCTTTTTTACCACTCATTTTGTTCACCCTCAACTAAAAACTCTTCAAAGAAAACTCTGGATATTTTCATACAGAGTGGACCCGGATAATATTATCTTATCACATTTTTATATCGGCAAAAGTATTACTACAAAATTTCTTTGGAGAAGCTGACGGAGTAAGTCCAGAGGAAAACCCGGGGACAAGGGGACATGTACATTGTTCCACTCATTAAGAGTTAAGAGTACGTAGCCCACCCTTAGTATTGATCATTTTTTCTCCTGCAGAAGGAAGGCAGGTCGTTTAATTGATAAACTATCGAGGTATGCGAAATGCAGAGAGCCGAAACAGTATTATCAATACTGAGGAAGAGTTGCTCAACCCCAGAAACGACTGGTGAGCCGGATACATCGAAAGGTGTCTGTCCGGTTCTGAAGGAGGGTTGTAGAAACCTACCGACAGGCAAGGCACTACACCCCTACCTTATCACAGTAGGGCAACAGCCGGAAAAGTACGACTTTGGCAGGAGGGAGGTTTAATGTGCATCAACACTGTATTTCTCATTTTTTCAGTAGGACAACATTTTTGCCTCTTTTCAATGCTTTTTGCTGACTAAAACAGCTTTTCACTGATTCTCTTTTCAGAAAACACACTGCAAAAAATCAATAAAAGTATTTCTATGAAGCTGCACCAAAGTCCCTGACGGAGCGAATCCCGGGCCTTTTGCCCCCCATTCCCCATTCTTTAGAAACGCTCACGGAGCAATACTTTAAGAATCTATGAATGAGGCTTTGAAGTGGCTTCGTAGTGAATTGCAGAGCCAGAGCAGGAAGGGAATACGATAATAGATATTATTGCATTCCCTTCCTGCTCTGTAAGTAATTTTTAGTGCCTTTGAAGAAATCACATGAGCAAAAACTATTTTATACAAATAAAGTTTTCGGCTCATTTTTTGAAAAACCATGAAATTCCTCAAACTAAGCAATCTAGAAAACTACTACTGAAAAAAGCTTTTCACATTTATACCATACCCTATAATTTGCTTGTAGTTTAGTCCGAGTATTTACAAAAATGCAATCGAACAATCTTTGTACAATTCTGTCTCATTTTTTAGACC
>JAEWSG010000131.1 GCA_023398495.1 Bacillota bacterium
TTGATAAAGAAACTGGATGCCCAATAATTATGTGTATTAAGTGTGATGGTGTTATGATTGATAAAGATTACTTTGACAGTTCAAAAAGTCACAGAACCAAGTAGTCGCCCGAAGGGCGGTTTTGTTCCTATGTGATAACCTGTCTGTTCTTTTGGTTAACTGTAATTTCTCGGTTTCAAATTTGGTAACCCTACCTGCGTCATCAGTCTTATAAAAGTAATCATATTCTCCGGTTTTATACCTGATATTAGGCTTTAACTTGTTTTTTCTTCCGTTTGTAAACTGTTCACCTTTATTAACTAATGTTTTAGCATTACCAATGTTACCATTATCTATCATTTCTTTGCGTTTTGCAATCCTATCAGTAATGCTCATAATAGACTTACTGCTAGATGAAATTGTGGTTATTGGAGTCTGCTGTTTCACCACATCAATTTCTTTCTCAACCACTTCAACTGTGCTCGATACTTCTTTACTTGGTCGAGATGTTTGACCAATGTACTCAATATTTTTTCCTCGAAAAAATAATCTTCAAAAGATAGAATGGGATGCAAAGAGATTTTTGTCAAAGAATAATTACCAGATACAGACAGATGCTGTAAAAAAATTATATAATATGTAGGATTTTAAGTAATAAGTAAAAACAATTTGCTAAAGAAATATAGAAAATAAAAGGCTTACAATTATAGTTTTAGTATTGACATACTAAAACATGGCAGAGTATACTGAAATAGTCGATGATATAAAAAGGAGGAATATAGTGAATCTAGAAATTGCGTTGAACATGCTGTACCAAAGACAGATATCTTCCAGAGAGCAGCTCTTAAATGAAATGCTCAGAGTAAAATTGACATCGAAGAAACTTGAGGAGACTTCAACCACTATAAAAGATAAAGAGAAGCTTTTTCAGTTTATGAAACAGACAACTGAAGAGGAGTTGGGTTTTTTTCCTGCGGATAGAGATGATTTTTTTGATATTTTCCAAGCTTTAAAAAATATTGACTTATTAGAGTTTACTATAGAAATTTATAAAAATGACAGAATGGGTACAGTTCTTGCACCTGTTTATTTGAACTCATATATTAGTAAAAAATTAAAGAAGCTTAAGCCTAAAAATATACTTATAACAGAAGCTGAAAAACATCTGGCTGGGCTTAAAGAAATACTAAACCAAATACCAGATAGTAAAATAACACTAACAACTCAGCTAAAACCTATGAACTTATTATTGAAGCTTGCTTTTGGAGAGGCTGAAAATGTAAATGTTCGGTTTGAGTCAATATACTCAGAATGTATACTAAATGAACGCTTTGATTATATCTATTGCCTACCGACATTTGGTTATAAGCTAGATGAAATGGGGAAAAGCTTTTTTACTCGTGAGAGTGACGGGATAGCGATAGAAAACATGCTAGGCCACCTTGGTGAAGTAGGAACACTAGATATTATTGTTCCTGCAAAAATAACCTTTGCTGGAATGGGATTTGAAAAACTTCGATTATACATTACTGAAAAATTCAATATCAAGAATATTAACATTTTACCTGAAGGCACTTTCAGACCAGTAACTTCAATCAAGACATATTTTTTTACTATTGTAACTGGTACACAATCAAATGTGGAATTTGGGACCTTTGTCTTGAACAAAGATGCCTTTGAGGTATCGGAAGAAAAAGAGATTTCAGCAAAAGATTTCTTGTCTCATAATGACTGGAGGATTGAGTTATTTTTATCTGAGGATGATGATAATATTAAAAAGTTCAAAAGTTCTACTATTGAGAAAGTGAAATTAAAAGATATTGCAGAGGTGTTCCGGGGGAAATCCATACTTAAGAAGGATACTGCTGTTGGAAATATTTCTATACTTAATATTTCGAATATTGATAATGGTGAGATTAACTATGCTGATATGGATACCATTGTTGAAGAAGAACGTAAGGTCAAACGATATGAATTATTAAACGGTGATGTAGTTCTTTCTTGCAGAGGTACTGCTATAAAGGCAGCTGTATTTGAGCAGCAGAACAAACTAATAATTGCATCCGCTAACCTAATTGTTATAAGACCTAATGATAGAATTAAAGGTGAATATATTAAAATGTTTTTAGAAAGTCCTGTGGGCTTGGCAATTATAAAAAGCTTTCAAAGAGGGACAACCATAATGAATATCAATCATTCTGATATAATGGAAATGGAAATACCAATAGTGCCTATTGATGCCCAAGAAAAAATGGTTGAAAAGTATAATAAGGAATTTGAACTTTATAAAAAGACCGTTAGTGAAGCAGGAAAAAGATGGATGAACATTAAAGGTGGTTTATATACAGAATTAATCGAAGGAGGACATTGAATATGGCAGTGAATTTGGAATTTGAAAATAAGTTGTGGGAAATGGCCGACAAACTAAGAGGTAATATTCAACCTTCTGACTATAAAGATGTTATTTTAGGGCTGATTTTCTTGAAATACATATCTGACAGTTTTGAAGAGAAATTTAATGAGTTGGTTAGCGAAGGTGATGGTTTCGAGGAAGACAGAGATGCTTATGTCGAAGAGAATGTTTTCTTTGTGCCTCCAAGTGCTCGTTGGGAGTTTATTAAAAAGAGTGCAAAACAAAGCACAATAGGTCAAATTATAGATGAAGCTATGATTGTTATTGAAAGGGAAAATAAGAATCTTAAAGGGGTTCTTCCAAAAAACTATGCAAGGCCGGAGCTTGATAAAACAAAGCTTGGTGAATTGATAGATCTATTTTCCTTTAATCTTGGAAACAAAGAAGCAAAGGCACAGGATGTTTTAGGTAGAGTTTATGAATATTTTTTGGGAAAATTCGGTTCGAGTGAGGGAGAATACTATACACCGCCAAGTATTGTAAAGTTGCTTGTAGGAATGATTGAGCCCTTTGAAGGCAGAGTTTATGACCCTTGCTGCGGTTCTGGAGGCATGTTTGTTCAATCTGCAAAGTTTGTTGAGGAACATCAGGGAAGAAAAAATGATATCCGTGTATATGGTCAGGAATTTACAGCGACTACATGGAGACTTTGCAAAATGAATCTTGCCATAAGGGGAATTGATGGAGACCTTGGAGAGCGTGATGCAGATACATTTGGGAATGACCTTCATAAGAATTTAAGAGCGGATTTTGTCTTGGCAAATCCTCCGTTTAATGTGAGTGACTATACTTTAATTCAAGATGATGCTAGATGGAAATATGGAATTCCACCAGCAAATAATGCAAACTATGCTTGGATTGAGCATATCATTAGTAAGCTTTCTCCAAAAGGTGTAGCAGGATTTGTACTCGCAAACGGCTCTATGAGCACTTCAACAAAGGCTGAAGGTGATATCAGGAAAAATATTATTGAGTCTGGGTTGGTGGACTGTATTGTAACTATGCCTACGAATCTATTTTACAATGTTACAATTCCGGTTTGTCTGTGGTTTATCTCAAAGAAAAGGGAAAAACGCAAGGATAAAATACTGTTTATAGATACTAGAAAGATGGGAACGATGGTTACTCGTAAGCATAGGGAATTGTCGGATGAGGAGATTCAACAGGTTTGTGATGCTTATCATAATTGGAGAGATGGCAAAAGTGAATATCAGGATGTACAAGGGTTCTGCAAATCGGCAGGTATTGAGGAAATAAGGGAGCATGAGTATATCTTAACTCCAGGTAGGTATGTAGGGATTGAAGAAGTTGAAGAGGATGGCGAGCCCTTTGATGAGAAAATGACAAGGTTGACTGGTGAGCTTGCTGAGCTGTTTGCAAAATCTCATCATTTAGAGGAAGAGATAAAGCGAAAATTGGGGGCGATTGGTTATGAGTTCTGATGAAATAAATATTGCGAAGAATTATCATGAAGTAGTCAATTTAATAGAAGAAGCCAAAAATCGTGTAAACTCATATGTCAATAGAGAACTCATTAATTTATATTTAGAGATTGGAAAATATGTAAGTAAAAAAGTAGAACTTGATGGATGGGGAAAAGGAACTGTAAAAGCTTTGTCAGAATTTTTGTCAAAAAACTATCCTGATACTAAGGGATTTTCAGCACAAAATATCTGGAGAATGAAGCAATTTTATGAAACTTATAAAGATAATAAAAAACTCTCGACACTGTCGAGAGAAATTAGCTGGTCAAATAATTGCATTATTTTTTCCAGAACGAAATCCATAGAAGAACGTGAGTTTTATTTACAGATGACGATCAGAGAAAGATATTCCGCAAGAGAACTCGAAAGACAAATTAATTCAAGCCTATTTGAGAGAACGGCAATATCTGATACAAAGAAAAAATTGGGGATTGTTATAAATGATGAAAAGTTTTCTTTGATAAGAGATAATTATGTATTAGAATTTTTAAGTTTGCCAGAAGGATTTAAGGAAGTTGACTTAAGGAAACAGATAGTTGCAAATTTAAAGCAATTTATTTTAGAGTTTGGAAGAGATTTTGTCTTTGTTGGTGAGGAATATAGAGTACAAGTTGGAAATGAGGATTTTTACATTGATTTAGTGTTTTTTCATAGAGAGTTAACCTGCCTTGTTGCATTTGAACTTAAAATTGATAAGTTTAAACCTGAATATATAGGAAAGATGAATTTTTATTTGGAAGCTTTGGATAGAGATGTGAAAAAAGAAAAGGAAAAACCAAGTATTGGTGTGATCCTTTGTACGGATAAGGATGATGAAGTAGTAGAATATGCACTAAGTAGAAATATTTCACCTACTTTGGTGGCAGAGTATAAGACGAAGTTGATTGACAAAGAGATTTTACAGAGGAAGTTGCATGAGTTTTATAGATTGGCTGAGGATAGTTTGATTGGAGTGGTCAATGATGAGTGAAATGACAAAGCTGTCAAGTGAGCTGGCTGAAATGTATGCATGTAAATCAGAACCATTATTCTGGAATGCTTTGGGAAAGAACATATCATGTTAGAGCAATTTTCTAATAAGAATTGTTAGTGCGATAAATTGTGATTTATCGCATTTAGGGAAGGTGAATTGATGATAGTAAAAATGAAAGATATATGCACCAAGATTGGAAGTGGTGCAACTCCAAGAGGCGGTAAAGATGCCTATATTGATGAAGGTATTTCTCTTATCAGAAGCCAGAATGTTATTGATTTTTCCTTTTCACATGATGGTTTAACATATATTAATGAAGAACAAGCCAAAAAATTGAATGGCGTAACAGTTGAAGTAGATGATGTTTTATTAAATATTACAGGCGATTCCGTTGCAAGAGTATGCATAGTTGATAATGAGATCCTTCCTGCAAGAGTGAATCAGCATGTTTGTATTCTGAGAGGAGATAAGGATAAGGTACTAAACTCTTTTATTTTATATTTCCTGCAGATGAAGAAGCAAGAACTGTTACAGATGGCTTCTGGAGGTGCAACAAGAAATGCATTAACCAAAGGGATGATAGAAGAGCTTGAAATCGATCTTCCATCAATAGAAGAGCAGAAAAAGATTGTATCAACATTGGATTCTATACAGGAAAAATTAAAGATAAATAATAAGATAAATAGGAATTTATTGGAGCAGGCACTTGCGTTGTTTTTTCAATATTATGAGCAAGCTAGCAAAAAAGAAAGTTTTTCAAAACACATAAAGGTCCTTGGTGGTGGGACACCTAAAACGAATGAAGCAGGATATTGGAACGGAGATATCCCTTTCTTTACTCCAAAGGACGTCGGAACGCCATATACATTCAATACTGAGAAGAATATCACTGAGGAAGGCTTGGCACATTGTAATAGTCGGTTGTATCCAATAAACACGACATTTGTAACTGCTCGAGGAACTGTTGGAAAGGTGGCTCTTGCAGGAGTCCCAATGGCAATGAATCAGTCTTGTTATGCTCTGGCGAGTGATTCAATCAATCCGCTGTTAGTTTATTTCTATACAATAGAAGCAGTAAAATCACTAAAACATAAAGCAAGCGGAGCGGTGTTCGATGCAATTGTTACACGCGATTTCGATACCGAAATAATCCACTATTTGGATGAACAATCAGCAGATGAGTTTGTTATTTGTGTTACACCGATGATGGAACAAATTCGAAGGAGTACGATTGAAAGTCAGAAGCTACAAAAACTGAGAAATGGTTTACTTCCCAAGCTAATGGCAGGCGAATTAGATGTCTCAGACCTAGATATTTAGTATGATAAATATTAATTTAAAGTACAGATATGGATTGATAAGTATGGCATTTGCGACAGATGTGTCGGTAACACTAAGATGTTCGCCATGCTTCTGAATAATAAGAGCCTTCGAAGTATTTGTGGCAAAAATAAGTTTCGAGGAGAAAAGGAAAATATTATGATTAAGAGTAGTATTAAAGATAGAATTAAAGTTATTAAAGGTGATATAACAAAATTGGAAGTGGATGCAATAGTTAACGCCGCTAATAGTAGTTTACTAGGTGGTGGAGGAGTCGATGGTGCTATACATAAAGCAGGAGGAAAAGAGATATTGGATGAATGCATAAAAATTAGGAATAAACAGGGTGGTTGTAGTACAGGAGAGGCAGTCATTACATCAGCAGGTAAGTTAAAAGCAAAATATGTTATACACACAGTCGGGCCTGTATGGAGTGGAGGACAAAAGAACGAAAAGGAACTTCTCGGTAAATGCTACTACAATAGCTTAAGATTAGCTGTTGGGAATAAAGTTGAGAGAATTGCTTTTCCAAGCATCAGCACTGGTATATATAGATTTCCAAAAGACTTAGCAACAGAGATTGCGATTAATGAGGTGTCAATGTTTTTACAAGATGATACAATTATAACTGAAGTTGTATTTGTTTGTTTTGATGATGAAAATTATAGAGGTTATTTGGAGTATATAGGCGAAAATTGAATTGTGTAGCTTAATGGAAGTTTATTTTTGAGGAGCACAGCGTATATCAAAAGGTATGCACAAGGGTGCGGTTAAGAAAAGCATGAAGCAGGGCTAACGTTAGTCATACCATGATATATACCAATCAATTAAAATTATCATAGTCCTGAGAGGAGAGGGAATAATCTTGAAAAATTTTAAAAGAGTGATTGTATGGAGAGTTACTCAAAATTGTAATATGAATTGCCAGTTCTGTTCATACAGCAATGAAATCCAGAGAAAAAGAGATGTTGCCAATAATGCAGATATCTTAAGATTTTCAGAGATTTTAGGTAAGTATAAGTCTTTTAATAAGCAAGAAATACTAATTAGCTGGATTGGGGGAGAACCATTTTTATGGGAGCATATAATTCCGTTTTCAAAAGAAATAAATGAAAGTCATGGCATTAATATAAGTACAACGACAAATGGATTATTACTTTCCTCAAAGGAAGTAAGAACGGGAATAGTAAAGTATTTTTCAGAAATAGTAATTAGCTTGGACGGATTTAGCAAATGCAATGACAGAATACGTAGGCTTAATGGACATTATGAAAAGGTTACAAAAAATGTTCTTGAATTAAGTAAAGAAAAGAAACAAAGCCAAAGCAATCTTATAATTAAAGTTAACACCATTTTGGTGAGAGAAAATATAGAACAATTCGAAGATTTTTGCAATAAACTTGTTGAACTGGGAGTAAATGAACTTACATTTAACCAGCTTGGAGGGTTTGATAGGCCAGAATTTTATCAAGATAATAGATTGCTGGAGTATCAGGTAAAACAGTTCTCATCGCGGTTCCCATTGCTAAAAGAGAAATTTTTAAAAATGGGTTTGCAGATTCATGGAAGTAATGACTATTTGATGAGAATTTTATCCTCAACTGAAAATAGAAAAATTGCAATAGACGAGTGTTATCCCGGAAAATGGTTTTGGTTCATAAATGAAAATGGATTTATTAGTCCATGTAGCTATACTTCTTATGAGTACATGTTTAATATTAATTCGATTAAAGAAATTGAAGATATAGATAAAGTACAGGAGTATTTTAAAGATTTAAGAAAGTCGAAACGATCACATTGGTGTGATGACTGTCATTGTACGCAAATGTACGATAAGTTTGAATAAATAATTGTGGTGAGTAGAAAAAATGCAAATTTAAGGCGCTCAATTTTAAACTTAAATTAAGAAGTTTCATGTGGGAACATTGATTCCATATAATATAAAAGCCATTATGGATTCTAACTCCCCCGAATTCGAGGGAATTAGAATAAAATATTGATTGGGAAAGACCATTTTAAGATTGTTGTAAAATAGTTGAGGAGGTGCATTAATGGCAAAAGAAATCAAAACCAAAATAAATGTAAATGGCTCTGAAATAACCATAATATCACCAATAGATCAAAAAGCTGATTATATTTGCATTACAGATATTGCGAAATATAAGAGTGCCGAACCTAATGATGTTATAAAAAATTGGTTAAGAAATAGGGATACAATTGAGTTTTTAGGGTTGTGGGAAAAGTTAAATAATCCCAATTTTAAACCCGTCGAATTCGACGGGTTTAGGAATGAGGCAGGAAAAAATGCTTTTGTTTTATCTCCTCAACGATGGATTCAATCAACAAATGCTATTGGTATCATCTCGAAGTCTGGAAGATACGGAGGAGCAAAGAGACAGATTATTTAAGCTAAACGAAATCGCAAGAAGCCAATTAAAAGCATTTTTAAACAACAAAAACATAAGAAATTTGGAAGATATGAATGTAAAACAAATTTCAGGAGGCGAAGATTAATGCCAAGAGGCAGCTTTTTTGAATCACACTTAGAAGAAGCAACAATGGAATGGTTTGAGGAGCTTGGATACGAGATTGTTTTTGCACCGGAAATTGCACCTGAGGGGGAGTATCCAGAACGTGAAGACTATCAGGATGTAATCTTAAATGAAAGACTTAAGGAAGCCTTAGTAAGAATAAACCCCAAGCTTCCACATGATGCAATAGAAGATGCCTTCAGGCAGATTGTTATACCACAGAGTCCAAGCCTTATCATGAATAATAAATCTTTTCAAAAAATGATTACTGATGGCATTGATGTTCAGGTAAAGCAGGCAGATAGCAGTTATAGGACGGAAAAGGTATATGTTTTTGATTTTAATAAACCGCTTAATAATGAATTTATGGTCTGCAACCAGTTTACAGTTATTGAACACGGTATTGAAAAAAGACCAGATGTAGTTGCCTTTGTAAATGGAATCCCATTAGTTGTGATTGAGCTTAAAAATGCTGCTAATGAAAGTGTTGATATAAGCGATGCGTATAATCAGCTTCAAACATACAAAATGACCATTCCATCTCTCTTTACATACAATTCATTTATGGTTACCAGTGACGGAATCAATGCAAGGGCTGGAACATTAACCTCTGAGGAAGACCGCTTTATGGCTTGGCGTACTATTGATGGTGATGATGTGGCTCCGCTATCTATCCCTCAGCTTGAAGTTTTAATAAAGGGAATGTTTCAGAGGGATCGCTTTTTGGATATTATTAAGCACTTTGTCCTCTTCCAGAGCGATGGAAAAGATACATATAAAATATTAGCAGGGTATCATCAATACCATGCTGTAAATAAGGCATTTGATAGTACTGAGCGTGCAACAATGGAGCATGGTGATAGGCGAATTGGTGTTGTTTGGCATACCCAAGGAAGTGGAAAGAGCCTTTCAATGGTGTTTTATGCAGGGAAACTTGTAATAAGCGAGGAGCTTGAAAACCCTACAATTATTGTAATTACTGATAGAAATGACTTGGATGATCAATTGTATAGTACATTCATAAAAAGTAAGGACTACTTAAGAAGCATACCGGTTCAAGCAACCGACAGGCATCATCTTCGAGAACTTCTGAATAACCGCACCAGCGGTGGTATTATTTTTACTACTATACATAAGTTTTCACCAGCGGTTAGTGAAGCTAAAGAAGAAGCAGAATCTTTTTACAACTTTAGTAAGGCAGCTGAGCCAACTGCGGAATATGCCAAAAGCATGGTGCTGACGGATAGAAAAAATGTCATTGTTATAGCTGATGAAGCACACCGAAGCCAGTATGGGTTTGGAGCGGAGATAGTAAAGGGTGAGTCTGAAGCAGATGTAAAGTATGGTTATGCAAAGTATATGCGTGAAAGTTTGCCAAATGCTTCTTATATTGGCTTTACAGGAACACCTGTAGAACTTACAGATAAGAATACAAGGGCTGTTTTTGGTGATTATATTGATGTTTATGATATGACAAGAGCTGTTGAGGACGGTACAACGGTTAAAATATTCTATGAAAGCCGTATTGCGAAGCTTGAGCTTCCAGAAGAAATGAAGCCGAAGGTTGATACAGAGTATGAGGAAATAACAGAGTATCAGGAATATAGCCAAAAAGAAAAGCTAAAGAGTAAATGGGCTCGTCTTGAAGCAATTGTTGGTGCAAAGGAAAGAGTACAGCAGATTGCAAAGGATATCGTAGAGCACTTTGAAAAGCGTGAGCAGGCTCAGGAAAATGAAGGCGGTAAGGCTATGATTGTAGCCATGAGCCGAAGAATAGCTGTTGACCTTTATAATGAAATAGTTGAACTTCGACCGGATTGGCACAGTGATGATATAATGGCTGGAAAAATCAAAGTTGTCATGACTGGTAGCTCTTCAGACCCTGTTAAGTGGTTGGCTTTTTCCGGTACAAAAGCCAGCAGAGAGACTCTTGCAAAACGTATGAAAGACAAAAATGATGAATTACAATTGGTTATCGTCCGTGATATGTGGCTTACTGGTTTTGATGTTCCGAGTATGCATACCATGTATATTGATAAACCAATGAGTGGTCATAACCTGATGCAGGCCATAGCCAGGGTAAATAGAGTATTTAAGGAGAAACAAGGCGGACTTGTTGTTGACTATATTGGAATTGCTGAGAATTTGAAAGAGGCATTAAAGCAATATACAGAAAGTGATAAAAAGACAACCGGTGTTGATACCGAATTGGCATCTCAGGTTCTTTTGGAGAAACATGATTTAATAAAAGAGCTTTTACATGGTCATGATTACAGCAAGTTTTTCACAGGCAAGTCAAGTGAAAGAATGCAGGCAATTGTTGAAACAATGGATTATATTATTGGACTTCGTGAGGAAAGAAAAAATGATTATATCAAACTGGTTTCAGAAATGGCACGAGTTTACTCACTATGTGCAACAACCGATATTGCAGAAAGGCTGAATGTTGAGGTCGGCTTCCATAAAGCTGTTAAGGCAAGTCTTGTTAAGATGATTATTGATGAAAATAAGAAGAAAACAACAACGCAGCTTGACAGTGAACTGAACCAGTTAATTTCAAAAGCAATCTCATCCAATGAAGTAATTGATATATTGGGTGCAGTAGGGCTTTCTAAACCCAATATTGCGATCCTTTCTGAAGAATTTTTAGAAGAAGTTAAAGGTATGAAACAGAAGAATTTAGCGGTAGAATTGCTAAATAGGCTTCTAAAAGGAAGCATTAAGACTTTTTCACGAAGAAATCTGGTGCAATCAAAGAAATTCTCTGAGTTGTTGGAGGCTGCAATTAGAAAGTATCAAAATAGAGCAATTGAAACCACTCAGATTATTATGGAACTAATAGAACTTGCAAAACAGATTAATGAAGCTGAAAAACGTGGTGAAAGTACGGGTTTGACTTCTGATGAATTGGCTTTTTACGATGCATTGGCAGAAAATGAATCTGCACGAGATGTTATGGGAGATGAAATCTTGGTGCAGATTGCACGAGATTTAACCACAGCAATAAAAAATAACATTAGTGTTGACTGGGCAATCCGTGACAGTGTTCAGGCGAAAATGAAAATGACAATTAAACGTCTGCTTAAAAAGTACGGGTATCCACCGGATAAGACTCCAAAGGCTGTGGATATAGTAATGGAACAAACAAAATTGATGTGCCAAAATGAAACAGCTTAAGAATATTAAATCTCAGGAGGTAGTTTATGGAACAAGAAATTGTTATTATTGATATTACAAATGAACTTTTTAATAAGTTTAGAGATTATATGGACAAAAGTATTTCTTTAGTTAGGTTATTACATAATGGCGATGTAGTTAGTTTAGAAATTTTAAAGGTTGAAACAACACCTAAAAACAGAGTAAAGGAAACAATAACAAAGATTGATTTAAGCTTTATTGTAGGTGATCCCGAATTATCTGAGGAACCACTATTTTCTGTGAAAAATGATATTGAGGAAAATGTAGATAGATTACTTAATTTAACCCCAGTGGACTTGATTAATACGACAAATCTATTTTCAAGTGAAGCTGGAGAGAAAATTGACAAGAAATTCAGGCTATTTGGTGTGAACAAATAGATTTTGCATCTGTTCGTTAAGTTGCAACTTGGAATATTGAAACAGAGGCTGTGGCTACAGAAAGCTCGATTCTCAAATATCAAGATGAGGGTTTTGAACTGTTATATGCACATAGGAGTTTATTGAAAATCGAAGTTCATGGACCAGAGATAGTAAAAAACACGGAAATGGAAGACGATGATGTGCCGCAGCTAGTAGACGAAGATGCTGTTATGACCGTATGCAAATTGAAGCCATTGAAAAGATGAGCTACATATCAACGAATTCAAAAATTCATTTTACACCGAATAACCCCAATATAGATATGTATAAAACCAAAAAAGAAGTCTGAATGAAGAAGTATTTCTGCTTATGCTCTTGTATTTTCCAAAAAGTAAGAATAAAATAAGAACAGAGTTTATTTAGAGTTAAAATCGAGGTGGATCGATGGAGATAAAAATGTTTTATAAAACACAAAGAGAATTGGCAGCTGTGATAAATAAACTAATTGATTCTTATTGGACTGGGGATATTAATGAGGAGTTCTTAATAAACCAGGTATCAGGATTGTATAATAATAATCCCTCAAAGTTTATTAAGAACAGTGATTTTACCACTATTATAAAGCAACAGTGTGGGAAAAGACGATTAGAGGTAGTCGAAAGAATATTGAAAATTTCACAATAGTAGAAGGAGGAGGGCTTTGGATAATAAAACCTACAGTGGAAATTTAACAGGTGCGTGGTTTTTATTTTATGAAATAAAGCAAATTGCAGTAACCCTGAAGATGAACTCTTAGTAAGGGATTATATAAAGCATATTAAAAAGGAATTTAGTATTGCAGGCTCAACAAGAAGTATAATTGAATTTGACCTATACAAAATGTCATTAGAACTTGCAAAAGAAATGGGGATTTTTGAGGAAATATTCATAATGGAGCAGCAAGATGGAAAAGATGCGTTGTTGCAGGCAATGACAGAATTTGCTGAGACTCAAATTTTTCTCGATAAAATGCAATCAGAAATAGGTGAACACAATCTGGTGTTTATAACTGGGATTGGAGCTGATAAACAGATTGAAATTGACTTGGATGACGGTGTGGCAGTAAATTACATGAAATTTAAAGAGCTGTTGGTGGACATTAAGTTGAAGGATTCAGAGGAAGAATAAAAGGGAGGTGTTGAGTATGTCATTAAAGAAATTAAGGTTATCAAATTTTACTGTATTCTCAAAGCTTGATATGGAGTTTTCAAAGGGTATAAACATATTTGTAGGAGAAAACGGGACAGGAAAAACCCATATTATGAAAACCTTATATGCTGCTTGTCAGGCTTCAAGGAAAACTGTTTCTTTTTCACAAAAGCTAGTCAAAGTTTTTAGACCGGATGATTTAAACATTAACAGATTGGTTTCAAGAGGAAAAGGTGGGGATACAGCACAAATTGAGGTCGTTTCAGATAAGAGTACAATGTGGACTAAATTTACAACAAGAACTAAAAAGTGGGAATCGGAAACTACTGGAGAAGAAAAATGGGAGAATGTTAATGCAGAGCTTGTAAGTACATTTATTCCTGCAAAGGAGATTCTAGCGAATGCATATCAGTTTGAATCAGCGTATCATAAAGATGTTATTGATTTTGATGAGACGTATTTAGATATTATAGCTAGTGCAAAAATTGATATAAACCGTGGGCCTAATGCTGTCGGTAAAAAGAAGTATTTGGACAAATTAAAGGATATTACTCTTGGCACAGTTACAATTAGTGACGAAAAGTTTTATTTGAAACCGGGAACACAGTCAAAAATAGAGTTCCATTTGGTTGCAGAAGGCTTGAGGAAGCTTGCTCTTTTATGGCAATTAATAAAAAATGGTACGCTTGAAAAGGGCACAATTTTATTCTGGGATGAACCAGAAGCAAATTTAAACCCCAAAGCGATACCTGCTCTGGTTGAAATACTCCTCGAGCTTCAAAGGGAAGGTGTACAAATATTTATTTCCACTCATGATTATGTGCTTTCAAAGTATTTTGAGATAAGGGCTACTGAGGCTGATGATATTAGATATTTTTCGCTTTATAAGAATGAGGATGGCTCTGTGTCCTTTGATCAGTGCAGTAACTTTAGGGAACTAAGGAAGAATCCTATAATATCTGCATATGACAAACTGTTAGATGAGGTTCTTGATAAGAATATGGGGGATTAATATGCCAGATAAAATATTCATAGAAGAAAACAAGCTTTTTAAGATTGACTGCAATAAGGCAATTGAAATTATTGAACTGCATGATGAGTACCACAAGACTAATATTTTAAGCGATGTGGATTTAATAATTATCGATGAAACCAGTATTATATTTATGGAATATAAAAACTCGAGCGTTTCAAATGCAGCTAATCCAAAGGCTTTTGAAAAAAGCATAAAAGAAGATAAGCATTATATGAAAATTGCCAGAAAATACTATGATAGCTTGATTTATATTGATAATAAAACAGGATGTGAATATAAGAAAAAGAACTACTACTATGTTATTGAATGCTCCAAGGCTGACTCTGTAGTGAGAAAAATGCTTGCCGGAAAAATAAAGAGCAGGTTGCCTTTTATCTTGCAAGGAAATTTACAGGGAATGAAACAGGCACTGATTGACAATTTTGAGGTTGTAAATATACATGAGTGGAACAATAAATTTCCTGATTATAAATTTGAAGCTTGTGCAACCGGTACATAATTTGAGTTTAACTGGCTGGTAACTTGTAAGTTGCTTTAAATAGAAAAAGGCCATGACCTACGCCAATGAAGCGGATGTTTTAAATGTTACCTTGTTTGGAAAAACAGCCAAGGAGTGGAGGGGTGAAAACCCTGACTTAAAAGGCAACATGAGAGATTATGCATCTATTGAGCAACTTATTGTTCTTGTTAATTTGGAAAATTTCAATGCAAGTTTTATAGCACAGGGAATAGAGCAAAGAGACAGGCTATTTAAGCTAAACGAAATTGCAAGAAGCCAATTAAAAGCATTTTTAAACACAGTTTTAAGAAGCCTAAAAGACTTTTAACATACAGTCAAAAAGTCAGAAGTATACAACAACTGCTTGAAGGTGGTGAAGATATTCTGGACAGGAAAAACTCCAAATATCGAAAACCACTTATTTTAAAAGGAGTGCGACAGGTTGGAAAGACATGGCTTCTAAAAGAATTTGCCAAGCGTCATTATAAAAATATCGCTTATTTTAACTTTGACGAGCACCCGGAATATAAGCAGTTTTTTGAAAGCACCAAAGATGTGGAGCGTATTCTGCAAAACTTGATAATGGCAAGTGGTGAAATCATTAAACGGGATAACCCTGAGGATACACTTATTGTTTTTGATGAAATACAGGAATGTCCTAACGCTCTTAATACATTGAAGTATTTCTGCGAAAACACACCTCACTATCATGTTGCCTGTGCAGGCTCATTATTGGGCAATGCTCTTTCCAAGCCCGCTTCTTTTCCAGTTGGCAAAGTAGATTTTTTGGAAATCATGCCAATGACTTTTACAGAATTTTTAATGGCCAATGGTGACGGTAACTTCGCCGCTTACATGGACAGCGTAGATAGGATTGAGCCGATTCCAGAAGCATTTTTCAATCCATTATACGAAAAGCTTAAAATGTATTTTGTAACAGGCGGTATGGCGTTGGAACAGTTGGAGATTTAACTATTATACTATTTTTCTCAAAAAGTTTGTTTTTTTAGCAAATGTTTATATTGAAAGTCTTATAGCGTAAGCGTTATAAGACACTTTTTGAGAAGATATAGTTCATATGTTTTTAGAAATTTGTACAAGAAAATAAAAGGATAAATACTTGGTATGGTATCATTATACTGTTTGGGTTTGATTGCTATCAATTTGTAAAAAATTGCGAGAAAACCATTGGAAGCATTCGTGTTGCAGCAATATTATACAGCAAGACTAATTATGATGAATTGAGAGGGGTATTAATAGATGGATAAAAAAAACAGGCCTGTTGGAAGACAAAAGAATATTGGTTCTGGCAGTGGAAATGTTCAAAAACGTGGCAACGGTCTTGGTGGTGGACCTGTAGGAAATTCAAATGGTTATTCGGATAGAAGAGAAGGTTCGTCAGGAAGAAGTAGCATTAGAAGAGGTTCAGGAGGAAGCAGGAAACCTTCAGGATGCTTAACTTATATTATTATACTTATAGTCATTTGTTATATAGGATATAATTTATACAATAATATGTTTGGTGGAAACTCTGAAAATCCAGCCAGCTCTAATAATTTTCAGTCACAAACAACTAACCAGTCCAGCACATATGATAAAGGTGAATATCCGGTTGTGACTTCTGTGTCAAATCTTGCACGTACTAAGCGTACAGCCTTGAAGGGAAATGGAGAAGATAAGGCAACGATAATGGTTTATATGTGCGGAACGGATCTCGAGTCTAAAGGTGGTATGGCTACTTATGATTTACAGGAGATGCTGAAGGCTAAGATTTCCGATAACGTAAATATTATAGTTGAGACAGGTGGAACATCAAAGTGGCAGAATAATTTTGTAAACAGCAAAACAAACCAGCGCTTTAAGTTGACTAAAGATGGCTTCAAGTTAATAGAAAAGGATTTAGGAAAGAAGTCAATGGTTGATCCTTCTACTCTTTCCGATTTTATAAAGTACTGTAAGTCAAAATATCCGGCTGACCGCTACTCGCTTATAATGTGGGATCATGGCGGTGGTTCGCTTAGCGGATATGGATATGACCAACACTATCCGAATGATGGAATGAAATTAGATGAAATAGCTGTTGCTTTAAAAAATGGGGAGTGTACCTTTGACTTTATAGGTTTTGATGCGTGTTTAATGGCTACCCTTGAAACAGCTATGGTTTTAGAGCCCTATGCCGATTATATGATTGCTTCGGAAGAAGTTGAACCAGGCATAGGTTGGTATTATACGGATTGGATAACAGCACTCTCTGAAAATACTTCTATTCCTACAATTGAGCTTGGAAAAAAGCTGATAGATGATTATGTAAAAGAAGTTCAAGCTAAAACGCCTCGCAGTCAGGCAACACTTTCACTTATTGATTTAGCTGAATTAAAAGGTACTATACCAGCATCCTTTGAGGCTTTTGCAAAGTCAACAAGTAAACTTATTGATTCAGATAATTACAAGGTTGTTTCTGATGCCAGGTCAGATACCAAAGAATTTGCGAAATCCTCCAAGATAAATCAGATTGATCTTATTCACTTTGCACAAAATTTAGGGACTTCTGAGGCAAAATCCTTTGCTGACGCACTCAGTGGATGTATAAAGTATAATCGTACATCCACCAATATAACGAATTCAAATGGAGTGTCAATCTTTTTCCCATATGGAAGTCTCAATAAACTTAACTCAATGCTTAACACCTATGACCAGATAGGAATTGATGACGAGTACAGCAAATGTATTAAAAGTTTTGCCAGTGTGACTGCCGGAGGACAAATTGTATCCGATGGAAGTGATAATATGCTTTCGACACTGCTAAATGGTCTTGCTGGGGGAACACAAAATCAGTCTTCAACGGAGGCTCCAAATGGAGCAGGAATAGAGGCTTTGTTAAACGAGTTTTTATCCGGTGGAGATTATAGCAGTATCACGGGGCTTGTGGGTGATTCATTAGGTTGGCTTGATGCAGACCGCATGAAAGCTTCATTAAATTATTACAAGCAGAACAGTTTTGATTCAAATAGTCTTCAAATATCTGAAAAGAATGGACAGAGGGTTCTAGCACTTTCAGAAAAACAGTGGGACCTTATACAGAATATGGAACAAAATGTCTTTATAGATGATGGAGAGGGTTTTATTGATCTTGGACTTGATAATGTATATGAATATAATGATGATGGCGACCTTATAATGGAGTTTGACGGCACATGGCTTGCACTAAATGGTAATATTGTAAGCTACTATATAATAAATGAGGACCGCCATGGTGATAACTATTCGATAAAAGGGCGTGTACCTGCATTATTAAATGGTCAGTCTGTAAATATTATAATCGTATTTGACAACCAGAACCCTAACGGTATGGTTTTAGGAGCTGAGATAAAATACGATACCTCGACGCAGACTGAAACTATGGCGAAGGGTCTTATAGATATCAATCGCGGTGACAAAATTGATTTCTTATGCGATTACTACACTTATGCAGGTGATTATAAAGATACTTACTACCTAGGAAAGCAGTATACTGCTACTGGAGAATGGAAAATAGAGAACCTTTCGGTGGGCAACAAGCAATATCAGATGACTTATAGAATAACAGATATATACAACAATAAGTTTTGGACGCCTTCTATTGTGAACAAATAAATGACTTATGAACAAAATGGGCTGGAATAATGGCCAGCCCGAAAAGGTTATAATCTCGGTTTTAAACCTGGTATAAAGCTCCTTGTGTGCTAATTCCTGCTTTGACAGTTTATCGAATAATACAATCAGCTTTGAATTGTCCGTCATATTTTTCATATTGCTGTAATGAACTGAACCCATTGATTCAAGCTCAATCATGACATTGAATACATCCTCAAGTGAAAATACTTCGTTCATGGCGACCTCCTTGTTATGTGGATTGAAATTGATCATCCTGCTTGTAATAATAACCGTTCCATTGAATATTTTCGGCAATTTGAATTTCCTTGTTCAGCACTACATCCTTTAAAACCTCAGCCTTGAAAACCTGATAGCCCATGCGATCAACGATATAGCCTATATGTTCCTTTGGCAGCGTCTTGTCAATGTAACGATCAACGAAATCATAAGTGTTTTTGATTACCTTGACAATTACATCCTCAGAGGCCCATTTTATGAAAGGCATAGCCAAACGAGGATTTTTCTTGCCCGTCCGTCCCATTATTACCATACGGTAATATACATTTTGGCTTCTTGAAAAGGCTCCGGTAGGGCATTGTAAAATACATTCTCCGCAGCCAATGCACTTATCTGTATCCCTGTCTATATTAAAGTTTTTTATAGTTAATGCACCCGTAACTTTTTTCTTGCAATTTGTCACACAAGCTTCACAACTGATACAACGGCTTACGTCATATTGGGGTTCGGTTGTGCAAATAATACCAAAGTCCTGCATATGAGCTTTTATGCAATCATTTGGGCAGCCTGTGACAGCAATTTTAAAATGAAAATCATGCGGGTAGCACGCTTTTTCTATCGTTCGGGCCAATCGTGTGGTATCATCGTTTGCATATGGACACACGCGGTCTCCGATGCATGCAGAGATATTTCTTGTGCCTGCTGCCGGATAGCCGTAATCTGTTGATTCTATATCAAGACCCAGAGATTCAATTAATGGTCTGATTTTTTTATTGATCTCAGGAATTTTTTCAAAGTCAATAAATGGAACTTCAAAACCCTGGCGAGTTGTTAAATGGACCGTTCCATCTCCATATTCTTCGGCAATGGACCTTATAAGAGTTAAGAATTCGGCCTCAAGATGACCTCCGGGCACTCTTATTCTTAAAGCGGTTTTGCCTCGTGTTTTTGTTATTCTGTAAGCATTTTTAGTGATTATTTTACGATTTATGCTCATATTTATCACCCTTCTAATCAATCAAGTTTTTTGCCTTGGTGTAGTTAAAAACAGGACCCTCAAGGCATACATAGGTTTCATCAATTTTGCAATGACCGCATTTACCTATACCGCAGCTCATTTTTCTTTCAAAGGATACCCATATATTCTCTTCCTTGAAGCCTTTCTTAAGAAGCTCAAGTGTTGTGAATTTCATCATAATTGGTGGACCGACAACAACCGCAACCTTTTTTTTAACCTTTGTCAAATCTAGTTTTTCAATATGTGTTGTAATAAGGCCTGTTTCTCCGTCCCAGCTTTCATCAGCTTTATCAACAGTGACTGTAACCTTCGCATTCTGTGACCATCTTGAAAGGTCATCAATAAACAATCTATCGGCAGGAGTTTTAAAGCCTATGAGAATTTCAATGTTATCAACTTCGCCTTTATTGCGGACAAAATAGTCAATCGTCTTTCTTACAGGAGCAAGTCCCGTTCCGCCTGCTATAAAAGCTACATCCCTTCCTTTAAATAAATTGATATTAAATCCGTTCCCATAGGGACCACGCATAAACAACCTGTTCCCACGTTTTAATTTAAACAACTCTTCTGTCAGGCGGCCAACTTTGCGTATTGTCATCTCTAAAGACTCGTTGTCAAAATTGCAAATAGATATAGGTGCTTCTCCAACTCCGGGAATTGAGATTTCCATAAATTGTCCGCCAATTAATTCTCCTTTATAGGCGATTTTAAAGGTATAGTCAATATCTGTTTCCTTTTTTATGTCTATAATTTCATATGGAATTGACACATAAGCATTATTCACCAATGCCACCCTCCTCAATAATACTATTTAGTTTATTAATGCATTTTGAAAAGGAGATATATTCTGGACATACATCGTCACAACGCCCACAGCCAACGCACATATGCTCGTTAAATCTTTTGTAATAGTCGTTAATTTTGTGCATTGTTTTAAACCGCATACGTTCACCGTTTTCTTTACGGAAGGTATGACCGCCTGCCATATCACAAAACCTATCAATATGACATCCTGACCATATCCTTTGTCTCTCGCTTATTTTATTATTATCACTTAATTTGACATCTTGCATGGTAAAACATGAACATGTTATACAAGAAGTATTGCAGCGACCGCATGCTATACATCGAGAAGTATATTCCTTCCATAATTCGTGATTAAAAACTTCTTTTGTAACCTTTTCTGCAGCAGGAATAGATACGTGAACATCATTTGAAGTAATAAACTCAGGCTCATAGTCAATTACCCTTGAAGCCTTAATAGTGGGTGTTTCCAAAGCAGGATCTACAATTTTCATGTACAGTTGATTGTTTTTAAAGTTCGCAGAGGCTTCATATTCGTTATATATATTTGATTTCATGGATACACAAAAACAAGTGTCAAAGCTCTCTGTACATTCAATCATTATAAACTTGACCAAATCCCTGCGGCGCTTATAATAGAAATCAGAATTATTGCCGTTTTTGAGAAAAATGGTATCTAAACGGCGAATCCCGTTCAGATCACAGGGTCTCGCAAAGATTAACGCAGGTTTATCATCGACAGATGGAACTTCTGAAGAATTACCATTAAAGTAAAATAAGGTCTCCCGTATCGGATAAAGAATTTCTTTTGGTGAAAAATATGATTTTTGTTTCAATTCCATATCTTCCATACATTTAACCTCTGAATAAGCGACTACATCAGTGTCTGCAAACTTCCCTTTGCCTCTCTTTTGAGCAGGAGCAAAAATTCTGAATTTTTCCGATAATTCCTTTAAATAATTATTGAATGATTTAATATCCAATACTACCCCCATTATTATCCTCCATTCTTTATCTTATATCCGGATGTGAGATATACATAAATGTCTATTGTTTTAGGCTTTCTTTTTGAAGGAAGAAACAAGCCAATAAGTAAACCCCACAAAAATACTACCACCAACAATATTTCCAAGTGTGACAGGTATAAGATTATTTATAAAGCCTAACCAGCTAATGCTTTGATTAGCATTCGGAGCAAAAATTCCCATGGCAAGAAGAGTCATGTTTGCTACGCTATGTTCAAAGCCTGAACCGATAAAACCAAAAAGGCACCAAAATATTAATATCAGTTTTGCAGTTTCTTCTTTTGCTTTGCCTGACATCCAAACTGCTAGACATACAAGTACGTTACACAAAAGGCCTCTGAAGAAAAGTTCGCTAAAGGGTGTTGTCATTTTTATTGCTGATGTTTCTACAATAAATGAATTAAGCGGTTGTTTTACAAGAAAGCCTGTTCCTGCCATTATTCCTGCAAGAAGCAGCGAACCCGCAAGATTACCCAAATAACTCATGATCCATACTATTCCGGTATCTAGCCAAGTAACCTTCTTTTCAAGACTGCCTATTGTCATAACCAAATTATTCCCTGTAAATAGTTCGGATCCTGCAAAAATAACCAGTGTAAGTGCAATTGAAAATGAGGCTCCCATTAACGCTTTTAAAAACGGAATGTTAGCTTCTTTGAGCGGTGCACCAATGGAAAAAATAAGTATAATTCCAAGACCAACATAAATTCCTGCAAGCATTGAATAAATAAAATATCTAAAAGGAGACCTTTTAAGAAAATCAGCCTTGCTTTTAGCAATTTCTGAAAACTTAACAATAGTTTCTTTTTCCAATTAAATCACCTCCCTAGAAGCAAACTCAATGTATAATAGTTATCGTACAAATTTTCCAGTTAAATAAATTATATATCAAATTTTAATACTTTTTCGTATCCATGGATACCGAATGTTAAAAAAATAACTAATATAATGCAATTGTAGGAAAAAACATATTTTAGATGAGTGCATTTTTAGGTAAGATACATTATTGGCTATATAATAAAATACAGCTTCATGAGGCTTTAATCGAGGAAGTAGCACAATCTTCTTCTAACAAAGATTTTAATGATAAGGAGCTTTTAGAAAAAAGTTATTTAGAATTTGGATATCCTGTAAAAGGTAATCTTGAAAATGAAATTGAACATTCAAATATTCATGGATGGCTTCAAGAAAGGATTGCAGAACAGGAGATGCTGTCAGTACAATAGAGAGGGCGTGAAAAAATGGACGGAATTAACTTAATGGTAGATGAGCATAAACTTATAAAAAGAATGCTTGAAGTTATAAGAAAAGCCTGTATTGGCATAGTGAACGGCAAAGATATTGATTATGCTGATTTTGACAAGATGATTGATTTTGTTAGAAACTACGCTGATAATCATCATCACGGAAAAGAGGAAAAAATTCTTTTTAACAAGATGATTAATGAAATAGGTGGAGCAGCCGAAAAGTTAGTCAGGTTTGGAATGTTGGTGGAGCATGATTTAGGCAGGCTTTTTATGAAAAACCTTGAGGAGGCACTTTTAGCAGTTGGAAATGGTGATGAAGATGCAAAGGTGGATGTCATTGCCAATGCAGTATCCTATACTCACTTGCTAAACAGACACATTGAAAAAGAAGATAATATCGCATATCCTTTTGCAAAAAGAGAATTATCATCTGAAACAATAAAAAAGATTGACTCTGAATGTGATACCTTTGAAAAAGAGATGGAAAAAACAGGCGTTCAGGATAAATATATAGAGTTACTTGAATTCCTTGAAAGAAAGTACAAATAAGGTATAATATTATAATAAAAATAAAAGCCTATATCAGAGGATAAGTAAAGGGAGACAACGATTTGAAAAATGAGTATGATAATAAGTATAATGAATTGTTGACAAAGTGTGATTTGTTCAGTGGTGTGGATGAAAAGAGGCTTGATTTTTTACTTTCATGCCTTTCTTCAAAAATATGCAGATACAAAAAGAACGAGTATATTGCGTTAGAGAATGAAAAGTTTGATGGGGTAGGAATTGTTCTAAATGGAGAAATATCCATATTTAAAGAAAACTATAAAGGTGTCAGAACTATTATGGCAAATTTCAAAAAGGGAGATATGTTTGGTGAAATAATAGCATTTGCTGGGACTGGCATTTGGCCATCAACGGTATTTGCACAATCAGACTGTGAGATAATGTTTGTACATCCTGAAAAAATTCTTGGTATTTGTGAAAAGCTATGTGACTCTCATCGGGTATTAATGGCGAATATGACAAGAATTATTTCAAAGAAAGCACTTATTCTAAATAAAAAAGTAGAGTACTTAACTATAAAAAGTATGAAAGCAAAGTTGGCGAAGTATTTGTTGGAGCAATATAAAAATACGAATTCCTTAACTTTTACAATGCCACTCAATAGAGAGGCCTTGGCCGATTTTCTTAATGTATCGAGACCATCAATGTCAAGAGAGCTTTGCAAAATGAGAGATGAAGGAATAATTGAGTTTTACAGGAATGCTGTTAGAATATTAAATATTGATGTATTGGAAGAATATAAAGAAATCTGTTGAACAGCAAATGTTCTATCATATTTGAGCATAAGTCACCTTCAGATGAGATAAGAGCACCTTTCTTAAAGCCTTGAACCAGTATAAGAATACTATATATTAGACTTAAATAATTCAAAAAAGTTCCTTCTTTATTAAATTTAAACTACTAGAGCATGCGTGCATAAACAGACGAATTGAATTTAAATATTGTGAAAGAATAGAGATAGTAAGGATAAAAAGCCCTGGGAATACTTTTTGTTATCATTGCAGCTTCTGTTGTAATATGTTATATTACAGAATGGAACAAGAATATACTTTGTACTTAATTATAAAAGGTGGTAAGGGTTTTGAACAGTGACAAGATTCAATTTGATGAGTGGAAAAAATTATTTGAAGCAGCAGCCAGGTTTAAGGAAACGGAGTGCTGGAAATGGATATCTGATATTGATATTATAGGGGTAGAAAACATAGATACACATGAGATTGGATATTGCTGCGTTATGGGTAACGCTGAGCAGGTATTTGGTATAAGTATTTATATTGGGGAGGAGGGATTAAAGTCTTATATTGATACTGTATATCCCAATATTCCTTTGGAAGATTTAGGTTACATCCAAAACTGTACAACCTTATATTTTGAAGATAGGGAAAAATTAAACAGGGATGATTTGAATATAATTAAGCAGTTGGGTTTGAAATATAGAGGGAAAAAGCAGTGGCCTCAGTTCAGAAACTACAAGCCTAATTACTTTCCAGCCCAACTTAGTAAAAGTGAAGTTATATATATGACCTATGCGTTAGATCAGGTTATAAATGTTGCATTGAGGTGCAGGGAAGATGAAGCATTATTAAACCCAGAGGATGAAGATCAAGTTTTGGTCAGAGTTTCAAAGAAAGTTAAGGGCGAACTTGCCTGGGAAGATAAGTATATAAGTCTTAATATGGAAGAAAGTAATAGTGAATATGAAAAAGTTAACGAGATTGCCCTAAAGAGAATTAAGGATAGCAAACCAAGAAAAACCGGTGTGTGGGAAGTTGATTTTTTCAATGCACCTGCATTGGTTAGAGAAAGCGGGAGGCCATATTATCCTTTGATGTTTATGATTGCAGAAGCTGAAAGCGGATTAATGCTGGGCATGAAGATGACCTCCGATTTTGAGGGCTATATTGGAGAATTCAGGGACGAGATTATTAATCTGATAGCAAGTAACAAGCAGATACCTGAGGTGATTGTTGTTCAAAGGAAAAAGGTATTTCAAATGCTTGCACCAATAGCATCAAAACTGGGTGTGGATTTACACCCTGTTGAGGAATTATATGGTATTAAGGAATTCAGAAAGGGTTTGGAAGAATTTCTCTGATACCTGAGAGTATACGCTGTTGAAAAAAAGAGATTTCCCGGGAAATATAGTCGGTTTTTTTGTAGAAATATCGGTGTGGTGGTTTTAATAAAAAATGTTGTCGATAAAATGTTGGCAACATTTTTACTCTATAAAGCGTAAAAAGATACCTGCTTTGCAGATATCTTGGATAGAATGCTGTAAAATGTCGTAAAATGCCGTTGTAAAGTGTTTTGCAGCAAAATTATACCTGATTGGAAAAACAGTTTCCTTTGTGGACCAACGGACCATAATGTCATTGACAATAGTATAGGAATTTAATACAATTATATTAACAAATTAATCACGTAATATTTACACTATATTATTCTTAAGAGATTAATACTCATAAAACTCTTACTTGTAAGTACTAAATTTTCTTTGCTTTTAAATTTACTTTTCAGTAGGCATACCTTAATTAAACCTTAAAGATAACTAAAGTGATTTAGATGTAATGTATGGACTCTGATTGCTTCGTTTTGCCACTTGTCTTGTAATAATCAAATAACGCATTTGTCTTTGGTTATCTGATAATTAATCATTTAAAACTATAATTTGATATTTATTTTGTTATATGCAGTTGCATTTTTATGCCTCAGATACGTTAATTATTCTGAGTTTTAAAGGTGTACTCTTATAACAAAAAAATAAATAAGAGCATTAAAATGCTTTATTTGAGGAGGAAAAGTATGGAAAATAATATGTGTAGCACAATTGCTGCAGAAGGAGACACTTCATAGATATATAAATCACGAAAATGATTATACATTGAAAATTTGATTTTCGTGAGCTTGTATTAAGGAAATTGAAGCGCGATGTAAAATCTTTATCGCGTTCAATATAGCTATGAAGCTATATGTAGAAGTATTACTTCTTCGTGTCAGACTCAAGAAGGACATTGCTAAAGTTTACAAAAGAGAGAAGAAATTAATGTAAATTGGGCAATTTTAAAAACCCAACATCTAAATAATACAAATTTAAAACTGCTGTAAGATTTTTTGAATATTACATTAATTTTAGTTAATTTTTTATTATTTATTTGAGGAGGAACTAGTATGTCCAAAAAGAGAGTAATAAGTTTTTTGATTTCGATTGCACTGATAGTTTCATTGTTTGCAGTAAATGCATTTGCTGTTTCGTCATCCCCTATTATCCGCAATGATGAAAAACCGGGAAGTTATACAGGTAATGGGCCTTACACTTATAGTAAGTACCAGTTGCCAAAAAGTTTATCAACTGGTGGAGCAACTGTGTATTATCCTACTGATTCTAAAGCTGTTCCACCATATTCAGGTCTTGTGTATTGCCCGCCTTATAGCGGCACCCAATCGATGCTTGCTGCCTGGGGGCCGTTTTTTGCTTCTCATGGTATTGTACTGGTCACTTTTGATACAAAAAGTACAAGCGATTCAGTCGATTCAAGGGCTATTCAGCAAAGAACCATAATTGATGCACTTAAAGCAGAAAATACTCGTTCGGAAAGCCCGCTTATTGGGAAATTAGCTACAGATAGAATTGGTGCTATGGGATGGTCGATGGGCGGTGGTGCAACATGGATAAACTCAGCTGAATATCCAGGCCTGGCAACTGCTATGACTTTAGCAGGACATAACATTACTGCATTAAGTACAAGTGCTAAAGGTGGCAAGACCAAATGCCCAACCCTTATTATGAATGGAGCAATCGATAAAACTATTCTAGGAGGGATGGGACAGTCAAGCGGTGTATACAATAATATACCTTCGGATATTCCAAAAGTATTATATGAAGTTTCTACTGCAGGTCACTTTTCATGGACAAGCCCAAAAGCGGCAAGCAGTAGTGTGGCATCAATTGCTTTAGCCTTCCAGAAGACCTTTTTAGATGGTGATACACGCTGGGCAAAATATATTGAAAAACCGGGTAGAAGCGTATCGATATGGAAGACTGCCAATATTCCAGATTCGGATATGATACATACACCGCAAAAAACACCAGTACCAACCTTACAAAAAACACCCATACCAACCTTACAAAAAACACCAGTACCAACCCTGCAAAAAACACCTATCCCCACGTCAATAAAAACTTCGATGCCTACTGATAATCCGGGTTATACGCCAGTACCGACCAGTACATATAATCCCCAGACTGACTTCAGTCAAAAGGGGCCGTTTAAGACTACAACAATGAAAATGGCCAGTCACACTGTTTATTACCCTCAGAATATGGGGCAGAACGGAATGAAGCATCCTGTTATCATTTGGGGAAATGGCACGGGTACTACACCTTCATCTTATACAGGGATACTTTCTCATCTTGCTTCATACGGTTTTGTGGTAATCGCTGCAAATACTACTAATGCGGGCAGTGGAGCAGAAATGATCAACGGATTGGACATAATGATATCAGAAAACTTAAAAGCAGAAAGTGTATTTTATAATAAACTTGACACAAATAAAGTTGGTGCAACAGGCCATTCGCAAGGTGGAATCGGAGCTGTAGCAGCGGCCCTAAAGGATTCAAGAATCACTTGTTCCGTACCATTGATGGGAACTAAAACTGGGATGGGAAGTCTTAAATCCCCAGTTTTAGCTGTTGCAGGTTCAAATGATAGTATTGTTTCACCTACTCTTGTAAAAAGAATATATAGTGGTGCTACGGGAACTGCAATTTATGCAGAACTCAAAGGGGCTACCCATATGGCACCTGTTGGACCATTACCATCAAAGGAGATTCTTGAGTATACTACTGCCTGGTTCCGTTTATATCTTATGAACGAAGTTTCACTCCAAAGAGTTTTCTTTAGTAGTGAAAGTGGTATAAATGCTGACAAGGATTGGAGTGTAACTTCCAAAAATATTCATGCTTCATTATCAGAATATGAACAAGATACTCCAGTTGTAGCTCCCGATCCTACAACTGTACCTGACGATTATGACAACTCCACATGGGATAGAGGTTATTCCATATGGGATTGGGACGGTTCTAAATGGAATTTTGATAGCTCCAAATGGAAGGATTGGTTTAAAAATTAGTAAGTAGTGCCTTGTATCATGTAATGGTAAAAAGCACTAGATTGTATATGATTTAAGAAGAGACAAAGGGGCTGTTGCACTAAGAAATCAGTGTAGCAGCCCCTTTCGTTCTAGTGCTGATTAACAGAATAAAATGCTAGAATTTTATTTGTTAATCAGCAAAAAACATAGGATGTGCATTTTACATAATCCATTTCTAGAAATGAATTATGTTCAAAAGCACTAATCCTTTTTTGCAATGTCGAAAAGTTTTAATGAACTATTTTTATCTTCCGCCCATCGGATAGACCATTCGTTTTCGAAGAGAAGCACATATTTTCCGTTTTCGTCTTCTGCTACCATTGTTGAACTGGTAAGGGTCAGTTTCCTTGGATCAATTCCAGTCCCGTCAATCCAACGTGCATGTTTAAATGGCAAGTGTTGAATTCTCAAATCAACACCATACTCATTTTTAAGTCTGTATTCGAGGACTTCAAACTGAAGTGCTCCAACAGTACCGATAATTAATGCCTCGATGCCTATATCCACTTGCTTGAATATCTGTATGGCACCTTCCTCGGATAATTGATTGACACCCTTTATAAATTGTTTACGCTTCATGGTGTCTGTTGAGATTACCCGTGCAAAATGTTCAGCAGGGAAGATTGGAATACCTTCAAATCTAAGGTCACCGTTTGCTTCACAGAGAGTGTCACCAATGTTGAAAATACCCGGATCAAAAACACCTATTATATCACCGGCATAAGCCTCTTCAATGATTGTTCGCTCCTGAGCCATAAACTGCTGAGGCTGTGCAAGTTTGATTGCCTTCTTTTGCCTTACATGATTTACTTCCATTCCCCTTGAGAAACGACCTGAACATATTCTCATGAAGGCTATTCTGTCTCTGTGTGCAGGATTCATGTTTGCCTGTATTTTAAAGACGAAAGCAGTGAATTTATCCCATTCCGGATCAACTTCTCCAGCTGTAGAATTCTTAACTCCAGGCTTTGGTGCGAGAGCAAGAAACTCTTCAAGGAAAGGTTGAACACCGAAATTTGTCATGGCACTTCCAAAGAAAATAGGTGTTAATTCGCCCTTAAGTAGCTTTTTCTTATCAAATTCATCTCCGGCCATATCTAAAAGTTCTATGTCTTCACATAATTTATTGTGGTAATGTTCACCCAAAAGATCAGTAAAGATTTTATCATCTACGGTTCCTTTGCTTGATGAAACAGCAGTCTGGCCATGATCTCCACCTGAGAACAACTCTATCTGTCCAAGCTTTCTGTTATATACACCCTTAAAATCACCATCAGTACCAATTGGCCAGTTTATAGGATAAGAATGAATACCTAGAACATTTTCTATTTCTTCCATTAGTTCAAAAGGGTCTTTGGCGGCTCTATCCATTTTGTTGACAAAAGTAAATATAGGAATTCCTCTCATTTTACAAACGTGGAATAGCTTTATGGTTTGTGCTTCAACGCCCTTTGCGCCGTCAATCAACATCACTGCACTATCAGCGGCCATGAGTGTTCTGTAAGTGTCTTCACTGAAGTCCTGGTGGCCAGGAGTATCAAGAATGTTTATGCAAAAGTCATTGTATTCAAACTGCATAACACTTGATGTAACAGATATTCCTCTCTGCTTTTCAATTTCCATCCAGTCAGAAACTGCATGTTTGTTGGCTTTTCTTGCTTTAACCGAGCCGGCAAGTCTTATTGCACCTCCATATAACAAAAGCTTTTCTGTTAATGTGGTTTTTCCAGCATCAGGGTGTGATATTATAGCAAAAGTCCTTCTTCTATCTACTTCTTTAGAAATATTTACATTAATATTTGACATTTATTAATACCTCTTATAACATCAGTTTTTAGCAAGTTTTATTGTATATTATACCTTATTTGATGTCAATTCATAAAAGTAATATGGGTGCATATTTTAATAGTGCACCATATTATGGAAAGAACATTGCGTAGAGGCTATAGAGAATGTAAACGAAGCGAAGGAATAGTCGAATCACTGTTTGAGCGAAGCGAGTTTGATTCGACCCGTAGCGAGTTTTACATTCTCTCAGCCTCGAAGCTTTAGTCCTTGGAATAATATGGTGCACTATAATTAAATACACCCGTACCGTTTTATAGTGCCAATTACAACTTGTAACACTTCCTTAGCTTGTCAGCCAACCCCGAGTTTCTGTTCGTCTCTCTTTCATTACTTATCATTACTTCAAGACAATCATTGTTACCCACCAAAATAACAAGTCTTCTCGCCCTTGTAACAGCTGTGTACAGCAAGTTTCTTGTCATAAGTACCTGGGGTCCTGGAAAAACCGGTATTATTACAACAGGAAATTCCGATCCCTGACTTTTATGAATAGTCACTGCAAAAGCGGGTTCCAGCTCATCAAGTATGCTGTAATCATAATCTGCGGTCTTGTCATCGTCAAAGGAAACAACTATTTTTTGTTCTTCATCGTCTATTTCCCGAATTATTCCAGTATCTCCATTGAATACTCCGGTACCTTCATCCTCCTGCTTTGTCCAGTGCAAGTTATAGTTATTTTTTATTTGCATCACCCTGTCGCCTTCACGAAATACAAAATCCCGGAATACTTTTTCTTTCTTGTTCTTATCCTTTTGATTCAGTACTGCCTGAAGCTCAATGTTAAGGTTTGCTACACCAACAACCCCTTTTCTTACAGGCGTTAGAACCTGTATCTCCCTCATAGGTTCAAAACCATAAGTCTCCGGAATTCTCCTTACGCAAAGATCAACTATAGTTTTCACAATATCTTCTGCTTTGTTTCTTTTCACAAAAAAGAAGTCTTTATCCTTGTAGTTCAAAACCGGCTTTTCACCATTATTTATTTTGTGTGCATTAACAATAATAAGGCTCTCTTCCGCCTGCCTGAATATTTCCTTCAATTTTACGGTCTTGATTATTTCGCTTATTATCATATCTTGAAGGACTTTCCCCGGACCAACTGACGGAAGCTGGTCCACATCACCTACTAATATAAGCCTTGTACCCGGTTCTATTGCTTTAAGAAGATGATTCATCAAAATTATATCAACCATGGACATCTCATCAATAATAACAACATCTCCATCTATCGGATTTTCCTCATTTTTAGCAAATACAAGCTCGTCTTCCTTTCCTACATATCCAATTTCCAGAAGCCTGTGAATGGTTTTTGCTTCAAAACCCGTTGCCTCAGTCATTCTCTTTGCAGCTCTTCCGGTAGGTGCTGCCAGTAAAACATCATAGCCCTCACTTGTCAACAGATTTATAATACTTTTTATAATAGTTGTCTTACCTGTCCCCGGCCCTCCCGTAATAATCAAAACGCCGCTGACCAGAGCTTCTTTAACAGCATCCTTCTGGTTTTGTGCAAGCACAATTCCTTCTCTATTCTGTACTTCAAGTATCTTTTCTTCAAAATCACTTATATCACCTTTAAACCTCATGCCGGAAAGCTCAGTAAGTTTTCTGGCAGTACCTGCCTCCGCATTATAAAGAGAGCTCAAATAAACTCTGCCGAAAGCATTATCTCTTTCTATATATATGGATTTATCCATCTGTAAGCTGATTAAAGCATCACTAATGTTGTCTATTTCAACGTCCAGCAACTGGGAAGTATATTCTTTTAATCTGTCATCTTCAACAAATGTATGTCCGTCCATTGCAACGCGGGACAAAACATATTTGACACCACATGAGATTCTGAACTTTGACTTGGGGTCTACTCCCAATCCTTTGGCAATCATGTCTGAAGTCTTGAAGCTTATGCCGATCTTTTCATCCGAAAGTTTGTAAGGATTATTCCTGATTTCCTCGATTGTGTTTTCGCCGTAAATCTGGTATATTTTTGCACAGTACGTCGGGCTTATACCATATTCCTGGAAAAACATAACCACTTCCCGAAGAGCCTTCTGTTCATGAAAAGCTTGTCCTATCCTCAAAGCCTTTTCATGATTTATACCTTTTATTTCAGACAATTTCTCCGGATGAAGCTCAATTATGTTTATAGTGTCTTCCCCGAATTTCTTAACAATTTTCTTTGCACTAGCCGGTCCCACCCCTTTTATAAGCCCGGAGGCAAGATACCTTTCCATAGCTTCAACCGTTTTAGGAAGCAGCTTCTCATAGAGTTCAACTTTAAGCTGCTCGCCATAATCAGGATGAGTGACCCAATTACCAGATACCTTAAGCATTTCGCCAACGTTTACAAAAGGCATGAACCCGACAGCAGTTATGATTTCATTTGCACCCTTAAGTTCTAATACTGTGTAGCCGTTTATTTCATTTGCAAATATTATATCTTCAATAGTACCTTCAAAAGTGATCACAATGCACACCTTATTCTCTATAAATTAACGTTTATTCAGCTATAATTAAGTATATATCATATATTGAATTTTTAAAAGGATACGGAATTATATTCTATGTAAGGCTTATACTTTCCCTCCTGTATGCTCAACTCCGATTTCATGTTCTTCATTATCCTCAAAATATCTAAAGAGTGTTTCCTTCTCCGACTTCTTTAGTACCTCTACACACTCAAACTCTCTTTCCAGCCTTCTTAGAATATCCATAGTATCATCCCTTGACCCCATATCCAGAACTGTTAGTCTACCTCCCGGCATAAGTTTTCGTATAAAATCCCTTGGAAGAATGTTCCTTAGTACCCCTTCAATAACATCCCCCTGATTTTTTACTACCAAAACCAGTCTTATCATGGAATTTTCGTATTTTATTTTGTGTTTTACAGATAGTATCAGCTCATAAACCAAAGTTATAAACCCATATGCTGCAAAAACACATATCACAACCTCAAAAAATATTTTTGGCATATAAACACCCCCAATTCCATTTTATGAAATAATTATTAATACTGTTACTGTTATTACCAAATTAGGGCTTCTCCTTTATATACCAATGCATTTTTTATCCCTTAACAAAAAAATAAAGGAGCAACTCAACTGAGCCACTCCCATCTATTTCATGCAATTAGCGAGGATGAATTTAAATTTCCTTTGCTTCCCTTTTCAAATCTTCTACCTTGTCAGTCTTTTCCCATGGCAGGTCAAGATCTGTTCTTCCAAAGTGTCCGTAAGCTGCTGTTTGTTTGTATATCGGCCTTCTTAAGTTAAGGCTCTTTATAATCCCTGCAGGTCTTAAGTCAAAATGCCTTTCTACAAGTTTTTCGATTTTCTCTTCGGATATTGTACCTGTACCGAAAGTATCAACTCTAACGGATACCGGCCTTGCAACACCGATTGCATAAGCAAGCTGTACCTCACACTTTTCCGCAAGTCCTGCTGCAACAATGTTCTTAGCTACATATCTTGCTGCATAAGCTGCAGAACGGTCAACCTTTGTGGGATCCTTCCCTGAAAATGCTCCACCACCGTGTCTTGCATACCCGCCATAAGTATCAACAATTATCTTTCTGCCTGTTAGTCCTGAGTCCCCTTGAGGTCCTCCAACCACAAATCTTCCTGTAGGGTTTATAAAATACTTGGTGTTACTGTCAAGTAAATTTGCAGGAACAACCGGTTTGATAACATATTCTATTATATCTTTTTCTATAGTTTCATGATCAACTTCAGGTCCATGCTGAGTGGAAATTACTACAGTTTCAACTCTGACAGGTTTGTCCCCATCGTATTCCACAGTAACCTGAGATTTACCATCAGGTCTTAAGTATCCAAGTGTTCCGTCTTTTCTCACATCAGTCAGCTTCTTAGTGAGTTTGTGAGCAAGTGAAATCGGCATAGGCATCAGTTCTTCAGTTTCATCACAAGCAAAACCAAACATCATACCCTGATCTCCTGCTCCAATTGCCTCAATCTGGGCATCTGTCATTTCCCCCTGTTTAGCTTCAAGTGCCTTATCTACACCCATTGCTATATCAGGAGACTGTTCGTCAATTGAAGTCAAAACAGCACAAGTATCAGAATCGAACCCGTATTTTGCTCTGTCATATCCGATCTCTCTAATCGTATTTCTTACGATTTTAGGTATATCTATGTAACAATTTGTAGTAATCTCACCTGCTACGAGAACAAGTCCTGTTGTAACCGATGTTTCACATGCAACCCTTGCCATAGGATCTTCAGAGTATATAGCATCAAGAACAGCATCAGAAATCTGATCACAAATTTTATCTGGATGCCCTTCGGTAACTGATTCTGAAGTAAATAATTTTTTTGCCATTATAAAACTCCTCCTTAAAATAATTTAATGTAAAATTATGAGTTTTTATTCTACAGAAAGTGCACTTTTCTATAAAAATAAAAAACCTCGTTCAATAAGAAGAGGATATTATTTCTCTCCTTATCTGTCAGGACTTACATCCTGTAGGAATTGGCACCGTTACATTAAAGTCGGTTGCCGGGTTTCATAGGGCCCTTCCCTCCACCTCTCTTGATAAGGCAATCACTGTATTATTTTGTCATATATAATTTAACATATTTAAACAATTTCGTCAACATTATATGAAAATATTTCAAATTACTTTATTATTCTCAACCCTTCCGATATTTCTTCTAAAGGCTCCGGTTTAAATCCATTTGTAACTGCAAAAAAACGTCCTTCAATCTCTTTTATTACAACCGTGCTGAAATTTACAGTATCTTCGCACAACATGCCTGTGTATATCTCTTTGTCATTTACATCCTTAAATCCTGAATACTTCCCCATCAGATCTAATACTCTCCTTTTTTAAACCCAATTAATTATTTTTATACAATCCATTCTCTATTTTTTATTCCCTGTTCAGTTTTCTATAAACCTTATCTCTGAATTTGTCGGATTCGACAATATACCTTTCATGCTCACCCTCACCAATTTTTTCTGAAGAATCAAAAGCTTCCACTTTAAACTCATATAAATATTAATTCCCAGGCATAATGAAAAAACAACTTATCGTTCTCATTATATGAAAGACCATCTAATCAAATTTTTTCGTTATCCGAAATAGAAACTGAATTTTTAGTCGAGCCTTAACCTAGTGCTTTTGAAGATAATTCATTTCTAGAAATGAATTATGCAAAATGCACATCCTATGTTTTTTGCTGATTAACAAAATTAAATTCTAGAATTTTATTTTGTTAATCAGCACTAGCTATTATATCAAAAAAGCACCGTACAATAAATAGATTTTTTGCATATTTTTTGACCAATATTACTTTTTACTTCTTTCTATAGAGAAAAACTCTAAAACTAAAATTAAAGGATATTTTCCATCTAAATTAGAAAACGTTTGGGTGCTATTTTATATAGTACGACTGATTAGCGAAAAAAGAGATAGTATAATTATACTACCTCTTAATAGTATTATCATTTTTCACTTAAATTATGCACCTGCAAAAAGTTCTTCAAACTCTTGAGCTTCAATTTTTTCCTTTTCAATCAGAGCATTTGCGATTGCATGGAGCTTACTGATATTCTCATTTAATATTTTCAGCGTTTTTTCATAGCAGCTGTCAATTATACTCTTAACTTCCCTATCAATTTCAGCAGCCACTTCCTCACTGTAATTTCTAGCTTGAGCAAAATCCCTGCCTATAAACACTTCTTCACTCTCATTACCGAATATAAGGTTACTGAGCTTTTCACTCATACCGTATCTTGTTATCATGCTTCTTGCCACACCGTTTGCAGTTTTAAGATCTCCATATGCACCGGTACTTATTTCACCTAAAACAATTTCTTCTGCTGCCCTTCCGCCTAATGAAATTACAATTCTTTCAAGCAAGTTAGACTTTGTACTGTAAGATTTATCCTCATCAGGTTTATGTGCAGTATATCCACCTGCCATTCCAGCAGGTATAATAGATATCCTGTCTACCTTGTCTGTAGTTGATACCACTCTTATAGCCACAGCATGACCAGCTTCGTGGTAAGCAGTAAGCTTTTTCTCTGCTTCGCTCATAACTCTGCTTTTCTTTTCAGGCCCTACTACTACTTTAAACACAGCTTCTTTTATTTCAGGCATAGTTATACTGGTTTTGTTATTTCTAGCCGCAAGTAAAGCAGCTTCATTCAATAGGTTTTCAAGATCGGCTCCAGTAAACCCTGGTGTACTTTTAGCCAGATCATCAAGTTTTACATCTTCAGCTAAAGGCTTACCCCTTGCATGTACCTTCAGTATCTCTTCTCTACCCTTAATGTCAGGTAATCCGACAACAACTCTTCTGTCAAACCTACCAGGTCTCAAAAGAGCCGGATCAAGTATATCAGGCCTGTTCGTTGCAGCAAGGATAATTACACCCTCATTAACGCCAAACCCATCCATTTCTACAAGAAGTTGGTTTAAAGTCTGCTCCCGTTCATCGTGACCGCCTCCAAGCCCTGCTCCTCTGTGTCTTCCGACGGCATCAATTTCATCTATAAATACAATACACGGCGAATTCTTTTTTGCCTGATCAAAAAGGTCTCTTACTCTTGAAGCACCAACTCCAACAAACATTTCAACAAAGTCAGATCCACTTATTGTGAAGAAAGGTACTCCAGCTTCTCCAGAAACCGCCTTTGCAAGTAAAGTTTTACCTGTACCCGGAGGTCCGACCAACAAAACACCTTTTGGAATCCTCGCTCCCAATTCAACAAACTTTTTGGGCTGCTTAAGAAATTCAACAATTTCCTTGAGCTCTTCCTTTTCTTCGTCCGCCCCAGCCACATCATTAAAGGTAATTTTCTTTTTGTCATCAATGGTCATCTTTGCTCTGCTTTTACCAAAGGACATTACCCTGCTTCCGCCTCCACCCTGTGACTGCTGGAGGAAGAACACCCAAAACAATACAAATATAACTATCAAACCTAAAGTCGGTATTATTGCTACCCACCACGGAGCAGTTGGAGGAATAACATTCTTAAAAACAAGTTCCTTTGAATACATCGGCTCAGTAAGCTGATCCATAAAATGCGTCACATCAGGTATATATATAATATATTGAGCCTGATCGTTTTGAGCTGTCTTAAGTATTACACTGGCTGTATTTCCTTCAAGTTTTATTTCCTTTACATTTCCCTCCTGAACCTGATTCAAAAGGAAAGAATAATTTTCTACCTTTGGTCCCCCGTTATTTGTAGCAACAGCAACAAATATCAGAATTATTACAAACAGTACTATATATATGCTTATATTTTTGAAGTACTTCAAATAGCTCCCTCCTTAATTCGAAAAACTGGACAACTAATATCTATAAGTAACAGTATATCTGTCATTATATATATTTACATTATATTAACATAACAAAAGTTAAAACACAATAAACCTTTAAAATTATAAAAAATTTTAAATATCAACAGCCTTCCGAGTTGTACACATTTGCTTTTAATACACATACATCCGGAAGATTACGATATTTACCTGAATAGTCAAGACCATATCCAACAACAAACTTATCCGGAATGGTTATGCCATTATATGCTATGGGTACTTCCACCTTTCGTCTTGAAGGCTTATCTAAAGCAGTGCACACCTTTACATCGACGGGACCTCTGTCTTCAAATAAATCTTTCAAATATCTCAAAGTAAGGCCTGTGTCCACAAGATCCTCAACAATAAGTACATGCTTATGACTAATGTCAATATCAATATCCTTAATTATTCTTACAACACCCGAAGACTTTGTTGAACTTCCATAACTCGATACAGATATAAAATCCATTTCTATAGGAATAGTTATATGCCTTATGAGATCCGCAAAAAACACAACTCCTCCCTTTAATACTCCAATTAATACCAGTTCCTTTCCCTCGTAATCACCAGATATCCTTTTTCCAAGTTCTTCAGCCTTTTCATACAACGATTCCCTGGTGACCAAAATCTCTTGAATATCCCCAAACATAAGGTTCCTCCCATTTGTGTTATAAAATTCTTATCTAAAAGTTTGTTTTTTAACATCCTAGGTTTTTTCGTTATCCCTTATATGATAATTTTAATACTCTTTTAGTATTTTCAGTTACTTTAAATTTATCACTTATTTTGTACCCAACAATCCATATAATTTCACTTTCCTTAGCAACTAATGGAATACTATCCCTTATTTCTCTCGGTATTTTACTATCAATAAAAAATTCCTTCAATTTTTTTGAACCTTTAGAATTTATAGGCTTGAAGTAATCTCCTTCTTTTCTCTTTCTAATATTTATTCCCTCAGGCAACTTATCATAATCAAAAAACTGGACTTTTGAGCTGCCTTTTACAGGTTTATGCTCACTTATATTGAAATCGGATATAATAGCTGCCTCAATTAAATGCCTTCCATCTCCGATTTCAGTATTGCCGGGTATTTTCAGCCCAGCAATATAGTTAAAGGTATCATGTTGTTTCTCATTCTTATAAAACTTTATACTATCATATGTTCTCCCTATCTTAATCCCCGGCAAACAAAGCTTACAACCAACTCTCCCATTATCCATCATTTCCAGGACATTTTCTATGTGTTTACTTTCAATGCCTTTAACATTTCCTTTAACTTCATTAATAGCTTTTCTTATCATTCTTCTTTTTGCAGCGGCATGCATATCTTTTATTTTACCCAATAAGAGTTCAACTTCTTCACTTTCTTTTCTAAGCACTGCAGTATAATACATTTTTTTTATTTTATTGTCGATGAAGTCAATATCATCCTTAATAAGCCTGTTCATCCTGTCAATACTCTTTACAAGGTTGCAATCAAAAAGCGTGTCTATATATGGTATAACATTCAATCGGATTTTATTTCTTGAATAGACATTATCAAGGTTCGAACTATCAGTTATAGGATTTAATTTGTTAACTGCACAGTATGTCTCTATTTCACTTCTTTCAACATCTAAGAGTGGTCTTATAATACGCCCCCTGATATAATCCATTCCTTTAAGCCCGTCAAGACCTGAACCTCTGATGATATTCATTAAAACAGTTTCAGCCTGATCATTTTTATTATGGGCAACAGCAATCCTGTTCGCCCCTATATTGTCCGCAATTATACCAAAATGTCTATACCTTTCATCCCTGCCGGTTTCCTCTAACGATTGATTTCTTTCCTTTGAAACTTTATTTATGTCAATACATAAAGATTGCAGTTCAATTTCCAATCTCCGGCATAAACTTTTAACATAATCCTCATCCCTGTCAGACTCGCTGCCTCTTAGCATATGGTTTATATGAACTGCTGCAATTCGTATATTCAGTTCTTGTCTAAGCTTCCAAAGCACATGAAGCAAGCATACCGAGTCAGGTCCTCCCGATACACCTACCACAATACTGTCTCCATTTTTAATCATGTCATTTTTTTTAATAGCATCTAAAACTTTTGTTATCATATTTATATACCTATACACATTACTATTCCCTGAATTTCTCCAAATTAGCAAACTTGGTGTATTGACCGAGCCACGCAAGCTCAACAGTGCCTGTAGAACCAGCTCTGTGTTTTGCAATTATAGCTTCTGCAACATTCTTTTTATCTGTGTCCGGATTATAATAATCATCCCTGTAGAGGAACATAACTATATCTGCGTCCTGCTCAATAGCTCCTGATTCCCTGAGGTCACTGAGTATCGGTCTATGATCCTGCCTTTGCTCAGGAGCACGGCTTAACTGGGAAAGTGTTATTACAGGTACACTAATTTCCTTTGCAAGAATTTTAAGAGATCTGGAAATTTCCGATATTTCCTGCTGACGGTTATCGGATTTACCTCCCTTACCCTGCATAAGTTGAAGATAGTCTATAACTACGAGCCCAAGATTCTTTTCAATTTTGAGTCTCCTGCATTTAGCCCTGATCTCCATTATTGTTGTCCCAGGAGTATCATCTATATAAATAGGTGCTTCAGACAATGGGCCTAATGCTCTTGCAACCTTTTGCCAGTCACTGTCCTCAAGTTTACCCGTTCTCATCCTCTGACTGTCAACCATTGCCTCACAGGCCAACATTCTGTTTACCAACTGTTCTCTGGACATTTCCAGACTGAATATGGCCACAGGAACTCTGGAATGTATCGCCGCATACTGGGCAATATTGAGCACAAACGCTGTTTTACCCATTGCCGGTCTTGCAGCAATGAGTATAAGGTCTGAATTGTGAAGACCGGCTGTTTTATAATCCAAATCCGCAAATCCGGTAGGTATACCGGTTATATGACCTTTACTGTTATACAGTTCTTCAAGTCTGTTAAAGGTATCCACCAAAACATCCTTTATTGGCACAAACCCTTGAGTATTTCTATTCTGTAACAGATCAAAAATGCCTTTTTCAGCTTTGTCCAGTACATATGAAACCTCTTCCGCTGCTTCATAGCCCATACTAACTATGCCAGATGACACTTTAATAAGATTTCTTAAAATTGCTTTTTCCTCGACTATTTTTGCATAGTGCTTGGCATTTGCGGTAGTGGGAACAACATTTGCAAGGTTGGTAAGGTATTCAAGCCCTCCAACACTATCTAAAGTGCCCCTGATTTTGAGCCGCTCGGCTACAGTTATAAGGTCTATAGGTTCTGCTTTTTCGTAAAGGTCTATAATTGCTTCGAATATTTCTTTATGGTCATCCCTGTAAAAGTCCTGACCTTTTATAATTTCAGTTATATTTGTAAGTACTTCCTTATCAAGAAGTATCGCACCAAGAACAGATTGCTCCGCCTCTACATTCTGAGGCGGTATTCTACCTAATGAACCTATATCCATTTCTATTACCTCTTCTTATTCCTGTTCAACCTTTATTGAAAGTTTACCCGCTACCCCTGGGTAAAGCTTAATTTCTGCTTCATATGTACCCAATGACTTCAAAGCATCCGGCATGTTGATTTTCTTTTTATCTATGTCCAGCTTATGATCCTTTAAGAGCTTGTCCGCTACATCCTTGCTGGTGATAGATCCAAATAGTTTCCCGCTTTCTCCCGCCTTAGTTTTAAACACAACAGTTATAGCTTTAAACTTTTCAGCCAAATCCTTTGCCTGTTGCAACTCCTTCGCCTTTTTATTCTTTTCGGCTTCTTTTTTTGTATTCATAACATTTATGTTTGCTGAACTCGCTTCTACAGCAAGTCCCCTAGGAAACAAAAAATTTCTTGCATAGCCGTCGCTGACCTCGTGCATGCTTTCCTTTTTACCTAATCCTTTAACATCCTCTTTTAATATTACTTTCATTTTATATCTCTCCTTCAACAATATAGTCTATGCTTGGTACTGACAAACCTTATGTCTCATCCTTTTTGATGTTCTCCATATATTCTAAAACAGCATTTTTCAGCTTTTCCTTTGCTTCTTCCATAAACACTCCCTGAAGCTGTGCACCTGCAACTGTCATGTGCCCTCCTCCGCCTAATTTTTCTAATATAACCTGAACATTTACATCCCCTAGTGATCTTCCACTTATAAATATACTGCCATTATTGTTGCTCAATACAAACGCTGCTGTAACTCCTGCAAGACTTACAAGCTGATCGGCTGCTTGAGCCGCTATTAAAGCAGAATTTTTCACAATCGGGGAGCAAATTGAAACTGCAATACTATTCATCAGAATTTCAGCGTCTTTTACAGTGTCGGAAATGTTTATATAGGTATCAATGTCGTTCTGAAATAACTGTTTTACCGATACAGTATCAACCCCTTGCCTTCTCAAAAATGCTGCAGCTTCAAAAGTCCTCACACCTGTCTTAAAGGTAAAATTCTTGGTATCAACCACAATTCCCGCATATAAAGCTTCAGCCTCAATAGGTTTTAATTTTATTTTTTCCTCAACATACTGTAAAATTTCGGTAACAAGCTCACAAGTTGAGGATGCATAGGTCTCGTGATATGTAAGAACAGCCTCCTTAATATAATCGGTCCCTCTTCTGTGATGGTCAATTACAACAATCTGATCTGTATATCTGATCAATTCCGGAGCCTCTGTATATTGAGGTCTATGGGTATCAACTATAATAAGCAAAGTCTTTTTACTCAGCTTATCTAAAGCATCATTTGTTGCGATAAATATATTCTCATATTCATTGCTTTTCTCAACCTTGGATACAAACTTATCTATTGTAGGGTTCGAGCTGTTGAGCACTATATAGACTTCTTTATTACGGTTTTTTGCTACCCTGTAAATACCTACAGCAGCACCCAAACAGTCAATATCACAATTATAGTGACCCATTATCATTACATTTGACGCCTGATCAATAAGTTCTCTGAGAGCATAAGCAATAACCCTTGCTTTAACTCTTGTCCTCTTTTCGAGCTCTCTGGACCTTCCACCATAAAATGTAAAATCCTTATTATCCTTAATTACTACCTGATCACCGCCTCTTCCTAATGCAATATCTATAGAGGCATTCGCATACTTGAAATTTTCCCAAAAGGACTTACCATTTAACCCAAATCCCAAACTCAAGGTTACCGGGATCTTATTTCCAAGATTTATTTCCTTTACGCTGTCCAAAATTTCAAATTTTTTATCTTCAAATTCTTTCATGTATTTGTGTTCGAAAACAAAAAGATATCTGTCCCTTTCGAACTTTTTGATAATACTTCCTGTGTTATCAGCCCAATGAGTTATCTTTAAATCGATCTCAGCCAGCATTTGAGGACGTTTCGAGTCTTCTGTACTCTGCATCAGGTCATCATAATTATCTATGACAATCAACCCTATTATTGCCTTTTCATCATAGTACTGCTTTTTCATTTCAACAAGCTCGGTATTATCAATAAAATACAGAAGGATAATAAAGCCATCTTCGTCAAACTTGCTGTCTACTTTCACAAAATTCCCTAAAACATTGTAATACCTGTTGCTTATAACTATTTCCTTTGAGAAATTGATCTGCTCGCTTCCTATATTGTTAGGATCAAGATCCTTTACAAAAGAGTGTATTGTTTTCTCAAGCAATTCCACTCCGCCAAAAATCTCCTTAGAAGACGAATTATACCATATTATTGTTCCATCAACCTCTGTCACTACAAGCGGCATTGGAAAATTAAGTAAAGTATCTTTTGTGGCTGTGTCAATATTTAATGTTAAGTTTTCAATATACTTTGTAATTTCTTTATGCCTTATGTAACTTGACCTGTAATTATAGTATACCAGAAAAATAAATATTGCAAAGCCAGGTAATGCAATTGTGTAATCCAAATAAGCAATTATCCCCAACAGAATAAATATTGCCCAAAGATAAAACCCTGCCTTTGGAATAAAAATTCCCGAATGCTTTTTATTATTCATAACTATTTCTCCCGTTAAAGGTATCAACCCTCACTTACTGCTTTTTCATCCTTGAACTGTTCAGATGTCTTGACAGCTCGGATAAATCACCGTAGTGTTTTTCTACGTCATGGTTTTCAATCAGGCCAAGCTTAACTTTATTCTCAATTTTCATTTCAATTGAATTATAACTTATGCCCAAGCGTCTGCCTAACAAATAACTTATGAGAATTATGTTTGACAAAGTATCCGAAACAGACTCATGCACCTCTTCTTTCACTCCATTTACCAAAACCTTGAATAGGTTCGCAACATCTGTTAAAAGCTCGCTTTTAAGCCATTCAATTATTTTAATATTCCTGGTTATGTCTATCTCTTTGTCGAACAAGGCCATAAAACCACTCCATTAGTATTATATTAACTGCAACATACATGTGCCATATATTATAACACTAATAATTTTTCAAATGTGTAATTTCCCAAAAAAACATTAAGATAAATTTACAAAAACCCTATCTTCACAACACATCACCCTGAAAAAAAGTAAGTTATTTTACTTTTCAAACTCTGGGTAGGAGCCTAAGAACTTGTAAAATGAAGCTTTTCTTTGAACCATAGTCAAAGCATCTCTAATATCCTCATCCTCAACATGTCCCTTCAAATCTATGAAAAATATATATTTTCCCAACTCATTTTTTGCAGGTCTTGATTCAATTCTCGTCATATTTATATCCCACAGGCTGAAGATATCGAGCACCCTGTACAAACTTCCAGGTTTGTCTTCTGTAGAAAAAACTATTGAAGTTTTGTTACTGCAAGCTTTCTTAGCTGCCGTTTTTGAAAGCACAACAAACCGGGTAAGGTTATTCTGACTGTCTTGTATTCCTTCAGCTATAATATCAAGACCATATACTTTTGCAGCAGTACCTGAACCTATTGCCGCCATATCAAAACTGCCTTCTGCAACCTCCCTTGCAGCTTCCGCCGTACTATAAGTAAATTTAATAACAGCTTCACTGAATTTATCATCGAGATACTTCCTGCACTGCCCTATTGGCTGCGGATGAGAGAGAATGTACTTTATCTGCTCCCTTTTTGTAGCTTTTCTGGCAAGAAGATTCTGCTTTACAGCAATAACGATTTCCGCCTTAATTATGAGTTCAACATCTGTGGCAAGGGTGTCCATCGTAGCATTAATTGCACCTTCTAGTGAATTTTCGATAGGAACAATTCCCTCATCTATTTCATCACAATGTACGGCATTTACTATTTCAGTAATTGTATTGTAACCAACTCCTATAAAATCATTGTTCCCTTTTTGGTATTCCAGCATTGCTTCGTGGGAGAAAGTCCCTTTTGGTCCTAAAAAACCTATTTTCAACATGTAAATCCCCTTTATTTATTATCCTATGGCATGCTCAATTTCCACGTAACTTCTAAATCATTATATATCTATACAATATCTCTACGCAACATATTAATAGAAATACGTATTGTGTATTGGCTAAAATGTGTTATATTTAAATTAAGAATTGATTACTTTATTCGGAGGGAATAGAAATGTGGTTCAACCATAAATTCTTTAAGTATGGAGTAGGCACATTGCTAATATTGCTGATAATATTTATGTTCGGCAGAATAGATTTTTTTCTTTTACCTTTTAGAAAACTGGTAGCCGCCATATTTGCACCAATCCTGGCATCGCTTATACTTTACTACATTTTAAGACCTCTGGTCAGATTATTTCAAAGAGTACGAATTCCAAAAACCATTTCAATAGTACTAACCTTTATAGTTGCACTAGTTCTGATTGTTGCATTAGCAACCAATATTGGTGTTATAGTGGTTGAACAGTTCAATGCTCTAACCTCCGAATTATATAACAATTTTGACATATCAATGTTTTCAACGGACAGTATTCTCAACAATAAATTATTTGCTTCTTTACCTTTAGATGATCTCAAAGAAAGAGGAATAAAACTGCTTGAAAGTCTTATGAACAACTCTAAAAATTTCTTTATGGGAGTTGTATCAACTGTTACAAATATAAGCACCATAATTATAATGATTCCCTTTATTCTCTTTTACTTTTTAAAAGATGATGATGAATTCGGCAAAAAACTGCTTGAACATCTTCCAAAAAAGCATGTTGCCAATGCTGAAAAAATTCTAAAAGACATAGATAAAGCCCTTTCCTCCTATCTTGTAGGACAGATGACAGTAGCTCTAGCTGATGGAATTCTTATGTTTATAGGTTATCTTATAATAGGTATAAAGTATCCTTTGATTCTTTCGATTTTTGTTATAATCACAGCCATAATACCGTTCTTCGGGCCTTTCATCGGTATTATACCCGCAATATTTGTAGGTCTGACTATGAATCCTTTGATGGCCGTCAAAGTTTTTCTCCTTGAGACAATAGTGCAGCAGATTGACGGGAACTTTATAGCCCCCCAGATTATGAAGCAACGGTTAAAAGTTCACCCGGTCACCGTAATCCTTCTTCTTATGATAGGCTCTGCATTATATGGCTTTGTCGGACTATTGGTAGTAGTACCTGTTTACGCTGCTTTAAGCGTTACAATTAAAAATGTTTATAGCATATACAAAGTAGAAAAACTTAATCACAGCAAGCTTAAACCTACTGAATAAAGGTTCGAATCATGACTCACTACAATGCATATGTTTATCGCATCAGGACTGTCTACTTTGATTGCAGCTTCCACTGCGATATGTATTAATAAAGTACCTAAAATAAATATTAGGCATGACTTAAATATAAGTACCTGCTTTGGATAATGAAAAAACCACCTGATCGCTAACCTTCAACCAAGTGGTTTAACCTTATAAAAATTTCAAACTCACAATCACGGAAGTTCCCAGTAAATTGAAATTGACTTTACAACTCCTTCTCTCACTTCAAACTTTATATAATAATACCCTTCATCCTTTAGCAGATACTCGTGGTTTTTCGGATCATAATTTGTTTCCCACAAAGGAGCATACATATATTTTTCTAATATCCTGCGATAGCTGTCACCAACACTAACACCTCTGGCCGTTACAAAAGCATCTTTGGTTATATCAATTGTTCTGACAAAAAATGTTTTACCATTGTCCTTTGGTGACATCAAGCCTAGAACCAATCCGTCGTATTTCACTTCTTTTTCATATGAACCGGTAAAGGTATCTGCTCCCGGACCTATTTGCTCAATCTTTTCCGAAAGAGGCTCACCAAATATTTCTTCAATATTGATTTTATTGTCCCAATCTCCAAGTTTAATTGAACCATTTTTATATTTAACCGTAAAATCCGTACTATCAATCATTGGCCTGCTGCTGTCAGCGTTACTGCTGATAACAACAATCTGACCATTAGGTACCCACTCCACTGTTGTATCAAGGGATTCACCTATAAATCTAAGCGGTATTACTGTCCTGCCATTTACTATCTTTGCAGGAACATCAAGCTCTACAGTTTTCCCGTTTATATCTGCAACACTATTTCCAATTGTCAGTTCAATAGCTCTTTCACCCTTCTTAACAGTCACCTTTTTAGCCCCATCCCAGGATACTTCTGCTCCGAGACCTTCTGCAACTGCTCTGAACGGCACAAGTGTTCTCCCTCTATCTATAAACGGCAGTGCATTCTGCTCAAAATCAACCTTTTTGCCATCAACATAAACACTTATAGATTTTTCTTCGTTTATATTAAAAACCTTGCCGAGTTTTTCATACTTTGAGATATCCGTATTCCTGCCGTCTACCTTTACAAACTCTTCCAAACTTTTTACCACACTATCCCGTAACACCTTTATTTCTTCTTTATATTTAATCGCCTCCGCTGAATTAGCACCATACTTCTTAATGCAATCTAACATGCTGGATTTTGCTTCCTCCATTTTATTGATAGTCTCATCAACCGTTTTTTCAGTAATTCCATTTTCTATACCTTCGTCACTCAACTTGATGCTGTCTACCTTTATTGCTTTGGTCATGTAAATACTTGGCTCGTTGTCTTCCACTCCGGCTACAACTACAGCTTTTCCTGCATATTCACTAAAATCGCTATCTCCCACAAGCCTGAAGCCTTGCACCTCATAGAAACCACCTTCTAGCGTGTTGAAAACCACCTGACCCTCTAGAACCAATTTTTCTTTTACTGCAATTGGTTTAGAGGTATTCAGTTCTTCTATCGCGGAGACCTTAATGGCCTTGGTCATAAAAATACTCATAGAATTGCTGATTTCTCCCATAACTACAACCGTCTTACCTTCATATTTGCTGAAGTCATATTCTCCCTCAAGCCTGTAGCCATCTACTTCATAGAAACCTGTTTCAAGACTGTTATAGGTTACAACCCCTGTAATTTTAAGCTCATTTGTTTCAATTGCTGTCGATACCGGTGTGTCATTATCTCCACTTGCATAGATATGTATCGGACATGCTGCGATAGCTGAAACCAATGCAAAAATCATTATGCTCTTAAATTCCTTCATAATATTACTCCTCTCATGTCTTAAATAATACTTCTTAAAAAGTTTTGTTTCTTACAAACTTTTTAGAAGGTATTTCTCCGCTGCGGATATTAAAACTTTGTTTGCAGTTTCCGCTACGGTATATACTTATTATTTTAGACGTCTCTTCTTTCAAAAAAGTTCGTTTGTAAATCATTTATCTAATTCATATACACCTTTTATAAAACTATTGTTAATAAAAGTTGTATTACTAAAATAAATGTCATTTTCACAAACCCTCATATAATCTGCTTCATTATTCTTTATAACCGTATCTTTTACAAGAAGTATAGGTTCCACAAAATAGTTATTAAATAATTGGTACTTAGAGTCTCCTCCTTTCGATGTAACCAAGTTGCTACTTATCTCGCAGGATGTAAACAATACGTTTTTACTGCTCATAATATTTATTAGGTCGGAAGAAGCTATAGTGCTTCTGAGTTTGGATCTGCTAAATACTATATTTTTTGAATCCAGTATATTCATAATCCCAACTTTACAATCTTCAATTACTGAATTATCAAAAACAAACCCATTAACATTTGAAAGTGCTATTCCATAACTACCGCCGGATAAAACCAAGTTATTGAAATAAATATTCTGGCAATTTTCAAAGGAAAATACGTCAGACAAAAGTTCTTTGCTGTTTATTTTACAACCTGCATGTATCCCATCAATTATTATATTCTTTGAATTCTTGAACTTTAATACATGTGCTAAATCGGGACTTTCCATATTTACTGGTCTGCCTGATTCTGCTCGTATTATCAGGTTTTCAACCCCTTCAACTATCAGCCCATATCGGTTTGCGTATACATATTTACTGTTTATAACTTCATATAAAGGATCTAGAAGGTTATATACCCCTTTACTTTTTAAAACTATTTCACAATTCGGTCTGATGGCATTGACAAAATCCCTTGCATTGTCAACAACAACCTGTTCCATTCTGTCACTCTGACCGAATCCTTCATATGGGCCATTTACGTTTTCGGACATTATACTTTGGGCAAGTCCATCCAATACTTCAATTGTCTTATCATCAAATTCATATATCAGTTTACTCTCTGTAGAGGTATCTGCTGTTGTTATTTTTAATGGATTTTGGTCAAACAAGGTTTTAACCGGTTTTGTTCTTGTTATAAATGTCCCATCACCAATTTGTCCATTTCCATTATCGCCAAAAGCCCAGATTGTGCCATCACTTCTAAGTGCCAATATATGCCCGTTTCCGGATGCTATCTCTCTAACACCACTAAGTTCACTAACCACAACAGGCACCAAATAATTTGAACCACTTTTATACCAGTTAACTCCCCATAAGTACATACTTCCATCATCTTTCAAAGCTAGCGAGTGACCTCCCCCACGAGCTGAAATTGCAACTATTCCACTTAGCTCTTTAACTTGTGTAGGTACTGATAAATCTGCACCCTGTCCTTCATACACCAGAGCACGGTCACTGTATTTCCATATCCATACAGTCCCATCCTTTTTCAATGCAAGAATATGACTAAGACCGGCAGATATATCAATAACATCACTAATACCTGTTACCTTTTCAGGTATTTCACCTTTGTCCTCTCCCCAAACCCAAACCGCTCCGTCACTATCAATTGCAAAACAATAATAGTTTTCTGCAGCTATGTCCACAATATTTGATAGCCCTTCTACAAGAGATGGCTCTCCTCCTGTTTGCAGGGTCATATCCTTTTCCCAGGACCAAACAGTTCCATCACCTTTCAACGCCAGGCAAAGTCCATCGTAAGCAGCAGAAATTTTCTTAATGTCAATCAGTTTTTCTACTTGTACAGGAGTTTCTCTATATACACCTTCATTGTTCCCTGTAAGTGTTTCACCCCATGTCCAAACCGTTCCATCACTCTGTAACGCCAGTGTATATTTATTACCTGCAGACACTTCAATTACCCTGTCTAACCCGTAAACCATTTCAGGCACAGTGACATTCCTCTCTCCACAATCCCCCCACAACCAAACGCTTCCGTCTTCCTTTATTGCCGCGGTATGATCATTTCCTCCCGATATGTGCGTAATCGCATAGTCTTTTCCATAAATATATAACAAATCATCAATTAAGCTCTTATCTGTATCTTTATCAAAAGAATTGTCTTTTTCGCTTATAATTATAAGATTCCTGTCATAAAAAATGTTCTTATCCAAAACATCCTCTACCAGCCTCCTAAGTGGCAAATATGTTCTGCCTTCAATAATTTCAGCGGGCACATCAAGCTCTTTCTTTTCATTATTGAGTAGCATGCTGCTTTGCCCGGGTTTTAGCACCGCAACATTTCCATTTAATGCTATGGTAACAGTCGAAGTAGCTCCGTCCCAACCAACATCAGCACTGAGGCTCTCTGAAATAAACCTTACCGGCACAAGTGTCCTACCATTCTTAACGATGGGAACTATTCTTGAGTTTTCTCTGTCAATTTTTGTTTTTGCGGAATTAACGTATGAATTTGAGCTTCCTATGTAAAGTACCACGCACTTGCTTAACCTGGTTTGACCAATCCTATTGATTGCATTGACTCCAGAGGGAAATAAGAATATATTGAAAACTACAACGAGAACTACAACCCATATAAACGACCCCTTTAATTTCCCCACTATTGATACCCTCCTAATGAAATATAAATACTACTAATTATATTCTATCTCATACTGGCAGATTTGTCTTTTATATGGGAATTATTTAATAATATTTTAATATGGAATCTTTACACAAATTAAAATACAAACGTTGACCCTACCAAGTTTCAATACAAAGTGTTAGCAAAATACTTGATATCTATTGGGCATAATGATATCATATATGATAAATTATTATCAAAGGCATTCTGCAAATTCATATTTTTACTGTTTCGTTGAATGCTTTTCTCTATTATGTAGAATCATAATTTAAAAGATAAATAATTATGAATTAGTTACCGATATATAAGTCAGTGCATCCTAATTCAAGCAGTAGCTATAAATACATTAGCAGGGTGGTGATCAAGTGTCGATAGAAATCTTAAAATCTATAAAGCAAATTGAAGCTGAAGCTGATGAGCTTCAAAGACAATCTCTTGACGAATCTCGTCAAATAATGGCTGAAGCAAGCAATCAGTCGTACAAACTCCTAGAGCAGTCAATTGAAGATGCCGAAAAGGAAGCCAAGAATATTATCGTTAGGGCTGAGAAACTCGCCGGTGATGAAATTGCAAAGCTTGAGGAGGGAGTTTCAAAAGAATGTTTGGAGATTAAAACACATGCACGGAAAAAACTCGACAAGGCAATTGATTTAATAATGGGAAGGGTTGTGAACATTCATGGCAATAGTTAAAATGAACAAACTCTCTCTCATAGGCCTTGAGACAGATAAGGATAAAATTCTTGATGCCCTTATGAACATGGGTGTGGTAGAAATATCCGAAAGTTCGGAAAAACTAGCTTGCGACGAATGGAAGGACTTGGTTGTTCAGGACGGCAACAGCGAAAAGGTTGCTCTGCTTGATGACAGGCTAAACAGGGTTAAATGGACTGTAGACTATCTGTCTAAATTTTCTTCAAAAAAGAAGGGGTTATTTTCGTCCAAGAGATCTGTATACACAAATGAATATAATATTGTGATGCAGAATGTGGATAAGCTGACCTCTATCGTAAATGATATTACCACTTATAACGATCAACTGACATACTTAAAATCGGAAAGAAACAAAAATACAAATCTGATTCTAAGTCTTGAGCCGTGGAAACAATTAACCGTTCCAATTCAGGAAACTTCTACTTTAACCACTACCCTAACAATTGGCATTATACCCCAAACATCTAGTTCCGGTAGGTTAAAAGAAGATCTTACAAGCGAAGCCCCGGAAAGTTATCTTGAAGTTATAAGCGAGGACGGACAGCAGGATTATATTCTTGTCATTTATCACAATTCCTGTGAGGAAAGTACTCTAAAGGTTTTAAAGCAATACAGCTTCTCAAAAGTGTCCTTTAAGGAGCTTGAAGGCAGTGTTAAAAATAACATTGACAGAGCTGAAAAAAATATTAAGCGTATCGACAAAGAGTTTGAAGAAATTGAAAAAAAGGTTGCAGGTTTTGCCAACTACAAGGATGATCTTGAAATACTTCATGACCACCTTCTTATAGAAAGAGACCGAATAAAGATTCTTGACAATCTGGTTAAAACCAGCAAGGCATTTTATCTCGAAGGATGGATTCCGGCAGAACTGAGTGAAAAACTTAAAAGCCGTATCAGCAGTAATTATGAATGTCTCCTGGAAATAGCAGAGCCTGAAAAGGACGAAGAGTTTCCCATTATGTTAAGGAACCCTAAACTGGTTCAACCCTTTGAAGCAGTAACTGAAATGTACAGTTTGCCAAGTTCAAGGGATGTTGACCCAAATCCGCTCATGGCTCCATTCTACTGCTTTTTCTTTGGAATGATGGTAAGCGATGCCGGTTATGGTTTGGTTATGTCTTTTATAACCGGAGTAATGTTAATGAAATACAAACTCGAAGGAACCATGGCAAAAATGATAAGGCTCTTATTCTTCTGTGGGATATCAACTTTTGTATGGGGTGCACTTTTTGGAGGATGGTTTGGAAACATTGTCAGCGTCGTAACGGGTGAAAAATTAACAATTAAACCACTATGGTTCGATCCTCTACAAAACCCTATGCAGCTCCTTATATGGTCTATGGTATTTGGCGGCATACATCTCTTTACAGGTATGGCTATCAAAGCGTATATGTTGATAAAGGACGGAAAACCATGGGATGCACTTTTTGACATCGGATCATGGTACGTACTCTTAATAGGAGTTGCACTCCTGTTTACAGGAGGAACACCTTCACAAATCGGAAAGTATATGGCCATAGTCGGTGCAGCAATGCTTGTGCTTACTCAGGGAAGAGATAAAAAGAATATTATAATGAGGCTTTTATCCGGCGTCCTGAGTTTATACAATGTTACAGGTTATTTAAGTGATGTTCTGTCCTACTCCAGGCTTTTGGCCTTAGGTCTTGGAACAGGTGTTATCGCTTCCGTTATAAACACCCTGGGTACGTTGTTCGGGTTAAATGTTTTTGGAATAATTGTGCTGGTTATTGTCTTTATAGGAGGTCACACCTTCAACATAGCAATTAATGCTCTTGGTGCTTACGTACATGCTAGCCGTTTACAGTACGTTGAGTTTTTTGGCAAGTTTTATGAGGGTGGAGGCAAACGCTTCAATCCCTTTAAAAAGAATACAAAATATATCAATTTAAACGACAAGGAGGCAATTTAATATGGGTTGGATAGAATATTTATTTAATGGTAATTTTCTTGCATTGGCAGGTGCCGCTTTAGCCGTAATTTTAGCGGGAATAGGTTCTGCAAAGGGTGTAGGTCTTGTTGGTGAAGCCGCAGCTGGTCTTGTAACCGAAGAGCCAAAAAGATTCGGTCAGGCATTACTTTTGCAGGCACTTCCCGGAACACAGGGTATATATGGTCTGCTTACAGCCTTTGTTATCTTAAACAGGATAGGTGTTGTAGGAGGAAGTTATATTGAACTAACAACACAACAAGGCTTCTATTTCCTAGCTGCTGCTCTTCCAATAGCTTTTGTTGGACTTATCTCTGCAATAAACCAGGGTAGAGCTGCTGCTGCAGGTATTGGTATTATCGCAAAGAGACCTGAAGAGCTTGCCAAAGGTATCATGTTTGCAGCCATGGTTGAAACCTATGCGGTTTTGGCACTTCTCGCCTCAATATTGATGGTAATGGGAATTAAATTATAATAAGGGAGTGTCCCAAAAATGTCAGGAGCTGAAAAGATTATAGGCAGAATCCTTGAAGATGCCCGCCTTCAAGTAGAGGCAAATCTTAAACGTGCCGAGGAAGAAGCCTCAAATATTATTAGATCTGCTTCCCAAGATGCAGAAGCTAAAAAAAAGCAGATAATTGAAAAAGCTGAGTTAGAAGCCGTAGAGGTCAAAAAAAGACTCATTGCAGTTGCCGAACTTGAAGCAAGAAAACAAAAACTCAAGGCAAAGCAGGAGGTTGTTGATGAGGCATTTGATCTAGCTTTAGAAAGGCTTAACAATCTGCCTGATTTAGAGTATCAGAGTATTCTTATTGAAATGATATCAAACTCTATAGAAACCGGAAAAGAAGAAGTGCTTTTATCCCAAAGGGATAAGCAAAGACTTGCCCCTGGTTTTATAGAAGAATTAAATAAAAAGCTGGCTCAAAAAGGAGTTACCGGAAATCTGAAAATTTCAGATGAAAATAGAAACATAAGCGGCGGATTTATTTTGAAATCCGGCGACATTGAAATCAATAACTCCTTTGAAGCAATAATAAGAATGAACCGTGACGATATTGAAACAGAAGTAATCAAGGCTTTGTTTTAGTATCGGTTATTACTCTCGATAACGAAAAAATATTACGGAAAGGAGGGAATTTGATTGTCAAAGGAAAATAAAGATACCCAATATGCTTATTCAGTGTCAAGAATACGTGCAATAGAACGAAAGCTTTTAGATAAGGGAAAGCTCGACCGGATGGTTGAGGCAAAATCCCCGGAAGAAGCGTTAAAAGTTCTTCAGGAAGCAGATTATGGCAATCCGTCTTCAGACACATTAAACATATATGAATATGAAAATCTGCTTGGGGATGAGTATAAAAAAGTATATCTCCTGCTAAAGGAAATCGCCCCGGACCCGGATGTTTTTGACTTATTTCTCCTGACCAACGATTACCATAATATAAAGGTAATTTTGAAGGCGGAATTCTCAGGGCAGGACGATGGAAAACTCCTGACTGAATCAGGTTCCATTCCCTCAGGTAAACTGAAGACAATGATCAGAGAGCGAAATTTAACCAATATTCCTTCAGTTATGAAAAGTTCTATAGAAGAGTGTATTGAAACTTATAACAAAACACTTGATCCACAGGTTATTGATATAATACTTGACAAGGCAAATTTCAAACATATGAAGGAAACATCGCTGAAGTCCGGAAATGCTTTTATCAGCAATCTTGTTACCTTGTTTATTGACCTTGCCAATATTAAGGTTTTCTTAAGAGTAAAAAAACTTAAGAAGAGTTTTGATTTTCTCCAAAAAGTTCTCCTTCCTGAAGGAAGTATCAATCATAAGTTATTTATAGACAATCTTGATACCCCTCTAGACAGCTTTGTTGATGCCATGCGGTTTAATTCATTAGGTACATTTGTGCAGGAAGGAATTGAGAGTTTTAAAGCCTCCGGCAGTCTTACAAAATTTGAAAAACTCTCTGACAACTATATTATAGCCTATGTAAAGAAAGCTAAATATGTATCCTTAGGCATTGAACCACTTGTAGGGTATTTGATGGCTAAAGAAATGGAAATTAAGAATGCCAAAATTGTAATGGTGGGCAAGATTAATAATATTTCTAATGAAGTAATCAGAGAAAGGCTGAGAGAAGCTTATGTATAAGATAGGGGTAATTGGTGATAAGGATAGTATTCTTGGATTCAAAGCCGTTGGCATGTCGGTATTCCCTGTAACAACGCCTTCTGAGGCGCAGGAGATATTGGAAAAAATCGCAGAAGAAAAGTTTGCGGTGATATATGTAACCGAACATATTGCCAGGGATATCGTACAAACAATTGAGAAATACAATGAGAGAAGGTTTCCTGCAATTATACCTATTCCAGGCAACCAGGGTTCGCTGGGAATTGGGATGAGCGGTGTTAAAAAGAGCGTAGAACGTGCTGTAGGTGCAGATATCCTCTTTAGGGACGAATAATTCACTGCACTATATACAGCTATAATTTAATTGAAAGAAGGGATAAAGTTTGAGCCATGGAACGATAGTTAAAGTCTCAGGGCCTTTGGTAATAGCCGAAGGAATGAGAAATTGCAATATGTTTGATGTAGTTCGTGTCAGCGATCACCACTTGATTGGCGAGATTATTGAGATGCATGGTGATAAGGCATCAATACAGGTATACGAGGAAACAGCAGGCCTTGGCCCCGGTGAGCCCGTCGTCTCAACCGGAGCTCCATTGAGTGTTGAACTAGGTCCCGGCCTTATCGAAACAATATTTGACGGTATACAAAGACCTCTTGTGACAATCAGGGAAATGGTTGGAAGCAATATAACAAGAGGAATTGATGTGACCTCACTTGACAGACAAAAAAAGTGGAAGTTCGAGCCTACTGTTGAAAAGGGTTTGAAAGTCACTGCCGGTGATATTATCGGAAAGGTTCAGGAGACAGTCGTTGTAGAACATAAAATAATGATTCCTTACGGTGTGAGCGGCGTTATAACCGAAATTAGTGCCGGTAATTTTACCGTGGAAGATACTGTAGCAAAAGTAAAAAAAGATAACGGTGATATAGTTAACATTCAGATGATGCAAAAATGGCCTGTACGTAAAGGCCGACCTTATAAGGAAAAACTCTCTCCACAAGAACCGCTTGTAACAGGTCAAAGAGTTATCGATACTCTATTCCCGCTTGCAAAGGGTGGAGTTGCCGCAGTACCGGGACCCTTCGGAAGTGGAAAAACAGTTGTACAGCATCAGCTTGCAAAATGGGCAGATGCCGAAATAGTTGTTTATATAGGCTGCGGTGAACGCGGTAATGAAATGACCGACGTTCTTATGGAGTTCCCTGAATTAAAAGATCCAAAAACCGGCCAGTCTTTAATGAAAAGGACAGTCCTTATAGCCAACACCTCAGACATGCCCGTTGCAGCAAGAGAAGCGTCAATTTATACGGGAATCACTATCGCCGAATACTTTAGAGATATGGGATACAGCGTTGCCCTTATGGCGGACTCTACATCAAGATGGGCAGAGGCTTTAAGAGAAATGTCAGGACGTCTTGAAGAAATGCCCGGTGAAGAAGGTTATCCGGCTTATCTTGGTTCAAGACTTTCGCAATTTTATGAAAGAGCAGGAAGGGTTGTAAGCCTTGGAACAAATGGAAGAGAAGGTGCCTTGACCGCCATAGGAGCGGTATCACCTCCAGGTGGAGACATATCCGAACCTGTTACTCAGGCAACTCTAAGAATAGTTAAAGTTTTCTGGGGATTGGACGCAAGCCTTGCCTACAGACGTCACTTCCCGGCTATCAACTGGCTCCTCAGCTATTCACTGTATCTTGACAGGCTGGATAAATGGATAAACGAAAACGTAGCAAGAGACTGGAACAGTCTCAGATCAGATGCCATGAGACTTTTGCAGGAAGAATCCGAATTAGAGGAAATCGTAAGACTGGTTGGGGTGGATGCATTGTCCCCTAACGACAGACTTACCCTTGAGGCTGCAAAATCAATACGTGAAGATTACCTTCACCAAAACGCATTCCACGATGTGGATACGTATACATCGTTAAATAAGCAGCATAGAATGTTAAAACTTATTATGGGCTTCTACTATAAAGGGAGAAAAGCACTTGAAGCCGGTGCAAGCATTAAGGAACTTTTTGAACTACCAGTAAGGGAGAAAATAGGCAGATCCAAATACACTCCTGAAGATCAGGTCAATACTGTGTTCTATGAAATTGAGACGCAACTCAATGATCAAATAGATGCACTTACATCACAGGAGGTGGCAAAATAATGCTTAAAGAATACAAAACTATTTCCGAAGTAGCCGGGCCTTTGATGCTTATTAAACAAGTTGAAGGAGTTAAATATGGAGAACTTGGCGAAATAGAACTCTCGAGCGGTGAAATAAGACGATGCAGAGTACTTGAAGTAAACGGTGATAACGCACTCGTTCAGCTATTTGAAAGCTCCGCAGGTATAAATGTCGCACAAAGCAAAGTAAGATTTTTGGGCAGAGGCTTAGAACTTCCGGTTTCTTTAGATATGCTCGGAAGGGTATTCAGCGGCCTTGGAAGACCGGTTGACGGAGGACCGAATATTATTCCTGATACAAGACTTGATATGAACGGAATTCCAATGAATCCTGCTGCCAGGAACTATCCTTCAGAGTTCATTCAAACGGGCGTTTCAGCAATAGATGGACTTAATACCCTTGTCCGCGGGCAGAAGCTCCCCATTTTCTCAGGTTCCGGTCTGCCTCATGCACAACTTGCAGCACAGATAGCCAGACAGGCAAAGGTACTTGGAACTGACAGTAAATTTGCGGTTGTATTTGCTGCCATAGGTATAACCTTTGAGGAAGCAGACTTCTTTATATCAGACTTTAAACGCACAGGTGCAATAGACCGTACCGTGCTTTTTATCAACCTTGCCAATGACCCTGCCATAGAACGTATAGCAACGCCCCGTATGGCTCTGACAGCTGCGGAATATCTTGCCTTTGAAAAAGACATGCATGTGCTAGTTATACTTACCGATATAACAAATTATGCTGAAGCACTCCGTGAAGTCTCAGCCGCAAGAAAAGAAGTACCGGGCAGAAGAGGCTATCCCGGCTACCTGTATACCGACCTTGCAACTTTGTACGAGAGAGCAGGCAGAAAGGTATCAAAGGATGGCAGTATTACATTGATACCTATTCTGACAATGCCGGAGGATGATAAAACCCATCCTATTCCAGACCTTACAGGTTACATCACCGAAGGCCAGATTATTTTAGGAAGGGAACTGCACAGAAAAGCCATTACTCCTCCGATAGATGTTCTCCCGTCCCTTTCACGTCTTAAGGACAAGGGAATAGGAAAGGGTAAAACACGAGAGGATCATGCTGATACGATGAATCAGCTTTTTGCAGCATATGCAAGAGGTAAGGAAGCAAAAGAGCTTGCTGTAATATTAGGTGACGCTGCACTGACTGACGTTGACAAACTATATGCAAAATTTGCAGATGCTTTTGAAAAAGATTACGTTTCTCAGGGCTTTGAAGAGGACAGAACCATTCAGCAAACCCTTGACATTGGATGGAAACTCCTATCTATTTTACCGAGAAGCGAGCTTAAGCGTATAAGGGATGAGTATCTTGACAAGTACTTACCTAAGAGTTGAGGAAATAAGGTACGTCTAAAACGTTTGAATAAATTTTCAAGAAGTATTACGAATTTAAAAAGTACTGTGGTTGTAAATTCGTATTTGCAACCACAGTATAGTGCCTTTAATTATAAAAGGAGAGAATTGTTATGGCAGTTATGAGAGTAAACCCAACCAGAATGGAGCTCACCCGTCTAAAGAAAAGACTGAAGGTTGCCCGGAGAGGGCATAAGCTATTAAAGGATAAAAGAGACGAATTAATGAAGAAATTTCTTGAACTGGTGAGGAAAAACAAAGAGCTTCGTGAAAAGGTTGAGGAAATGGTAATGGAAGTACACAGGAGTTTTCTTATAGCCAGAGCCGTTATGTCGTCTGAAACCCTCGAAGCTGCACTTATGTTACCAAAACAAAATATATATCTTGATATCTCCACCAAAAATGTAATGAGCGTTGATGTTCCGGTACTTGAATACAAGACTTCTAGCCCGGATGACACCGATATATATCCTTATGGTTTTGCAGGAACCTCAGCCGAACTAGACAGTGCAATAGGAACACTTTCCGAGGTTCTGCCACATATTCTCGAATTAGCCCAAATGGAAAAATCGGCTCAATTGCTTGCTGAGGAAATTGAAAAAACCCGAAGAAGAGTTAATGCTTTAGAATACGTAATGATTCCTCAACTCACTGAAACAATTAAGTATATTACGATGAAGCTCGATGAAAATGAAAGAGGTAATCTGACACGTCTCATGAAGGTAAAAGATATGATGCTTGAACAGGCAAAAAGATCGATGAATTACTAATAAAACAGAGAACGGGTTATACACCGTTCTCTGTTTCTATTCTATTTGTTTACAAATTTTTAATGTTATAAACAGAAATTTGCAGTAAACAATTGCGATGCTGTTACTTAATTGTTTTATGTCTTAAGTCTAGTTTTATAGTACTTCTGTACTATTCTAAATCCTTCCCCAGAATGATATAATATAAATATGTGTTATTTTGTTTAGTAAATATTTATTGTCTTTGGTTCAGAGATAAAATCCTGATTAAGAACGCAATTCATAATCATTTCTTTTTTTTCGTGGAGAAAGATATTGTACCTTACAAAAAATTACTACTTTTTATTCAGCAACCTTTTTAAACGCTATATATAAAAAAGGAGAGATGTAGTATGAGGTACTTATCAAAGAAATGCAGCTTCAGACTTATCCTTGCGCTTCTCACCATTACAGCATTTTTCTTAAATAGCTTAGTAGTTATAAGTGCCGCTACCGTTACATATAATGAGGAGGAAATTCTTGTTAAGTTTAAAGACGGTGCAAACGTATCAGGCACGATTACAAAGCATGACTTGAAAGTATCTGAAAATGTCACAAAACTCAATACAAAGAAAGTTAAATTTAAAACCGGCAAGAACAGAAACAATGTTCTTTCCGAATTAAAGAAGGACCCTTCTGTTTTATATGCCCAACCCAACTACATATATAAAACTTCAGCTATCCCGAATGATCCCAATTTTAACCTCCAATGGGGTCTTACAAGTATTAAAGCAGATAAGGCCTGGGATATATCAGAAGGTAGTGGAGATATCATAGTTGCTGTTGCAGATACCGGTGTCGATGTTAATCACCCTGACCTTGCTTCAAGGCTTGTTTATGGTTATAACGCAATAAACAATACCAATAGTACTGACGATGACAATGGTCATGGAACACATGTGGCTGGAATTTCTTCTGGAATAATAAACAACTCACGAGGAATCGCAGGTGTTGCAGGCAAAAGCAAAGTTATGCCTATAAAAGTGCTTGATTCCAGTGGTTCAGGCTATACCTTCAATATAGCCAAGGGAATTATGTGGGCTGCTGACCACGGTGCTAAAATAATAAACCTGAGCCTTGGCTCCCCCTACCACGATAATTACCTTCAGGACGCAATCAATTACGCTTCTGATAAAGGTGTTCTTATTATAGCTGCAGCAGGAAATTCAAATACAAGTGCTCCTTCATACCCTGCTGCACTCAATAACGTCATTGCAGTTTCAGCTATAGACAGAAGCAATGACAGGGCATACTTCTCAAATTATGGTTCGTATATTGACATTGCAGCTCCGGGAACAAGTATATATAGCACTACCTTTGACGGTGCATATGGATCTATGTCAGGAACATCAATGGCATGTCCGTTTGTTTCGGGTGCTGCCGCTCTGATATGGAGCCTGAATACCGAAAAAAGTCCTGCAGAAATTGAGGATATTTTAAAGAGCACTGCTTATGACCTAGGCTCAAGGGGAAGAGATGACGCCTTTGGTTATGGTCTGGTAGATGTATATAACGCTATTAAAATCATAGAGCCCGAACCTGAGGAGAACAATACCCCGCTTCCACCCTCACCTTCTGCTCCCACCCCGGATAACAATCCGCCGGTTAATTCTCCTACACCTTCTCCAAACCCTGGAGACAGCCCTGAAACTCAACCCACACCTTCTTCGGGTATAATACCGTCACCAGGTACAAGTGCTGGGCCAATTCCCGAACCTGGACTTCATCCTATGGGAAGTGTTGAAAGACCCATGAATGCGGAAATTATAAGCGGACAATACAACATAAGTGGTTGGTTTTTAGATAATAGCGGCGTAAGTAAAATTGAGATCCTTGTCGACAACAATTTTATAGGATATGCTACTTATGGCAGTTTGAGGCCAGATATTGAAGCGATGTTCCCGGAATATGAAAACCCGAACTGCGGATTTGATTATACCCTGAATACTTCTGATCTTGCAAAAGGAAGCCACCTTCTCACAATACGTGAGACTTCTTCTGGCGGCTCCCAAACCTCACTCTCTCCGGTATTATTTACCATAGGAAGTGAAGGGGAAGCCACACCTCTGCCATCACCTACACCCCCACTAAATCCTGATGCCGGTAATATAAACTATGATCTTTCAGAAGACGCTTATGTAACAATAACAATACATGACAGTTTTGATGCATTAGTTAAAACATTAGAGAAAAATGTTTTGAAAAAGGCCGGTGAATGTACGGTTAAGTGGGATGGAAAAAACTCCGCCGGACAGCCTGTTCCCGATGGTGTCTATACATACCGTATAATTGCTGTAGACCTTGCAGGATTGGAATCGGAACCCATCACCGGAAAAATAATTGTCGAACGTCTAAATCCTTCAATAACTGCAGTTATGGATAATCCGGATCCATTTGACCCTGTCACAGACTTAGAAAATACTATTACCTATACAATATCCGAAAATGCAGTTGTAAATATCGGCATTTATAATGAAAGTAATATGCTCATTAAAGATCTTGGCAGCAAAGAAGCAACTATGGGCAGTAATAATGCATCTTGGGACGGAACTGATGAAGATGGGCAAATAGTGGGTAACGGAACTTATACCTATAAAATTAATGCAACAGATGCTTTTGACAAACCCTCTAAAACAGTAACAGGAACCATTTCTATTGGCGAACTGGACTTCCCTGTTATAAGCAATTTTTCAGCTAATCCGAACCCATTTACACCTACTGGCAGTAATACCACCACAATCACCTACAACATCTCCAAAAACGCTGTCGTTAATGTTGCTGTCTATGACCTGGCAAATAACCTTGTAAAAAGTCTGGAAAATGATGTCTCGAAAAAAGCAGGAACACAAAGTACCCTGTGGGATGGCAAAAACCTGGCAGATTATATTGTTCAAAATGGCAACTTTATAGTAAGAATAACCGCTGTAGACACAGATGGTATTGAAGCTGAGCCTCTATCCGGCAGCATAACAGTAACAGGGCAAACCGGCAATGATGAAACCCAAATTATAACTGAAGTTGCCGACTACCCTGATCCATTTATAATAAGCGAACATAATAATTCTGAAATATCCTTTAATCTTTCTGTTAATGCCTACCTGAAACTTAACATTTATGACAGCAATGGAACTCTTATAAGGAAAATATGGGATGGTACGTCAAAATCAGGTCCAAATAAGTTTACCTGGAATGGAATGAACACTTCAGGTACCATTGTGGATGATGGAATTTATACTTATGTAATCAGTGCGGTAAGTTCTATTGACGGAAAAAGCCAGAGTACATCAGGTACAATCAGAACCGATTCAGGCAGACCTGTTATCAGTGAAGATAATGCAAATCCCAATCCCTTTGCACCATCGGGAATAAATAATACAATAATTTCGTACAGATTATCGGAAAACAGCCTGGTTAGCTTGTCTATTTATGATAGTAAGGGAAAGCTTGTAAAAACACTGCAAAATAAAATCCGAAAAATGTCAGGAGTTAATTCCTGCAGCTGGGATGGCAAAGATTCATCCGGCAGAATAGTTGAAGCCGGGAGCTACTCCTATAAAATCGATGCTGTAGATGATTCTGGGCAAAACGCAGCTCCTGCAACAGGAATTATAAATATAAACAGTGAAAACATTCCACTAATTTACTCTGTTTCTGATCTTCCCGACCCATTTGCTCCTGACGGAATCAGAGTAAGTACAATATTCTTTTCACTGTCTGAAGATGCAGATATGAAAATTAACATTTATAAAAGCAACGGTACATTGGTCAAACAACTTCTTAATGAAAAAGTATTTGCAGGACACAATGCTGTAAACTGGAATGGGCAGGATGCATCCGGTGTATTGGTAGAAAACGGCATGTACACTTACACAATAAGTGCTGTCAATAAATCTGATAATATAAGCCAGGTATACTCCGGTAGCATTACTGTTGACTTTGAAGCACCAAAAGTGAGCAGTGTGAGCTTTAATCCAAATCCATTTTTACCAACAGGTACAAATGACGGCGTACTCTCTTACTCGTTGTCAGAACCTGCTTATGTGACTATCAGCATCCTTGACAATGCAAACAAAGTAATTAAAACTCTTGAAGACAAAGCTCTGAAAGCTGAAGGTTCAAACAAAGCATTCTGGGATGGTATAAATTCATCCGGCTTTGTTGCTGCTGACGGAAATTACACTTACAAAATAGAAGCTGAAGACCTTGTAGGTCTCACTTCTGAAGCTGTTACAGGGGTTATCATAGTTAATGGAAAAAGGCCTGTCATAACAGATGTAGGAGATAGTCCTGACCCCTTTGCCCCGAACGGAACCAACAGCAATACTATTTCTTTTAAACTATCTGAAAAAGCTGGTGTAAAACTCGAAATTCAGGATACAAACGGAAATACTGTCAGAAGTCTTCTGGATGGTGAACTGTCATCCGGTATGAACAAAGCAGAGTGGGATGGAAAAAACGAATCAGGAAACATAGTTTCCGACGGTACCTTTATATACAGCATAGAAGCAACCGACTCCTTTGGAAGCAGATCTGCAGCGATTAAAGGTGTAATATCAGTTGGCACCGGAACACCTGTAGTTACTATTATAGGTATCAGCCCAAACCCATACAAAACAGCAGGTGTTGGGTTAGAAAACATTTTCTTCAACTTAAATTCAAATGCAAAAACCACTATAAAAATATTTGACAAAAATGGACTACCTGTAATAACACTTGAAGACAGTAAGTCTAGAAACTCTGGTGTAAATCAGGCTGCATGGGATGGAAAAAACTCTTCCGGCGAAACCGTACCTGACGGCAAATATACTTTTGAGATTTCCGCAGTGTCCTTTGCAGGAATTGCATCAAAAACTCAAAGCGGAACTATCCATGTAATAAAATCAGATACGCTGGTAACAACTATTATTGACAGTCCTGATCCCTTCAGTCCTACAGGCAATAATTATAATACAATATCCTTCAGTACATCAAAACCGTGTGATGCTACACTTGATATCTTTGACGCAACAGGCAAATTGGTAAAAAATCTATTTAAGGGAAAGCTAAAAAAAGGTGAGCAAGCCTTTACTTGGGATGGGAAAAATTCTTCCGGAAAAATTGTTCCAGACGGAATTTATACCTATGTGCTTGATGCTGTAACAAACAGTGAAAAGGATTCATCTCATTTGACCGGTACAATCACAGTGGGATCGGGATCAGATGCTCTTAATGTTTCTATAAATTCCATAAGTCCGGATCCATTTGAACCAGGTGATAACAACTTTGCCTCAATAATTTACACTCTTTCTGCCAAGGCTTCTGTAAACATTTCAATATATGACAGTTCAAACAACCTTGTACAAGCAACAGAAAGGGATGTCCAAAAACTTGCCGGAGTAAACACCTCACTCTGGGACGGCAGAAATCTTACCGGCTCTTTGGTAAGAAACGGAGAATACACTGTCAAAGTAACGGCAACAGAGGGTTCAAACCAATCTGTGTCAACCGGAAAAATCACCTTAGTACAAGCACTCCCTGAAATTACAGAAGTAAAAGACAGTCCTGATCCTTTTAGCCCGAAAACAGGCTACAATACCATTGAATATTCCATAAGTAAAGATGCTAAAGTATCCATAAACATATATGACTATGCAAATCAGCTTGTAAAAACAGTATTTGAGGGTAATGTAACAAGCGGCTACAACTGTGCTGCCTGGGACGGGACAAACATGTCAGGAAGCATTGTACCTGAAGGAACTTATACATACATTATAAACACCGTAGACCTGTTCGGAAATCAGGCATATCCTGTAAAAGGCAGTATAACTGTTGATATGACAGGAGCATTTATATCCGATACAAAAGTAAGCCTGATACCGTTTACACCAACCGGAGAAAATAGCGTAACCATTTTCTATAATATATCCGAAGATGCGAACGTATCAGTAAAATTATACAACAGCTCAAATATCTTTGTTAGAACTTTGGAAACCATCTCTATAAAGAAAGCCGGAGAAAATTGGGTGACTTGGAATGGTAGAGATGATAATGGACAGATAGTTAATCCGGGAACTTATACTTATCGAATAGAAGCTGAGGATCTGACGGGCAATCAATCACCTGTAGTAACAGATACAATATTGGTTGAAAAATATGATTCAACCCCCATCACAGACGTAATCTCACTTGATGAAGCAGATTTTCAGAAAGACGGTACGCTTCAAGGCAGCTTAATAACCTGGAATCCTGCTTATGGCAAAATCAGCGATACGATAAAGTCAAACAGAGCTTGGGTAAACAGTAAAGGTATTGACTTTGGCGGGACTCCTAACGGATTTGTAACTGCAACAAAAACCTCAGGAGACTTAGGAGATTCAACAGGCGTATGTGTAGGTTTTATTTCTCCAAGCTTCATTGAACGTGACCATGGCTTAAGTGATAATGAAATCTTGAACATTGATCTGCTAAACGGACCTGCTGACAGTGTTGAAGTCGAGTTGACAACGCTTCCGGAATCAGCTTTAAAAGGAAGGCTTATCAGCAACCAATACTCAACAGTAATAGTAAATGCTTTTGATTCGAACAATAGAATTGTTGGAAGTAAAACTCAAACCTTTATGGGTGTTACCAACCATAATCTTACACCTGTAAAAGTAAAAATTACATCAGACAACCCCGACATTACCAGAGTAACATTAGAAACAACTCAGTTCCCTTATACAGGAGTTTGGCTGGAATCAATCGGTTATAATTCAAACACCTCTGGTAATCCTGGTATTGTAACTCCTACACCCGTTCAATCTACACCTGCACCTGGTAACCCAACTCCGGAACCTTCCAACCATACACCTGCACCCGGTAAACCCACTCCAGAACCTGGCAACGCTACGCCTCAACCTGACAATCCAGCACCTACTCCTGGCAGCTCCACACCGGCACCAGCTACACCAACACCGGCTACACCAACCAAACCTGGTGATACTACGCCTAAAAACCCGGATTCAACACCTGTACCAACACCGTCTGAGCCAGGTAACACTAAAACACCTGCACCAAATACACTTACTATAACTCAGCACTCTATAGACCCTGATCCTTTTGACCCATCAATACAGAACACTGCTGAGGTAAAATATGCATTATCTACATCTGCAAAAGTTACTGTTGCCATATATGACAACACAGATACACTTATTAAGGTTCTTGAAACCAATGCACTAAAAAATATCGGCAGTAATTCAGCAAGCTGGGATGGAACGAATATCTCCGGCAGCAAGATTACTTCCGGAACATACAAATACATAATAGCAGCAGCAAAAAGTGATAATTCGGCTTCTATCACCGTATCTGGCTCCTTTACGGTTAAGATAACCGCTCTGACTGTTACATCAGTAAGTGATGCTCCTGACCCATTCGGAGCAAACGGAACAAGAGTAAGCACAATTAAATTTACATTGTCGAAAGCGGCAAATGTGACAATTAAAGTATACGACTCAAGCAATAAGCTTGTTAAGACAATTGTTGACAGCAACCTTAACTCCGGTATAAATACAGTAACCTGGAACGGAAAAAATGAAAACGGACTTCTTGTTAAAGACGGCAAATATACTTACAAGCTAGATGCACAAGATGCATCGGGAAACAAAATAGCTCCAATAACCGGAGTACTGGATCTTGATGCAACGCCACCACGTGTCACTAAACAAATTTCTGCACCTGTATTTATAGGATTTTAGAAATACAGGTAAGGATGAGACTACAAGCTGTTAAATTACATTTAAAAAGAGCTGCAGATATTCATCTGTGGCTCTTTTATTTTGTCTATATAAAGACAAATTCATCCCAACTATTTACAGTATGGTTGCATTTAATTATCGTGCACCATATTATTCCAAGGACTAAAGCTTCGAGGCTGAGAGAATGTAAAACTCGCTACGGGTCGAATCAAACTCGCTTCGCTCAAACAGTGATTCGACTATTCCTTCGCTTCGT
>JAEWSG010000225.1 GCA_023398495.1 Bacillota bacterium
TCGCTACGGGTCGAATCAAACTCGCTTCGCTCAAACAGTGATTCGACTATTCCTTCGCTTCGTTTACATTCTCTATAGCCTCTACGCAATGTCCTTTCCATAATATGGTGCACTATTAAAATATGCACCCAAACGGCACCAATGGTTTGACATTATTTTTCAAAAAGAATATAATTAAGTTGTAGCTTATAATTTATTTCCTTATGTTTGTTTGCGTAATCTTGTGATTAATATAATTTTGGGTTTTTATAGCTCCTATCTGAGTTACACAAATCATTTTGATATCAATCTCTGATTCGGAGGTGAAATCTGATGTTTGAAGTGATTTTTAATCTTATATTCCCTCCGAAATGTATATTTTGTGGCAAGTTATTAAATTATGATGTAAAGCTTTTTATCTGCAATAATTGTTATCCTAAAATTCCCTATATAAAAAATGGAAAAATAAATCTTATTAAAACTAACAGTTATTTTGACGATGTAATATGTATATGCGAGTATTCTGGAATAATAAAAGAGGCTCTGATCCGATACAAGTTTTTTAACAGGCCATCATACTACATGACTTTTGCACAGATGATGTATGATAAAATAAGCGAAATGCCTGACTGGAAAAAGGCTGACATAATTTTAAGTGTGCCTCTTCACCGGAAGAAAGAGCGTAAAAGGGGATATAATCAGGCACGTCTGATAGCAAAACAACTAGGTAAGTTGCTTGGGATCAGGGAATCAGAATGCTTGCTTGTCAGGACAAAAAACACTGACAGCCAGAGCCTTTTAAACAGAACTGACAGGCTAAAAAATGTGAAGGATGCTTTTGAAGTAACTGATGCAAGATCTGTAAATGGCAAATTTGTACTTATAGTGGACGATATTCTGACAACCGGTACTACTTTGAATGAGTGTTGCAAGGTGTTGAAAAATGCAGGAGCAGAAATAATTACCGCAGCTGTAGTAGCTACAGGGAGGAAGTATTAGTAATTGAGTAAAAACTAAGAGTAGGTAGTACAAAGTACCGGAAGCAGGAGGGATTTTATGCCGGACGTTAGAAACTGTAAACGATGCAATAGAATATTCAATTATATTGGTGGTGCTCCAATCTGTCAGGACTGTAAACAGCAGGATGAAGTTAACTTCAAGAGGGTCAAGGAATACCTCTATGATAATCCGAGAGCTTCTATGTTTGACGTTTCAAAAGAACTGGATGTTAGTGTCCAGCAAATAAAAATGTACCTTAAGGAAGGACGCCTGGAGATAGTAGGCAATGAGGGTAATATGATTCTGGAGTGTGAGAGGTGTGGCAAGTCCATAACAACAGGGCGTTATTGTGATGGGTGCTCAAGAGAGGTTACCAATGATATTAAATCAACGGCTGACCAAATGAATAAAGCGACCTCAACTGAAGATATAGCGGCAAAAAGAGCAAACGGCATGAAGTATCTCAATAAATCAGACTAATGAATAGTGAGTGTAAAACCTTTATTGTGTTCAATGTAGTTACAATAAGAAGAAATAATAGTATTTATAAACATGGATAATTATGAATATGAACAAAACGAAAATTTCCGGTGAACTGCCGGGGATTTTTGTTTGTATATTATGTTTACAGGAGTTGTGAATTTTGATACAATTTATGGAAAAGGGAAATGTTTTGTGTTGTTTTATTGACTAATGGTGCAAAGATGGAGAAAAATAATGATATGAGGGAAGAGTTTATTCAACACATATTGAGTAAAGTATAAAATGAAGAAATGCTTATTACCCGAGTGTATAATATAATACTTCGGGTTTTTCTTAAAAGAGACTCAAGATTACACCGAACAAGAATAGGACCATAGGGCCATGAGATTTTTATAAAAATATGTTAATTAATTTTGGGTGATGTCGATATTATTAATGAGAGTAAGAATTGAAGGTACTAATGATAAAGTTAATACAGCAAGTGTTAATATATAAAAAATTTTTGAAAGTGAGTGGTAGGTATGAAGATTTGGGGGGAAATCCCAAAAGTCTCTGGGGTTTACAACAAACAAAAGAGCGTTGGCAAAGTTGACAAAACAGGTAATGTAGCTTCAAAGAAAGATGTACTGTCAATATCCAGCCAGGCTAAAGACTATCAGACAGTTATGAAAGCACTAAAGGAAACACCGGACATAAGAGAAGAGAAGGTAAACAGTTTGGCGGATAAGTATGAATCAGGGCAGTACGAGGTCAAGAACACTGATATTGCCGATAAGATACTGAAGTCTGTCACAGATAAGAAGGTTTAGAGTGTTTATTATTTGCGGGTTGGCATGGGATATATCCCAGGTTTTCCCGCAAAAAATTTATTGGAGCTGGGGTGGAAATTTTATGAACAGCCAGAAAATAAATGATTTAATGGATATACTTGACCGTGAAGCTGGGATTTATGAAGATGTTTTGGAGTTATCAAAAAACAAAACGGATATTATAATAAAGGGCAAGGTTAGTGAACTAGACAATATTACGAAGCTAGAACAGTCACTTATTATGGAGATGGGGAAACTTGAGGATTTAAGGGAAAAAACTATTAGTGACTTGTCGACAGATATTAAATCCAATGCCTCAGAAATAACGGTTACAGAACTTCTTAAACATCTTGACGATAGTCAGGTAGAAAGACTTGAAGCATACAAAGCAAACCTGCTTGGAATAATAAAGGAAATCAAGAATGTCAACGATTTGAATTCAAAACTAATTCAAAACTCTATCGACTATATTAATTTTTCTATAAACATTTTATCAAGCACACCGGCAGCAGATAATAACTATGGCAATACAGGGTTGACAAACCAAGATAAGAAAAAGACTTACTTTGATGTAAAACTCTGATTATAGTACAGATTAGCTACTAAAAAACGAGTATTACTTTTGTATATCTGGAGGCGGTTATATGGCAGTAGGTTTTGCCAGTTTTGAAATAGCTAGGTCAGGAATGACAGTAAACGAACGTGCTCTTACGGTAACGGGCCATAATATTGCCAATGTCAATACAAAGGGCTACGTCAGGCAGCAGGCGATAATCTGCAACGGACCGTTCCAGACTGAAACCAGATATCAGCTTGGTTTGGGGGCAGACATTGAACAGATAAGACAGATAAGGCATCAATTTTTAGACAGCATATACAGACGGGAAAGCACGACTTTAGGTTACTGGAAAACAAGGGATAAGACCTTTCAGGATATACAATCCATTCTTGGAGATCCGATGGAATCTGGACTTCAGGAAGTAATGAACCAATTCTGGGATTCGTGGCAGGAGCTGTCAAAAGAACCGGACAGTCTGACTGTGAGGGCACTTGTGGTTCAAAGGGGAGAGGCACTTGTGGAGCAGATAAACCACGCAGGAGCCCAGCTCGACAAATTGCAGGAGGATCTTAACTCAGAGTTTAAAGTCAGAATAGGTGAAGTAAACAGTATTACCAGCCAAATAGCAAGTTTAAACATAGAGATACTTAAAACTGAGATTTCAAAGGATGCTGCAAATGATTACCGGGACCAGAGGAATGCCCTTGTCGACAGATTATCTGAACTTGCAAATATTGAGATTACGGAGATGCAGGATGGACAGCTAGATATAACACTTGGAGGGTACTTTCTGGTTTCGAAGGGGACACAAACAATGCTGTTGGCTGAAGAAAACGAGACGTCTGGATTGTTTTATGTACCCAAAATTGCTGGAACAGAAATAGTTGTGCCAATTAGAAGTGGTATATTAAAGGGTATTATGGAATCTAGAGGTGAGGTTTTTGGTGCTACCGGAAGCGAGCAAAACGGTTCGCCAAATACCAAGGCAGATATAACCTTTGTGGTGGATGTCTCGGATACAAGTGACGTAAACTTACCAAATGTTAAGAGTTCAATAAATCAATATATAGATGAATTGAAGAGATCAGGAATTGATTACAATCTTCGGCTTATAACCTATGGCAGCACTGTGAATTCCAATGAAAACTACGGAAATGATTCGACATTGTTTGAGGCAGCTGTAGCAGCTTTGTCAACTGTTGATACCGATGAGGACAATAATTTTGGAGATGTTGTAGACGAATTAGATGGAATAACAAATTTCAGACCGGGTGCCAACAAATATGCGGTTGTCTTTAGTGGAGAAAGTATAGATGGAGAGACTGTAATTACATCTTCAGTTGCTGACGCATACGCAAATACGTTAAGAGATAAAGGCATAAAAACATCTGTTGTCACAGACAGCAGCTATTATGATACAGGTGCGGCAGGTGAGACAATAGGCTGGAATGCGATAAGTGACGGTACTTTTGGAAATCTGTACGATATAGATTCTGTAGATTATAGTAAGCTAATGGCTGATATAAACAATGATATTAATAGTGACGTAAATGAGGGAATAAGCATCGTACAGCAATCGATGAACATCTTGCCGGACTTGAGAAAAAGGATGAATGCGCTTGTAAATATATTGGCGAGAGAAGTAAACAACCTTCATTCAAGCGGTAAAACATTAGCAAAACCATCATCAACCGACGGAGAAGCATTTTTTGTTGCAATTAATTCAGCGTATCCACTTGAAATGGGAAATATTAAACTTAATGATAACCTCTTAAACTTAAATAATATTGTTGCATCAAAAAGTGGAGCCAGTGGAGATAATACCATTGCCATCGGTATAGCGAATCTGAGAGGGAAGAATTGTCTTAGGGATTTGAAGGGAGTATTAAGCACTGATAGCTATTACCAGTCAATTATTCTTAATATAGGAAATGGTGGTTCGGAGGCAAGGGGAATAACAGATAGCCAGCAAAAGCTTGTGGATTCTGCAGATTCCCAGAGGCAGTCTATAATGGGTGTGTCAATGGATGAAGAAATATCAAATATGATGAAGTTTAAGTTTGCGTATAGTGCTTCATCAAGGGCAATAAGCATGGTTGATAGTATGCTTGATACAATAATAAACAGAATGGGATTAGCAGGTAGGTGATAATCGATGAGAGAAAGTTTTTTTGGATTTAATGTTGCAGTCAGGGGGCTTTATACAGCACAGAGAAACCTTGACATTATTAACCATAACATAAATAACGTAAATACGCCGGGGTATTCACGACAGCAGACAGTACAGTCGGCATCAAGGCCCATGCCTATTTATGATGGAACGGGTATGGTCGGTACCGGCTCGGATGTTAAAGCAATTGAACGGGTCAGGGATGAGTACCTGGACTTCAAATACTGGAGTGAAAATGTATCTTACGGTGAGTGGGAAGCAAAAGAAGCTTTGCTGGCCGATATGGAAGTTACTTTCAATGAACCGTCAGACAGTGGATTTAATACTATACTTGATGAGTTTTTCGGCTCGCTTCAGGAACTTGCCAAAGATCCGGCGAGTGAAGCTGTCAGAACCCTTGTAAGCGAGCGTGGAGTTACCGTGGCTAAATATTTTAACAGCTTGGCAACGCATTTTGAAAACCTCCAATTAGATGTAAATAACAGAATTGAAACAGCGGTAAGCGAGATTAATTCGATTGGTGCACAGATACAGCAGTTGAACAGACAGATATACAGTGCAGAACTGGACGGTAATACTGCAAATGACCTAAGAGACCAGAGGACGCTGCTTGTTGACAAGCTCTCAAAACAAATAAATGTACAAGCCAATGAAGTGGTGGTTGGTAAGCTTCCTAGTGGTAAGGATGACAAACGTCTGGTGATAACTGTAAGTGGTAAGGCATTTATTGATCATTTTAACCTCAGCAAACTTGCTGTAACCCAAAGGAGCTCAAAACTAAACCCCGATGAGGATGTACCCAACCTTTACGATGTAGGCTGGGAGGATGGCAATAAGCTTGCAATCAGGGGTGGTGAATTGAAGGGTTATATTGATATAAGGGATGGAAATGAAGGGGAAAACGGAAGCCCGGTTTATGGTGGGATACCAACCTACATAAAGAAGTTGAACAAGTTTGTCCAAACTTTTGCAATGGCGTTCAATGAGGGCTACATTGATTATGATAATAATGGAACATTAGAGGGTGAAGAAGTAGAAGATGCAGTAGGCCATGTAAGCGGGAATGGTATAGGTGGTGCAGCGACTGGAATAAGGTTCTTTACTATGCTCGGTGTAGGAAATAAGGCTGTAAGCAGCACAGATTTTGTTGATGAAGATGATACGGCTATGGATATTTACGGTAAGTACAAAAATATAACTGCCAAAAACTTTTCCGTTAGCAAAGATATATTGGAGGACTTCAATAAAATAGCGACTTCGGATACTGCGGGAGAAGAAGGGAATATTGTAAATATAAACAAGCTTATTGAACTTCGTACAAACACACAAATGTTTGTAGAAGGAGCCCCCGAAGATTTTATGAAGTCTGTTATAACCTCACTTGGGATAGATTCACAGCAAGCTATTAGAATTTCAGCAAATCAAGGAGCCATAGTAAAACAAATTGAAAATCGCAAACTATCTGACTCCGGAGTATCAATTGATGAAGAAATGGCTAATCTGATAAAGCATCAGCAGGCATATGGTGCAGCTGCACAAATGGTTAATACTATGGCTGAAATTTACGATATACTTATTAACAGAGTTGGTATGTAGGTTGATTGCATGAAGTATGGAGGTTGATTATGAGGATAACAAACAATATGTTGGTAAATAACATGATTCGTCATGTGGGAAATAACCTCTCAAGGATGGAGAAGTATCAGGAGAAGCTTGCCACAGGGAAAAAGATTTCTGTTCCTTCTGATGACCCGGTTGTAGCAGCAAGAGCACTGAAGCTTCGAACCGATGTGTCACAAATAAAACAACACAAAACGAATGTTCAGGATGCTATGTCCTGGTTGGAGATAACTGAATCGGCACTTTCAAACGTTGGAGATATTCTGCAAAGGGCAAGAGAATTGGCTGTTCAGGGAAGCAGCAGTACAGCAACGGCAGACGATACAAAGAAGATTGAGCAGGAGGTATCACAGCTCAGGCAACAGTTGGTCCAGATTGGAAATTCAACTTATGCAGGAAGATATATTTTCTCCGGATTTAAGACCGATACCAAACTAATAAGGGATGATGGGACTTTTGCTATAGAAGTGAATAGTGATGAGGCAATAATTTTTGAGATAGGAATCAGTGACAATATAAATGTAAATGTAATGGGCGGAGATCTTTTTAATGGTGGAGGGGAAGCTGATTTAGATGCTAAAGGACGGCTTATAGATAATATGGATAAGTTTATTGAAGCACTTGAAGAAGGAAACCATGAAAATATAGGCGAGGCTATTGCAAACATAGATGAGGAGATGAGCAATCTGCTTCGTATCAGAGCAAATGTTGGTGCCAGGTATAATCGGCTTGAACTAACCAGCAACAGGCTTGAAAATGATGAGATTAATTTTACAGCACTTATGAGCGAAAACGAAGACGTGGATCAGGCTCAGAACATAATGCTTTTAAAGAGTGAGGAAAATGTTTACAAGGCTTCACTTTCAGGGGGAGCCAGAGTGATTCAGACTTCGCTTGTGGACTTCTTGTCATAAGGATCTAAATAGGTTTAAAGTGGGGTGACCAATATGGGCCTTAATATAACTCAGACCTATGCAAAAATCGGTGTTGACAGAAGCCCGTCCAGACTTCAGATTGAAGCCCGGAATGCAAGACTGGAAATTAAACAGAAGCATGCAAAAGTAAACATGGACATAGAACTGCCGAGGGTTGAGATTGATCAGTATGGGGCGTTTGCAAGTGCAGGCTTGAAGAATAATGCTGATATGATTAAGGAAAGTGCCCAAAAAGGCAATCAGAAAGCTTATGAGTATATAGGTAAATTGGTCCAGGATGGGAATGCACTTGCAGCTATTGAAAATGGTGGAAATCCCATTGCGGAAATTGCCAGAAGAGACAGCATGAAAATGCACGAGTTTAATATTGATTTTATTCCTAAAGTTGGGCCTGAAATTACTGTCAAGGGAGAAGTGAATTTCGATCCTGAGAAGAATTCTGAGGGCGTAAATAACGGTGTCGATGGTGCTTTTACTCCAGCAGATATGAACATAAACTATTCTCCTAGTCAGGTTAGGGTGTTCTTATCTCAATATGCATCAATTAAGTTTGACTATAATAATGAGAATAAAATTAATACATATGTATAAACTGTAAATGATAAATGGAGGAGATCAAATGCTTCTAAATACAAAGCACTTTGGAGAAATTGAAATTGATGAGAATAAAGTCATAAACTTTAAAGAAGGCATATTGGGGTTTGAGGATACCAAGAGATACATAGTGCTGTATAACGGGGATGAGACATCGCCTTTCAGATGGCTACAGGGGGTTGATGACGGACAGCTTGCTTTTGCAGTGATAAACCCTTTCCAGATTCTTAAGGACTATGATATAGAAATTCCTGATGAAGCGACTGATAGTCTTAAAATTGACAGTATCGAAGACATAATGGTACTTTCAATTGTTGTTGTACCGGAAGACCTTACAAAAATGACTATGAATTTAAAAGCTCCTGTAATTATTAACACAAAAAATAACAGTGGCATGCAGGTTGTCCTTGACACAGATACCTATAGTGTGAGACACTATATTGTAGAAGAACTCCGTAGACAGGAGGTAAATATAGGTGCTGGTTCTGACAAGAAAGAAAAATGAATCCATAGTTTTAAATGATAATATTGAGATTACCATTGTTGACGTTCAAGGGGATCAGGTGCGTATAGGTATTAATGCACCTAAAAGTGTCTCTATTTACAGAAAAGAGATTTTCCTGGAAATTCAAGCAGAGAATAAAAAGGCTGCAGATGTAAAAGCGATAGATCTTAAGGATTTGTTGAAATAGTGCAATTATTGGGTGGAATATGTGTTTTAAATTAAGTGATTGTTATGGTCACTTTTTTTGTTGTGTTTTTCTATACTACATATTGATCCAGGATAAGAACTTTCTAGATTGGATGGAATGGAATAGTTTGGACAGAAGTGAAAATTACTTTTACCTTAGTATTTCTTAGTATTTCTAATAATAATTTCTATAAGTGCACTAAAGTGTTGATTTTTTTTTGGTAATATGATAGCATGATTTTAAATTATTAAATCTGTTTTGCTTTTCAAGTTAATTTTTTACTTTTCAATAAATTTTATGTTCTATGGTTTTATTCATATGTTAATTAGAAACTTCGTGTTATATGATTATTAAATAAATTTAGACTGATAATAATAGAAGTAATCGATAAACATACAGAGGGGAAAGTGAAAGAGTGAAGGCTTTCAACTATATCAGTGATTTATTTGAGATTGTTAATAAAGCTGTTATTAGTGACGAATCCGGTAAACAGCTTGGATTTAATGATGGCATTGAAGAAATTATCCAGGTTATAAAAACACAAGCATCTCAAGGCAAAAAAGTAATATTTATTGGTAATGGAGGAAGTGCCGCAATTGCGAGCCACGGTGCTTTAGATTTTTGGAAAAACTGTGGACTTCGTGCAATGAGTTTTAATGAAGGCTCACTTTTAACCTGTGTAGGTAACGATTATGGGTATGCGTATGTATTTGAAAAACCTATAGAAATGTTTGCTAATGAGGGAGATGTCCTGATTGCAATAAGCAGTTCCGGTAAGTCTGAAAATATTCTTAGAGGTGTCAATGCGGCAAGGGAATTGAATTGTAAGGTTATAAGCCTTTCGGGATTTTCTGAAGATAATCCTTTAAAAACCAGAGGACTTGTAAATGTTTACATTCCATCGGGTGAGTATGGGTTCGTTGAGTTGGCTCATCAAATTGTAATACACATGATTGTAGACATAATTTTAAAGGATAAAACAAGGTAGGTTTTTATAATGGAGAAATTGTTTCCAGCAATATTTATCGATAGAGATGGAGTAATATGTAAAGAAAAAAGCTATATTACTTCTTTGGAACAGATGGAAATATATCCTTTCGCACAAGAGGCAGTCAGAAGGCTGCGTGATGCTGGATTTAAGACAATTATAGTTACTAACCAATCTGCAGTCGGCAGAGGGATGATGAGTGAAGAAACACTTAAGCAAATTAATGAGTATTTACAGAAAATTATTCCCGTTGACGGACTATATTATTGCCCTCACTATCCTCCAGAGACAGAGGAAATAAAGCCCTATCGCATAAATTGCAGTTGTAGAAAACCAAAAGCAGGTATGATTTATACTGCAAGAGATGAACATAAAATCGATTTGAGTAAATCATATATAGTTGGAGACCGGTCCAGTGATATTTTAGCAGGTAAAAATGCATCAGTCAAAACAGTTTTGGTACGTACTGGGTATGGGAGTATGACTGCTACCGACATAAACCCGGATTATATATTTAATGATCTTATGGAATTCATAGAATTTATTATATAGTTCCTCTGATTATTTCAGCGGAATTAATACCTTTAACTGCAGCTTCTGCAGTGTTATCAAGTTTGTGGAATTAATATTTTAAAAGAGGGTGAATACTTTATGAAGCAAGCTATAAAGAGTACCTCTAAGATTGTAAGCCAGTCTGAGTTCAACAGGATGCGAGAAGGATTTCGTGAAGAAGGTCAGAAGGTTATCCACTGCCATGGAGCCTTTGATTTACTACATCCTGGCCATATTGCCCACCTGGAGGAAGCAAAGGGTCTGGGAGGCATTCTGGTTGTTTCGGTAACTTCAGCACCATATATAAATAAGGGTCCAGGCCATCCTTATTTTTCAGACGAACTAAGGATGAAATCATTGGCGGCACTTAGCTGTGTTGATTATGTCATTTTATCTGAGGCTGTTACTGCCGAAGAGATGTTTGATGTTATAAAGCCGGATCTTTATGTAAAAGGAGCGGAATACAAAGATGTATCAAATGATATCACCCAAAATATAAATAAAGAAGTAGACAAGGTTCGTTCGTATGGGGGAGAGGTCTATTTTACCAACGGGGTTGTGTTTAGTTCATCAAAGATTATCAACAACAACTTTTCCGTATATTCGCCTGATACAACAGCATATGCAAAAGATCTTTCAAAAAAGTATTCCTTCAATGAGATCCGAAGTATTGTAGAAGATATGAAGTCTTTAAAGGTACTTGTTGTGGGAGATATTATAGTTGATGAGTATATTTTCTGCAGCGTACAAGGACTAATGTCAAAGGATAGAGCATTTTCCTCAAGACACATGAAAGAGGAGAGGTATCTAGGTGGTTCTCTGGCAGTGGCAAGGCACTTAGCGAATTTCTCAGACAACGTCACAGTGTGTGGAATAGTTGGAGATGAACCACATATTCATACCCAAATATTAAATGATCTAAGTAAGGACATGCATGTCAATTTGCAGTTTGATCATGAATATAGAACCATAATAAAGAGGCGGTTCGTTGAAAGACGTGGAATAAGAGAAGAATATGAAAAGCTTTTCTCAATAAATTACCTTAATGAGGATAACCAGAATATTAAAGTAAGCAAAGAAAGTTTTTACAATAACCTCAATGAGATTGTATCAAATTTTGATATGGTTATTTTAACTGATTTTGGCCATGGACTGGTTGATAATACAGTAATGGAAATACTTCAGGAAAAAGCTGTATTTCTAGCTGTTAATTGCCAAACAAATTCATCAAATTATGGTACAAATCTCATTACAAAGTATAAAAGAGCTGATACGTTTACCTTAGATGAAAGAGAACTCATGCTTGCATTTGCAAACCGTTCTGAGGATAAAGAACGACAGTTGATAAATTTGATGAAACACTTGCAAAGCAAGATGGGGTGGCTTACTTTAGGTTCTCTTGGATGTATGGGTGCGGGTAAGAATTATGAAGTTAGCAAAAATCCGGCGTTAACTCTTACAGTACAGGATACAGTAGGAGCAGGTGATGCCTTTTTCGCACTGGCAGTTTTGTGTGCATGTATTAATGCACCTCTGGATGTAGGGTCTTTTTTGGGTAGTATTGCAGGTGCAATTGCATCAAATATTATAGGTAATTCCAGACCTGTTGGCAAGATAGAACTTTTAAAGTTTGCAAATTCCCTACTTAAGTTTTAGTAATATAAGAGTTTACAGCAAAGGTCTACTATAAACAACTTTAAGAACAATATAAAAAAGGGAGTCCTATACTTTGGCTGACGAACTAAGAATTGATTCGCATAAGTTAATACTTCATCCTGAGAGAGTGTCAAAATGGCTTAATGGTGACAATATTTATCCAATATGTATTGAGATTTCGCCCTCGGGAGGCTGCAACCACAGATGCGTTTTCTGTGGGCTTGACTACCTTGGATATAAGCCTGTGCTTCTTGATAAGGATCTTATTTTGAAAAATCTAAAGAGTATGAAGGAAAAGGGCCTCAAGAGCATTGTAGTAGCGGGTGAAGGTGAACCATTATTGAATAAGAATACTCCTTCAATAATAAACGGAGCAAAAGATTTTGGACTTGATGTCGCGATGTCATCTAATGGCGTTTTATTTTCTAAGGAGATAGCAAAGGAGTGTCTCGGTTCACTTACATGGATTCGTTTTAGTGTAAATGCAGGATCTGATAAGACACATCAGATAGTCCACAGGGGGGGAACGGAGGATTTCAGTAAGGCTGTTTCCAATATAGAGAGCGCAGTAGCAGTAAAGCGCGACAATAGATTAAAAACTACTATAGGTGTACAAATGCTCCTTATTCCTGAGAATGCACATGAGGTAGTCGGTTTTGCTAAAAATCTTAAGGAGATTGGTGTTAACTATTTTACTGTTAAACCTTTTTCCAAGCATCCGAAGAGTACATGTACTATTGACCCTGGCTTTGATTATAGAGAATATCTTGATATGGAGGATGAGCTTAAGGCATTGAACTCTGAAGAATTTCAGGTGATTTTTCGCTCAAGTTCAATGAAAAAGAAAGCAAAAGAAAAGTGCTATGACAAGTGTAATGGTATTCCATTCTGGGCTTATATTGACTCGAATGCAGAAATATGGGCGTGTATAGCGTATATTGGAGATAAAAATTTTTCCTTTGGAAATTTGAAGGATAGTAGCATTGTTGATATATGGGAAAGTGAAAATAAGAAAAAAGTAGTTAATAGAATTCTTAATATGGACATAACAAATTGCCGTGAATTGTGCAGGTTGGATGAGATTAACAAGTATTTGCATGAGCTCAAAAATCCTGGAGACCATGCAAATTTTATTTGATTATAGGTGATTATATAATCCCATTTTGATGTATTTCTATACTTAAGATGAGAAATAGTAAACATAACAAAAAATACTGGAGGCTCGTTATGGATATTAAAGCAACTCCTTACAGCAATCTGAAAGTGTTTACCCATTTTGAAAAACTAAATTCTATAAAAAGCGGTACTCGTACAGCACCTGTATATATAAGGTTGAAGCCTACTAATATATGTAATCATCATTGCTATTACTGCAGCTATGCGGATAGCGACCTTGCACTTAGAGATGACGTAAATCCAAAGGATTATATTCCATGGTCAAAGATGAAGGAAATTATCGATGATATGGGCAGTATGGGGGTTAAAGGGGTAACCTTGAGTGGTGGAGGTGAACCTTTAGTTTATGATTATATTGTTGAGACAATGGACTCCATACTTGGAAAAGGTATCAATCTCTCAATAATAACAAATGGACAGCTTTTGTGTGGCGAAGCAGCTAAATCACTTTGCAGGGCAAAGTGGGTAAGAATTTCATTTGATGCGGCATCGAGAGAAGTCTATTCTAAAATCAGAGGAATACATGAAGGTTCTTTTGACAGGGTATGTGAAAATATTGGGAATTTTGCCCGGATTAAGCCTGAGGAATGTGAACTTGGTATTAACTTTGTAATTAACCACGAAAATGCCCATCAGGTGTATGATGTTGCAAAGCTGGTGCGAGATTTAGGTGCGAACCATATAAAATATACTGCAAGAATTACAAAGGATCTCGATAGCTACCATCAGCCATTTAAAGATAATGCAGTAGAGCAGATCCATAGGGCAAAGAGTGAATTGACACGAGAAGGGTTTATTGTCATAAACAAGTATGAAGAAGATTTTGAATTTTCCACAGTCTTTAAGAGAGTTTATTCCAAGTGTTATGCAAAAGAGTTTCTTACAATAATAGCTGCCGACTGCAAGGTTTATTTCTGCCACGATAAAGCATATGTAAAAAGCGGTGTTGTAGGTGATTTAAGGCAGATGTCTTTTAAGGAACTATGGTTTTCACCTGAGGTATATGAGAGATATAAGAATTTTAACGCACAAAAGGAATGTTGTCATCATTGTGTATATGACGATAGGAATATGATGTTGAATTCATTTTTTTCACTAAATGATAATCATATAAACTTTATTTAAGGAGAATTTTTGTGGACAATCAATTGGATGATATATCAAAAGAACTTAGAAGAAAAATATTTAAAATGATATATAAAGCTGGTGGAGGCCATATAGCACCGTCTCTATCCATAGTTGAAATACTTACTGCATTATATTTTGGAGGAGTAATGAAGTATGATGCTGCAAACCCCCATTGGGAAGGCAGAGATAGGTTTGTGCTAAGTAAAGGTCACGCCAGTGCGGCATTATTCTCGGTTTTGGCACAGGCGGGTTATTTTGAAAGCAAAGTTCTAGACACATATTGCCAGAAAGGTTCTATTCTTGGGGGACATCCCGATATGCACAAGGTTCCCGGTGTGGAAGCTTCAACGGGAGCATTAGGTCATGGTTTCCTGTATGCATCGGGCATGGCACTGGCGGGGAAACTTAACAGGAAGGATTATAGAGTTTTCGTACTTTTAGGTGATGGAGAATGCCAGGAAGGTTCGATATGGGAGGCCGCTCTTTTTGCAGCTCAGCAAAAGCTTGGGAATTTGACGGTTATTGTTGACTACAATAAACTTCAGGCAATGGATAGGTTGAAAAACATAATAGGACTTGAGCCCTTTGAAAGTAAGTGGAGGGCGTTTGGTTGGGATGTTGTCGAGGTGGATGGACATGATACGGGTTCCCTTGTAAATGTTTTAGATAAAAGCATATCTTCTGATGCTGTTCCAAAGGTGGTAATTGCTCATACTATCAAAGGTAAAGGGATTTCTTTTATGGAAAATGTACCTATATGGCATTACAGGATGCCAAATGAAGATGAAATGAAAATAGTATTCCATGATTTGGATATTACATTGGAGGAGCTGACAAACTAATGAGAACAGCATATCTATCCGCATTGTATGATTTATCTAAAACTAATAAGGATGTTCTTGCCCTGATCTCAGATAATGGGGCAATTGTGTATGATAAGTATCGTCAGGATTTTCCAGAACAATTTATTAATTTTGGAATTTCAGAGGCCAATATGGTCGCCTCTGCTGCAGGATTGGCAAGCTGTGGTAAAATACCATTTGCTTACACCATTGCACCTTTCCTGACTATGCGGGCTTTTGAATTTGTAAGAAATGATGTCTGCCTTCAAAACCAGAATGTAAAACTTGTTGGTACAGGTGCAGGTTTTGTATATAGCAGTCTAGGCCCTACACATCATGCTACGGAAGATCTGGCTGTTATGAGGGTACTTCCTAATTTGACAATATTTTCTCCGGCAAGTCCTATGGAGGTTAAAAAAGCCACTGTAACCGCAGCAGAAATTAAAGGGCCTGTTTATTTAAGACTCGGAACCAATAAAGAGCCAGAAATATATGATGGTGATTATGACTTTGTGATTGGAAAGGGTGTTACCCTTTTGGATGGGAATGACGTTACTCTGGTTTCTACAGGTTCAATAGTTTTTGATGTATTGCAGGCTGCAAAGGAGTTGCAGGATGAGGGTATATATGCCAGAGTAATTAATATTCATACAGTAAAACCTCTCGATGAAGATATTTTAATTAAGGCTGTTAAGGAAACGCACGCAGTTATAACTATTGAGGAACACAGCATAATTGGTGGTTTAGGAAGTGCAGCTGCGGAAGTGATACTTGAAAATAGTTTGGATGCATGCGTGTTTGAAAGAATGGGTTTAAAGGATATCTTTTGTAAAGGTTATGGATCACATAAGGATTTAAAGTCAATGAATGGTCTTTCAAAAGAAAATATTAAAAACAGGGCAAAAATTGTTATAAAAAAGAAACAGAAATAGGATAATCTTTAAAGAAACAAAAAGTAAGGATGATATATATGGCATATATAGATTTTGTATCCAAACTGCATAAAAGGACAAAAAGAGATTACGTTGAGAGAGTAATAAGCGATGATAAAGCATCGTGTGCTGCTGTTGCCAAGCAGTTTGATAAGGACTATTGGGATGGGGATAGAAAATACGGCTATGGTGGCTACAAATACGATGGAAGATGGCGTGTCGTGGCGGAAGAAATGGCAAAGTACTATAACCTGCGGCCAGGGCAAAGGATACTGGATGTGGGTTGCGGCAAAGGATTTCTGCTATATGAATTTACACAAGTGGTACCGGGAATAGAGGTTTATGGCATAGACTTTTCCCAATATGCAATTGAAAATGCCAAAGAAGAAATCAGGCAATACTTAAGGGTTGGACTTGCACAGGAACTTCCCTATGAGGATAAGTCCTTTGACCTGGTGTACTCCATAACAACCCTGCACAATTTATATGTTTTTGAGCTAAAGAGTGCAATACAGCATATGCAGAGAGTATCAAAGGGTAATAGCTATATAATGGTGGAATCATACAGGAATGAAGTTGAAAAAGCAAATCTGCTGTATTGGCAGCTGACCTGTGAAGGTTTTTATACTCCAGAGGAGTGGGAATGGCTTTATAGAGAATGGGGATACACTGGAGATTATAGTTTTATATATTTTGAGTAGGTGAATTTAATGAAGGTATTGCAAAAATGATATTTAATTAATAGTACAGGTAGTGATTAACTGGTTAAGAGGAGAGCACATTATGGAAGCTTCATTTATTGAATTTTATGGAAAACATAAAATTTCTCCTGTAAGGCAAGATATTTCTGATATAAAAAGGCATTTTGAAAGAAGAGAAGGGCTTTATAAGCAATTAGGTCTATTACCAACCTTCTTTGAAGGTAAGACGGTTTTAGAGGTAGGGCCGGGTTCTGGTTATAATTCAATTTACACAGCAAGCCTAAAACCCAAAATGTATCATTTGGTGGAGGGGAATCCCACTGGAGTCAGTGACATGGAGAGGCTTTTTGGAGAATTCTATGAATGGACTAATAATGCTGTCATTTTTCCGACTATCTTAGAGAATTATAAATGTGAATTATTATATGACTTTGTTATATGTGAGGGAATGCTACCTGCTATGAGTGACCCCACAAATCTATTGCAGCTATTGGCAAAGTACGTAAAACCAGGTGGTGTCCTGATAATAACTTGTATAGATTCTATTTCCGGTGCTTCGGAAAATTTGAGGCACTTAATTGGGCAACTCTTAATCTGGGATGTTGACAATGTTGAAAGAATGCTTAGTATATTATTGCCGGTTTTTTCTCCGCATTTAAATACTCTGGCAGCAATGAGCAGGAGGCATGATGACTGGATCCTTGATAATATAATTAATCCTGTAGGAATAGCGGAAACATTAAGCATTTCCACCGCAATACAAGTACTGGAAGATGAATTTGATGTGTATTGTGCATCCCTAAACATGTTTACAGATTGGAGATGGTATAAGTCATTATACGGGGATAACAAAAGCTTTAATGAAATGGCTCTTAATCAATACTGGACACTGGTTCATAATTTTATTGATTATAGAAAAGTACTTTTGCCGAGATGTTCTGAAGATAATAAAAAGCTATATCAGTTATTTGATAAATTTAGAATTAGAACGAGGGATCTGGTGGGAACCCGGAATACAAGTATTATAGATGAATTGATATGTCTGTTGGATAAGATTGTAGTTGAAATAGGAAGTTTTTCAGAAGAACTTACCCAGCCATTTCTTGAGGTTCTTGAAATGCTCAGAATGGACAAAATAAAACCTGATTTAGTTGCTAATAGTGCTAATTTCAAGTCTTATTTCGGAAGAGGCCAACAGTATCTGAGTTTTGTAAGAAAGTAACCAAATTGGGGGTTAATATAATGTTTCCTGATAATGTTAAGAATAACGAACTGGCAAAAAGGATATTTCTGGATAATTTAGATGAATGCCTGTATTTCCCCAAATATTTTGAGATAGAAACAATTAATGCCTGTAACGCAAAGTGCATTATGTGTTCAATTAACGACTGGAAAAAGAAAAAGACAGTTATGAATGATGAGCTATTTGAGAAGTTTGTGAGAGAAGTAAGTGATTACAGCGATTGGATTGAAACCATCTGTTTAAACAGAGATGGCGAGCCTACTCTTGATAAACAGCTTGCTAAACGAGTGAAAATGTTAAAAAATGAAGGAATAAAAAAAGTTACTTTGACAACAAACGCACAGCTTCTTTCCTCCGAACTGGCTTCTGAATTAATAGATAATGGTCTTGATGACATTATGATATCTATAGATGGGATTAAAAAAGAAACTTATGAAAAGATTAGAGTTGGGTTAGATTATGAGACTGTCTTAAACAATACACTTCAACTGATAAAAATAAGAAATGATAAAAACTCTGATATGACCATCAGAATAAGGTTGGTTATAATTGATGAAAATAGGGATGAGGTTGATGAGTGGCTGGAATATTGGGGTGGAATTGTGGGACCAAAAGACAGAGCATACGCTATGCCTGCCCACACGTGGGGTAGTCAAATAATGTTGAATGGGATGGAAAACCAAAAGGCCATTGACAGTAATCCATGTGTGTTTGTTTTCTCATCCGTTGCAATGCATGCTGATGGTCAAATTGGTCTATGCAATGTTGATTATGACATCAAATACCATATGGGAGATTTTACCAAGCAGTCCATCAAGGAAATATGGAATGCAAAAGAATTCAGTAAAATAAGAGAGCTTCATGCAATGGGAAGAAAAGGAGAAATACAGTTGTGTAAAGGCTGCAATTTATGGGACAGAAAATATAAGGAGAATAAATAGTATGAAATTAATTGTTATAGGAGCATCTGGCTTTATTGGCAGCCATGTTTATAATCTATCAAAAAAAATGGGTTATGATGTTGTAGGAACATACACATCAACATATAGTAACGGGTTGCTAAAATATGATCTTCTGACTGACAATATTTTTGAAAAAATACCTGAGCTTTTTATTGATAAAAGTGACAAAATAGTTGCAGTAATTTGTTCTGCTATCACTAAAATAGATTTTTGCCAACAGCAAAAAGAATTATCTTATAATATTAATGTAAAAAGTACTATTAGTTTAGTGGAAAAATTAAGCGAACAAAACATAAAAACGGTGTTTCTTTCTACGGACAATGTTTTTGATGGTGAAAGAGGATACTACGACGAATCAGATGGGGCAAATCCGATAAATGAGTATGGAAGTCAGAAATTTGAAGCTGAGCGATATATTTTATCAAATATTCCTGAAAGCTTAGTACTGAGGTTAAGTAAAATCGTTGGTGATGACCCTGCAGAAGAGCATATTTTTTCAGAGCTGTATCGGAGGGTTTCAGATAGCATTTGTCTTGATTGTATAGAGGGACAGATTTTTTCACCTACGTATGTGGATGATGTAGCTAAAAGCATTTTGATTTCACTGGAAAAAGGCTTAACAGGACTATATCATTTGTCGAACTCGGAATATTTTTCACGTGCCGAGCTGGCAAGGCAATTTTTAAATATTGCAAATATCCACGGCAAGGTAGTTGAAAAGTCTATAGAGTGTTTTAAGTTTTTTGATAACCGTCCAATGAAAACTTATCTTAATGGGAGTAAATTTGTAAAAAAAACTGGAATGAATTTTGTATCGATGAAAGAAGTTATTAGTTGTTTTAGTAATCGCATTAAAAGTTAAGGGTTACACAAGGGGGATAGTATGCTGAAAATATTGGAAACGCCTAAAAAAATATTATTAATTGAGCCGCCATTCTATATATTATTTGGATATGAGAGATTTCACTATCCTATTACATTAACGCTGTTAGGAACCTATTATGAAGAACTAGGACATGAGGTGAAGATTCTTGATGCCGATAAGCCGATTGAGAATTGTAGACCTTATAATAGAAGTGAGGCTGGGGATAACTACCATCATTATAAAAAAGAGTTAAGAGAGCGGGAACACTATATTTGGAAAGAAATAAGAAAAACAATCGCAGAATATTCTCCGGATGTAATCGGCATAACATCAATAACTGCCAAGATAGATTCGGCAAATATTGTAGCAAGCTTAGCCAAAGAAATTCTTGGAGATAAAGTAAAAATAATACTAGGAGGTCCTCATGTTGACGGTATGTTAAGTATGTATGGGGAATATGATTTTGGTTCCCAGTACGATTATATTGGTGAAAAGACTCCTGATTTAGTTGACCGTAAACCTAATAAAAAGTTGATTATAAACTATAAGGATTATTCACCAAAGAATCTGTCTTCTATAATGACTTCAACAGGTTGCCCAAACAGGTGTACATTTTGCTGCCACTCGTTTGAAAAAAGCATGACTTATAGAAATTTAGATAGTATCAGAAATGAAGTAGAAGAAATAAAAGAAGTTTATGGTAATGAGGGTTCGATTTACGTGGTTGATGATTGTTTTTTTTCAAATAATAAACATTTTAATAATGTTGGAAATATATTCAGGGAAGCTAAAATGAAATTTACTGCTGGAGCACGGGTTATGGCATTATCCCAGGAGAAGCTGGAGAGCTTTATAAATAATGGAGGTCAACGTGCTTTTATTGGAATTGAAAGCGGTTCACAAAGAATACTTGACAAGGTTAAGAAAAATCTAAAAATAGATGAAGTAGTTAAGAGAACCAGGTGGCTAAATGAAGGACATATTCCATGGTCTGCATTTTTTATAGTTGGATTCCCCTTTGAAACGCTCGAAGATTTAAGAATGACGAAGGAACTGATAGAGGAAATAGAGCCTACTTTTATTTCTATAAACAGGTTTACTCCATATCCTGGAACAGAGATATATAAAGAGTACTATTTAAACAAAAGTTTTGAGTACAAGGAGCTTTTTCAGCTTAATCAAAACAGTATTATAGAACTTGATGAAAAAACTGAACAGTATATAAAAGAAATGTTTGAATTTGCCGACGAGTATAATTCAAAAAAAACTAGAGGGAGTGAATAAAAGCATGAATACAATAGTTACAGGGGGATGTGGATTTATTGGTTCTCACCTTGTAGATAAACTTCTTTCAAAAGGTCATAATGTAACTGTTTTAGATAACTTTAGTACAGGAGGAAGAGAAAATCTATTACATCATAAGGGTGTTGGAAGTTTACAAATAATTGAAGCAGACATATCCCGTAAAGATGACATTCAACCATATTTTAAAGGTGTTGACTGGGTATTTCATCTAGCTGCTCTGGCAGATATTGTTCCTTCAATAGAGATGCCGGACAAATATTTTAGCTCAAATGTAAACGGAACTTTTGCTGTGTTGGAAGCAGCAAGGGAAAATAACATAGGACGGTTTATTTATAGTGCTTCATGCTCATGTTATGGAATACCGGACGTATATCCTACACCTGAAACAGCAAAGATACAACCCAAATACCCATATGCCTTAACAAAATATATGGGAGAAGAGTTAGTTATGCATTGGGGGCAGTTGTATAAACTTCCGGTAGTTTCATTAAGACTATTTAATGTCTATGGTCCTCGTTCGCGTACTTCAGGAACATATGGTGCTGTATTTGGAGTTTTTTTAGCACAAAAATTAGCTGGACTACCTTATACTGTGGTAGGTGATGGAAATCAAACTCGAGATTTCACTTATGTGTCGGATGTAGCTACTGCATTTTTAAAGGCTGCTGAATCAAATATCAGCAATGAGATTTTTAACGTGGGAAGTGGAGGCACGTATTCCGTGAACCAATTAGTTGAGCTTTTAGGTGGAAAGATTACGTATATTCCAAAGCGTCCTGGTGAGCCGGATTGTACTTTTGCAGATATAAGCAAAATAAAAAAAGTCATGGGATGGCAACCAGAAGTTTCTTTTGAAAATGGGGTAAAGAAAGTTCTTGAGAGTATAGAATATTGGAAAGAGGCACCTGTCTGGACTTCAGATAAAATTGAATGTGCAACAAAGGACTGGTTTAAATACCTGAAGGATTAGCTATAATTTAGACTGTTAACTAAAATTATTGGAGAATAAAAATATGGATAAAGAGTATGAATTGACGTTGAAACATGCAATAGATGAAGAGACAAAAGGAAATATTGACAGTGCAATTTTACTGTATAATCAGGCACTGAAAGAAAGTGGCGAAGATGCGGGTGTTGTTTTGTTTGAGGTAGGAGACTTTATGTTTTCGCAAGGTAGATATGCAGAGGCTTTGGAAGCATTTGTTAAATGCCATCAATTAGGGTTTAAGACACATGAGATTGAGCAGTTTATAATGAGTTCATATTACGAACCTAATATTGATGAATTTAGAAGCAAATATGAAAAAAATACTGAAGCATTGTCAAAATACGAACATATATATTCTAGAGAATTTTCGCAATTTAGTCAGTTGGATTACCGATTTTTACCATATTCAGAAACCAAATTTGAGGTTTTTGATATGAAAGAGAGTAAATTCATTGGCAATTTTGACATGGAAGTTATAGGCTATAATGTTGAGAGATATAAGTCCAGAGAAATTTTAATGATTAAAAATGAAGTCAATAGCTTTTCAATTATGGAGTGCGTGAAAGCGACAGAAGATATGAGCCCATATCTTTGGGAAAAAGTACCGCTTTATTTGTTTTTTGACGATTTTAATTATTTTATTGAATTTTTGCAGATTAGTGATTTTACAAAAATAATAGATACCAAAAGATTGATCTTTTTATTCGGGCTTAGTCAGCTTGAAACATGGTTTGATAGTATGCAGTCCATATTGCCCAATTATGTGCTTAACATTCAAGACGAAAATGACTATTTGTATCAGAAGGTTAATAAAATTTCATCCGATAGGGAAATTTTAAACCAAACTTTAAAAGAAGAAGTTGATAGTTATTACAGTGAATGCAATTTTAATGAAATCATTAATGCATTTATTCAAGGTAGACCAAGAATAATGTTCATAACTACCAAATTTTCTACAGCTATACAATACTTTACCAGAGATTGCGTTGAAGCTTGTAATAAACTTGGGATACCAAATAAATTATGTATAGAAATTTCGGATGTACATCGCAGTGCACAAAACGACTGGATTAAGACGATTGCAGAGTTTAAGCCACATGCAATTTTCATTATTGACCACTTCAGATGGGAGTATTCACTTTTACCTCATAATATTGTATTTATTTCTTGGATACATGATTTACTGCCTCACATTTTATCAAATGATTCTGCTCGAAAAATTAAAGATAAGGACTTTATTTTAAATCTGATTCCCAATTATAAGGGGTTTAAAGAGGCTCGATATCCCAAAGAACAGATAATTGACACGCCAATCCCAGTGAACCCTGATATTTATAAATCATACAAGCTTACAAGAGAAGAAATCGATAGATTTGAGACTGAAATTTGTGTTATATCCAACCCTGGGAATCCCTTAGAAGGGTTAAAGCAAATGTTACATCAATTTAAAGAGCAGGATTACTATGAAAATCTGGAAACTGCATTAAAATGTGCATATGATGAATGTTACAAATTGATATATAGTGGACATCCAATTTTTGATAGCGAGCAGATAGATGAGATGATTTCCAGATGGTTAGATGAATGTGGCATGACTTATAGTAACGGTTTTATTACAGCTATTTCTGATATGTTTAAAACAAAGGTGGTATGGATTATATATCGCTCGGTTCCCATAGAATGGCTAAAAGAAAAGGGATATAGGATAAAACTCTGGGGTAAGGAGTGGATGGGGCATAAAAACCTGAAGGAATACGCTATGGGAGTTGCTGAGAATGGAGAACAATTATCAAAAATACTTAATTCATCCAAAATTCTAATTGGAACAAATCCTGCAATAAGTGCACACCCAAGAGTTTTTGAAGCAATAATGAGTAATTGTTTATATATTGGGATAAATATACCAACTGAATATGATAGTTTTAATATAAGAGGATTAATGGATGAAGACCAAGAAATTGTCCTATTTTATAGCAAAGACGATTTATATAAAAAGGTTGACTACTATTTGAAAAATGAAGAGGAAAGACTTCGCGTCATCGCCAATGGAAAAAACAAAATACTGTCTAAAATAACTTATGAGAAAATGATGACAAATAGTATAGAAATAATAGGAAATAAGCTCAGAAAAGGTAATTTAAAAAAAGTCATATTTGATTAAAATTTTTATTAATTCTTTTTGATATTTAAACGATATATATATTGAGACACTTAAAATATATTTTTTCAAGCAGGCCTGTTGTCAAAGTATATTTCAGGTGAAATGGCATGGACGCCATATTCAAAAAAGTATCAAGGAGGAGTCTTTTATGAGAATTAACAACAATCTTATGGCAATGAATGCACACCGGCAGCTAAAGGTCAATTCATCAAACCAGGAAAAGTCACTTGAAAAATTATCATCCGGTTACAGAATTAATAGAGCTGGAGACGATGCAGCTGGGCTGTCGATATCTGAGAAGATGAGAGCTCAGATAAGAGGACTTCAGAAGGGATCAAGTAATGCACAGGACGGTATTTCACTTATTCAGACAGCAGAAGGAGCACTTAATGAAACTCACGAAATTCTTCAGAGAATGAGAGAGTTGTCAGTTCAAGCTGCAAACGATACAAATGTGGCAAAAGACAGAAGTGCCATTAAATTGGAGCTTAATGAACTGTCAGCAGAAATTACAAGAATTGGAGAGAAGACACAGTTCAACACCCAAACGTTATTATCCGGCAGCTTGTCAGGAGCAGTAATACAGATTGGTGCAAATAAGGGAGAGACTTTAACACTAAGTATTGCAAACATGAGAGCGGGTGCTCTATCTGTAGCAACAGGAAATATGAATGTAGGAACATCTGCCAGTGCGCAAAATACAGTTTCACTTATAAATGCCGCAATAAATACTGTATCGGCAGAGAGAGCAAAACTTGGAGCTAAACAGAACAGATTGGAGCACACAATTAAGAATCTCGATACCGCATCTGAAAACTTACAGGCATCAGAATCAAGAATAAGAGACGTAGATATGGCAAAAGAAATGATGACTTATACTAAGAACAATATATTGAACCAAGCTGCTACAGCTATGTTAGCACAGGCTAATCAGGCACCTCAGGGTGTACTGCAATTATTACAGTAATGAGCATGGAAGCTTTGTAAAAAAAGATCAAGGAGGAGTCGTTTATGAGAATTAATAACAATCTTATGGCAATGAATGCCCACAGGCAGTTAAAGGTTAACTCGTCAAATCAGGAAAAGTCACTTGAAAAATTATCATCCGGTTACAGAATCAATAGAGCTGGAGACGATGCAGCAGGGTTGTCAATATCTGAGAAGATGAGAGCACAGATAAGGGGACTTCAAAAAGGTTCGAGTAATGCACAGGATGGTATTTCACTTATTCAGACAGCAGAGGGAGCACTTAATGAAACTCATGAAATACTGCAGAGAATGAGAGAATTATCAGTTCAGGCAGCAAATGATACAAATGTAGGTAAAGATAGAAGTGCTATAGCATTGGAAATGAATGAATTACAACAGGAAGTAACCAGGATTGCACAAAAAACCCAGTTTAACACTCAGACACTGCTAAGTGGTGGAATTAGTAACAAGATAATTCAAATTGGTGCAAACAAGGGCGAAACACTTTCAATTACAATAGCTACTATGACAGCTGCAAAACTATCTGTAGGTGCATTGAGCGTTGCTGATAGTGCAAATGCACAATCAGCAGTCGAAAAGATTAATGCTGCAATAAATACTGTATCAGCTGAAAGAGCAAGAATGGGATCAAAACAAAACAGACTGGAACACACAATAAAGAATTTGGATACTGCTGCTGAAAACTTACAGGCTTCTGAATCAAGAATAAGAGATGTAGATATGGCAAAAGAAATGATGACTTATACAAAGAACAATATATTGAACCAAGCTGCAACAGCTATGTTGGCACAGGCTAATCAGGCACCTCAGGGTGTACTGCAGTTATTACAATAATAAGCATGGAAGCTTATAATAGAACTCAAGGAGGATTTTTATGAGAATTAATAATAATCTTATGGCAATGAATGCCCACAGACAGTTAAAGGTTAACTCATCAAACCAGGAAAAGTCACTTGAAAAGTTATCGTCCGGGTACAGAATCAATAGAGCTGGAGACGATGCAGCAGGGTTGTCAATATCTGAAAAGATGAGGGCACAAATAAGAGGGCTTCAAAAAGGATCAAGTAATGCGCAGGATGGTATTTCCCTTATTCAGACAGCAGAAGGAGCTCTAAATGAAACTCACGAAATTCTTCAGAGAATGAGAGAATTGTCAGTCCAGGCAGCAAATGATACAAATGTGGCAAAAGACAGAAGTGCTATTAAGCTAGAATTGAATGAGCTTTCTGCCGAAATTACTAGAATAGGTAATAAGACACAGTTTAATACCCAGAATCTTCTTACAGGAAGTTTAAGTGGAGCAACAATACAGATAGGTGCAAACAAGGGAGAGACATTAACCGTTGCAATTGGCAACATGAGAGCTACGCAACTTGGTGTACAAGCAAGTGCTTTGCTTGTTACTACCGCAACCCAAATGGGTGCGAATATTGATAGGATAAACTCTGCAATAAACACCGTTTCAGCTGAAAGAGCCAAGCTGGGTTCCAAACAGAACAGGCTTGAGCATACTATCAAAAATCTGGATACTGCGGCTGAAAACTTGCAAGCTTCAGAATCAAGAATAAGAGACGTAGATATGGCGAAAGAAATGATGACTTATACAAAGAATAACATATTGAACCAAGCTGCTACAGCTATGTTGGCACAGGCTAATCAGGCACCTCAGGGTGTACTGCAGTTATTACAGTAGCTAGTGTCTAAATATTAAAAAAGCCAGCGGCTTAATTCCGCTGGCTTTTTTAGTACAACTTTATTCTTAGTCACTACTGCAAAATGCATACGACAAACATAGAAGGGGATCAGGTCTATGAAAGATATTTTTGAATTCAATTTGAAGGCATTAGAAAAAGAATATTCAACACTGGCAAGAAGGTGTGATAGTTTTTATCGTGAGAATTCTGACAAGCTTGAACAGATTTCATTGGAAAAAACCAAAAATGACATGATAAATTTTAAAGTAAATGTTGGGGGACATTATTTGTTTTTGCATAGTTCATATGATCCTCTTAAAGAGGCAAAAAGTTGGGTCTCCAGATTAAATTTAAAAAGCATGGATACAATAGCAATATTGGGTATAGGTGTAGGTTATCATCTAGATGAATTATTTAATAGTTACCCAGCTAAAAATAAAGTTGTAATAGAACCTGATATGGGTGTTTTTGTAAAGCTAATGACAGTAAGGGATATAAGTCATTTATTAACTGCTAAAAACACTCTTTTTATTGTAAGTGATAATACTGAACACATCGCAAAAGTGTTTTTAGGACTAAGAGAAGAGGGACAGGTTGATAGTGTATATTTTGCAGAGCTCTTAAGTTACAGGACAGCCTATGATGAATGGTGGACCAGCCTGAAAAAGGACTTCATAAAGTATGCAAAGCTGCATGAGATTAATATCAACACAAGTGTAGTTTTCTCAAAAGACTGGATTGCAAATTTTTTCGAAAATATAACTCAGCTTTTACAAAGTGTGAACCTCGATAGTTATGAATCTAGACTGAAAGGCGTCCCTGCTGTAATTGTTTCAGCAGGACCGTCCTTAAATAAAAATGTACATCTATTAAATAAAATAAAGGACAAGGCTGTAATAATATCAGCGGGTTCGTCAGTTAATATCCTTGAAAAGAATGGTGTTATACCTCATATTATGGTTGGAGTGGATGGGGGAGAAGGAGAAAGCAGGATATTTAATAAAGTAAAATCTTCTGATATTTACTTTGCATATAGCTCTTCAATTCACCCCGAGGGGCTAAAAAACTACAAAGGGCCGAAACTGTATTTTAAGACAAATGTTTTGGAGTATACAAGTTGGTTCGAAAAAGAGATGGAAATGAACACACAGGACTTGCGTTCAGGTGCTTCTGTTTCAAATTTAGCGTTGGATATAGCAAGGTTAATGGGGTGCGATCCAATTATTCTGGTGGGGCAGGACTTATCGTTTGCAAACCTTAAGACTTATGCAGATGGAGCAGTATTAAAGGAAGAACAAGATAGAATTCTTAAGAAAAATGTTGAAGAAATGAACAAGCATTATCTGAAGGAAAATGATATAAATGGGGATGAAGTTTATACAATTCCTAGCATGATATCGATGAAGATATATTTTGAAGAGTATGTTAAACTCCATACTGATATTATCTATCTTAATGGCAGTGAGGGTGGATTGCCTATAAAAGGTATACCTAACAAGCCTCTTAGTGAAATTATTGAACAATATTGCCAAAGTAAATTTGACCTTGACAATATCCTCGAAAATATATATCGCAATGAAATCAGCGTCAATTCAGATAGGATGGATAAAATAAAGAGCTTTCTCGAAAAGGTATATACCCAAAGTGAGGAAATGAAAGATAAAGCTCTTAAGAGAATGGATTTAATTCTCGATATACTTAGAAATATAAATGCAGACAATAATGAAAAGTGGATTGAAATTGATGAATTGACAGAAGATATAGAAAAGCAGGAATTATATGAGTTTTTTATTGCACCTATTTGCAAATACTTCATCCAAGCTGTAAAAAATGAAAGAGAAAGAAAAAGTGAGACTATTGACAATATTGAAGAAAAGAAGTTGTATCTTTATGAAGGTTTGCTTCTGCAATATACTGATATAAAAGATAAGGTTTTACAAATAAATGAACTATCAAAAAGAGTACTTGACGAAATAAATTGATACAAGAGGGAGTGGTATGTATGGAAAATATGGAGTTAAAGAGGGAAATAATTAATTCTGCTGTAGAGTATATAAATAAAGTCGTTTTGGGAATCGGAGGCATAATAGAAGATTTCCAGAGTGGAAGAGAGGATAAGGCTACAAATACTATGGCACATCTTATGGAAGGGTTGCAATGGCTTCTTGAGGCAGTTGAAGGAACGAAGGATGTGCAAGGGGATATGCCTATTGATATATCAGACGTTAACCCAATATTCAGCCAATTGATAGAATCACTGGAAAATACTGATTACGTTCTACTGAGTGATTTGCTTGAGTATGAGCTTACTCCAGTTATGAAGGACTGGGAGGAAAGGTTGGCACTTGTCCAAGGAGAACTTAGAAATGACGGTATTTGATAAAAATATTGAAGCTTTAAGAAAAAGATACCCATTTATTGTAGAAGAGGTAATGGGAATAGAGCCTGATCCTTCAAAGTATCAGGTGGAAACTGCCTCTTATGGTCTTAAAACACTTAGAGTTGTTCAGGATTTGCAGTTTGATAGTATTAAATTTTATATGCACAGTAAATATAATCCCGTCAGTGAAGCAGAGAATTTTGCTAAAGAACAATATAAAATTGAAATTGGAGTTCATATATTATATGGATTCGGGATGGGATATCATATAAATGAAATAAGTAGACTAATGAAGCCTGATAGCAGGTTGTATATATTGGAAAACAACTTGAATGTATTTTATAAAGCAATTGAGGAAAGAGATCTTACAGATATATTTACCAATTCAAGCATAGAACTTATTATATCTGGAGATGCAGTGAAAATTGCGAATAAAGTTAAGAGCTTAATAAACGATGGAATTAATTTTATTATTCACCCGGCATCTTTAAAGGCAATACCTTCTGAAAACGAATATTTTAAATTTGTTATGGAAAACTGGAATCTTAAGAAAAGCATTTCAGAGGATTATTTAAAGTTAATAGAGCATAACTTAAAAAGCAATTTACAGGGTGCCAATCCCAATGTAGGTGTCTTTTTTGAAAAGTTTAAAGGTGTTCCAGCAGTTATCGTATCAACAGGGCCATCTCTCGATAAGAATATAGATTTTTTGAAAGAGGTTAAGGGAAAGGCTTTGATTTTTGCAGTAGGCTCGGCATTGAGGCCTTTATTAGTCAGAAATATTGTTCCGGATTTATTTATTATAATTGATCCGAAAAAAGAAACTCTCAATCAGATAAAAGGGTTTGAAGATATAGGAATACCTATGGTTTACCTGTCCTCAGCATATTCAGGTACTGTTTCAAGCTATAGGGGATTAAAGTTTATAGCATGTTATGAAAAAGGTCATTTGAAAACGTCAAAGGAAAATTATCTGATTGATCCTGGGGGATCAGTTTCTACAGCAGCACTTGATATTGCAATAAAAATGGGTTGCAGCACTATTATACTTGTCGGTCAGGACCTCGCATTTATAGATGGAAAAAATCATGCCAGGCATGGCACAGATTTGGATATCAATACTCCAGAACTTAAAAGCATGAGGAGGGTAATGGGACAAAACGGTGAAATGCTTTTTACAACTTTAGGGCTGTTAAGCTATAAATACTGGATAGAAAAGAGGATAGAAAAGGAAAACAGACAGTTTATAAATGCTTCAGAAGGTGGAGCTATTATTAATGGGATGAAACATATAAAGCTTAAGGATGTAATTACCGATTATCTAAAAGAGAGTTTTAATATTACGCAAAGAATTAAGACTATTTTAGAGGAAAGCGGGAATGCCCATGTTCAAGAATAAAAAAGTATTGGTTATTGGAGGAACGGGTACTATAGGACAGGCAATGGTTGAAAAAATACTGTCTGAAGAGCCTGCGGTAGTGAGGGTATACAGCAGAGATGAATATAAGCAATTTATACTTAAGGAAAAACTCGGAGACCATACCAATATAAGATACCTTCTTGGGGATGTTAGGGATCAGGAAAGATTAGACAGGGCAATGAATGGCATAGACATAGTTTTTAACTTTGCTGCGTTAAAACATGTTCCGGCTTGTGAGTACAACCCTTTTGAAGGTGTTAAAACAAATGTTATCGGGACACAGAATGTTATAACATGTGCAATGGCAAATAAAGTTAAGAAAGTCATTTATTCAAGCAGTGACAAGGCAGTATCCCCAACTAATACAATGGGAGCAACAAAGCTTCTGGCAGAAAGGCTTATGTCTTCATCATACTATTCCAGAGGAGATGCGGGCACAATATTTGCATCTGTAAGATTCGGAAATGTTATGGGGTCTAGGGGTTCGGTCATCCCCCTATTTAAGCAGCAGGTTCTGGAAAAGGGGTATATTACGATAACTGAGCCTGAGATGACAAGATTCATGATGTCACTTTCACAGGCTGTTGAACTTACAATAAAAGCATGTAAAATTGCCAAGGGCGGGGAAGTTTTTGTGCTAAAAATGCCTGTAGTTAAATTGCAAGATCTGGCAGAAGTAGTTATTGAAGATGTTTGCAATAAATATGACCTTGATCAAAACAGTGTAACGATAAAGAAAATAGGTCTAAGGCCTGGCGAAAAAATGTATGAAGAGCTTATGTCTGAAGATGAATCAGCTAAAGCATTAGAACTTAATGACATGTATATAGTCAGGCCTCCATATAATGAACACATTTATAGTAATATCAAAAGTACTGCAATAAGCAATTATAGTTCACATGGTGAAAAAACCTTAAGTAAAGCTGAAATAAGAAACCTATTGGTAGACGAAAAATTAATTTAAATAATTTTAATGGAACGATATAATTTATGAAATTGTTGAATAATTGAGATGCGTAGAGGAATAACAAAAAGGGAGTGTGGACTAATGGGAGGCAATTTTCAGATAGGCACATGGGCGTCGATTTTCGGACAGGAATATACTGAGAGAAATACCTTTAATTCTAGAGATTTGAACAAACTTTATATAAAGGAATATAGCATAAGTCGTGAGGAAATGAACAAGGAATTTCTTTCAGGGCTGGCACTTGAGGATGGGAACATACTTGAAGTAGGCTGCAATGTGGGAAATCAGTTAAGACTTTTGCAGGAAATGAATTTCAATAATTTATATGGAATAGAGCTCCAAAGCTATGCGGTGGAAAAGGCCAAGAGTCTGACACAGGAAATAAATATAATTAAGGCAACAGGTGATAACATACCCTTCAAAGACAAATTCTTTGATTTGGTATTTACAAGTGGGGTACTAATTCACATTTCTCCGGAAAACATTAATTCTGTTCTGGATGAAATATACAGATGTTCAAAGGAGTATATATGGGGATTTGAGTATTATGCAGATGAGTATACTGAAGTAGCCTATAGAGGCAATACAGGGCTCCTTTGGAAGGCAAACTTTGCTAAGCTTTACTTGGAGAGGTTTGCTGATCTTGAGCTTATAAAAGAAGTAAAATACAAATATACCGATAATGATAATGTGGATAGCATGTTTTTATTAAGGAAAAATAAGTGACAGCTAAAATGGATAGAGTGCATTTTTCGTTATTGAGCAAGTATTAGTAATGATTATAAGCACTTGAAGGGCAGGTGAGGCAATTTGAAAACAGGAGTAGTTATCCAGACAAGAATGGGATCAACCCGACTTCCGGGGAAAGTAATGCTTGACTTGTGCGGAAAGCCAGTAATTCAACATGTGATTGAAAGAATAAGCCAATCGAAAGAAATTGATGATATTGTTATTGCCACTACAACTTTAGAACAGGATAAAATAATTGTAAAGGAAGCTGAAAGAAATTGCGTCAAGTGGTTCCGGGGCAGCGAGGAGGATGTACTGTCAAGGTATTATCATGCTGCAAAGGAGAACAACCTTGAAATAGTGGTCAGAGTAACATCGGATTGCCCATTGATAGATCCTTATGTCACTGACAACATAGTAAGGTACTTTAAAGAAAACAAGCATGATATAGTAACCAATGCAAGTGCAGATTTAAGAACAAGAACGTATCCGAGAGGGCTCGACACAGAAGTGTTTTCGTTCAAGGCTCTAGAGGATGCGTTTAATAATGCCCGAGAAAAATATCAGAGGGAGCATGTAACCCCTTATTTATATGAAAATGCTAACAGCATCTATTACTACAAAGACATTACAGACTACTCAAAATACAGATGGACTCTCGATACGGAGGAAGACCTTGAATTAATAAGAACCATCTACAAGTACTTATATAAAGGCGAACATAACTTTTATTACCGAGACATTATAAAGCTTCTGGAGGTATATCCTGAGATAGCTAAGTTAAATGAAACTGTTGAGCAAAAAAAATAGGAAATAATGGTTAAGGGGTGTGGATTAATTGTGCCTGATGTTTAGAAATATACGCAAAGATGATTGCGATTTACTGTTCAAATGGGTTAATGACAGTGAAGTGAGAGAAATGGCGTTTAGCACAAATGCTGTTTTATATGAAGAACATAAAAAATGGTTTTATAACAAACTCAATTCGAACTTAACTCATATATTTATAGCATGTGTGGATGATAAGCCTATAGGCCAGATAAGAATTGACATTGAAGATAATGAAGGAATAATAGGTTACAGTATTGATAAAAATTATAGGGGTCAGGGATATGGTAGCAAAGTTCTTAAGAAAATTATAACTGTAGTTAAAGATACAGATATAAATATTAGTAAACTGGTTGGAAAGGTAAAACACAAAAATGTAAAATCCTGTAGGGCATTTGAAAGAGCTGGATATAAAAGCATTGAGAGGGAGGACTTTATTGAGTACTATTTTGAGATATGATACTTGAAAAGAGGGAAGAGAATGAATCATGAGATAAAAATCAAAAACAGGGTTATAGGTAAAGGACAGCCTTGTTATATAATTGCAGAGATGTCTGCAAATCATGCAGGAGATATAGGTAGGGCAATTGAAATAATTCATGCTGCAAAGAAAGTTGGTGCAGATTGCATTAAAATCCAGACCTATACCCCAGATACAATGACGATTGATTCTGATAAGGAATATTTCCAAATAAATAGTGGAACATGGAAAGGCGAAAATTTGTATAGGTTATACCAGAAGGCTTATACCCCCTGGGATTGGCACAAGCGTCTTAAGAATGAGGCTGAGGTGTTGGGTCTGGATTTTTTATCCACGCCTTTTGACAGGACTTCTGTAGATTTTTTAGAGGAGCTTGGTGTCAGTTTTTATAAAATTGCATCCTTTGAAATAACAGATCTTCCGCTAATCAGATATATTGCGACTAAAGAAAAGCCTATAATATTATCAACGGGAATGGCTACGTTAGGTGAAATTGAAGAGGCTGTAACAGCAATCAGAAAAGCCGGGAATGAAAAGTTATGTTTGTTAAGGTGTTCAAGTGCATATCCAGCAGTACCCGATGATATGAATTTAAAAACGATAAAGCATTTGGAAGAAACCTTTGGTTTTCCTGTTGGATTGTCAGACCACTCTTTGGGCTCTGTGGGTGCCATTACAGCAGTAGCACTGGGGGCAAAAGTTATAGAAAAGCATTTTTGCATAAGCCGTGACATTGAAAATCCGGATGCTTCCTTCTCGATGGAACCACAGGAGTTTAAACTGATGGTAGATGATATCCGTTCGGCTGAAAGGGCTGTGGGTAAAGTTAGCTATGAAGTTTCTTCAAGGGAGGAGACAAATAAAGTATTTAGAAGATCAATATTTGTTGTGAGGGATATTAAAAAAGGAGATTTCTTTACGAAAGAGAATATCAGCATAATAAGGCCGAGACATGGTATGGAGCCAAAACACTATGAAGAAATTCTCGGAAAAAAGGCAACTAAGGAGATAGAAAGAGGGACCCCCCTTGAATGGAATATGATTGATTAGTATTTGATAGATCTTGTGAAGATTATTTTAGCCAATACTAAACCATGGAATATTAAAATGTACAGATGTTTATGAAAGACAATGAAGGCAAATACAATATAACAATTATTACAGATAAGAACGAATTGACATATGAAAAGATAGCTTCAATTGAGTTGATCAGAAAAGTGGTGTGAGTGATAGATGATGAAAGTTGGGATTAGAGTTGATGGGAGCACAAATATAGGAATGGGACACATAATGAGATGCCTCTCTCTTGCAAAAGGCTTTAGAAATGCCTCAATCGATGTGTACTTCTTAAGTAAATTTGAACAGGGGATTCTAAAGATACGGGAAGAGGGATATGAGGCGATAGAGTTGACACATCACTCTGAAATTCATACTGAGGAATTTTACTATGGAGATGTTTTATCATTAAAAGAAGAGACAGATGAAATAATCCAAAGGCTTAATGTTCTTAATCTGGATATACTGTTCATTGACTCCTATAATGTCACTGAAGAATTTTTTTTGAAGTTAAAGCCGTTTGTAAAAAAGCTTTGCTACATAGATGATATAAATAAGTTTACATATCCTGTTGATGTTCTGGTTAATGGGAATATTACAGGTGAATCCTTAGGTTATAAAAGGTATTATGAGGATGAAATCCTGATGCTTGGAGTAAAATATAATCTTATAAGGGATGAGTTTAAAAACTTGCCGGAGAGAATAGTAAACAGGGGAGTTAAGGAAATAATGATAACAACAGGGGGTTCAGACCCCTTTGAATTGAGCTTGCGGCTGGCAGGAACAATTATTGCAAGTGGCTGGCTTAAAGATATTGTAATTAATATAGTTGCTGGCAGGGGATTTACTAACCTGGATAGTTTAAGAGACTTAAGTCAAAAAAATGCAAACGTTGTAATTCATGAGAATGTTTCAAAAATGTCTGAGCTGATGCTTAAATGTGATATTGCAATAACAGCGGGCGGTAGTACTCTTTATGAGCTTTGTGCATGTGGGACCCCTGCTCTTGCGTTTATTATTGCAGAAAACCAAAAGGAAGTAGTCGATATGCTGTGCGATAAAGGGTATATCCAATCTCTGGGTTGGCATAATGAGTTTACAGATCTGGAGTTTTTGAATGCTCTTGAGCTTTTGTGTAAAGATTATGGGAAAAGGGTATCTTGCAGTAAAAAGATGCAAAAACTGGTTGATGGTGAAGGCGTACGAAGAATAGTTGATGAGCTAGTGCTTTTGAACATAGTTCATTTCTAGAAATGAACTATGCAAAATGCACATCCTATGATTTTTGCTAAGTAACAAAATGAAATTCTAGAATTTTATTTTGTTACTTAGCACTAGTAAGATTATGCTCAAAAAGGAGATACACTTATGGACAAAAAACCGGATTACAAGTATATTCCTTATGGAAGGCAATGGATTGAAGAAGATGATATAGAGGCTGTGGTTCGGGTTTTAAGAGGAGAATATTTGACCACAGGTCCTAAAATAAAAGAGTTTGAAGAAGAGTTGGCGAATTATACAGGAGCGAAATATGCTGTTGCAGTATCAAACGGGACATCAGCACTTCATGCAGCTTGCTTTGCTGCGGGGATAAAAGAAGGAGATGAAGTGATAACTACGCCTGTTACTTTTGCTGCTTCTGCAAATTGTGTGCTATATATGGGTGCAAAGCCTGTTTTTGCAGATATTGATCCCCAAACATATAATATAGATCCAGAGGATATAAAGGCTAAGATAACTGATAAAACCAAGGCTATCATCCCAGTGCATTTTACCGGGCAGCCCTGTGATATGGATGAAATTCTTAAGATTGCGAAGGAAAATAATCTTACAGTAATAGAAGATGGTGCTCACGCATTAGGTGCTGAATACAAAGGCCGCAGAGTTGGAAGTATTGGGAATATGACAACTTTCAGCTTTCACCCGGTGAAACATATCACGACGGGGGAGGGCGGTGCCATTACAACAGACAGTGAAAGCATTTATAAGAAGCTTCTTCTTTTCAGAACACATGGAATAACAAGGGATAGCAATGATTTGCTGAATAGCGAAGGGTCCTGGTATTATGAACAGCATTATCTGGGGTTTAATTATAGAATTACGGATATACAGGCAGCTCTGGGTTTAAGTCAGTTGAGTAAATCAGAAAGGTTTATTAAATTAAGAAGGGAATATGTACAGCAATATAATGAAGCATTTAGAGATTTAAATGAGTTGATTACACCTTTTCAGCTCGAAGAGGCAAATTCATCGTGGCATTTGTATATTATAAAATTGAAGCTGGAAAATTTAAATTGTGATAGGAAACAGATATTTGAAGAACTCCAAAGCAAAAATATTGGTGTCAATGTTCATTACATTCCTGTATACTACCACCCTTATTACAGGCAGTTAGGGTATGAAAAGGGTTTATGTCCATACGCTGAAGAGCTTTATGAAAGAATGATAACGCTTCCGCTATTCCCAAAGATGGAAAAGGAAGATGTTCAATACATTATATCAAATGTGAAGGAAGTTTTGCGAAGGCATGCAAAAAATGTGTAAATTCTGCCTTGTGTTTTTATGTAGTCGGTCTGGAGTAAATGCTACTGGAAATTGATGGGATTTAGTTTTTTTCTAACTCTACAAAAAAGGAAGGATGATTATCTTGAATATACTTGTTACAGGTGGAGCTGGGTTTATCGGACGTTGGGTTGTAAAGAGACTTCTTGGAGACAGACACAAGGTATTGATTTTAGACAACCTGGCCAATGGAAATAGGTCAAATATTGAAGAATTTGAAGATGATCCAAACTTTATAGAGTTTGTTGAGGGCGATATAAAACATATTTCGACTTTGGACAGGCTTTTTGAGAATAAATTTGACTTGTGTTATCATCTTGCGGCCAGTATTAATGTGCAGGATAGTATAGATGACCCGGAGACAACATTTAGAAATGACGTGGTGGGAACCTTCAATGTTCTCGAACAGTGCAGAATGAATAACGTAAAAATAGTCTTTATGAGTACCTGTATGGTGTATGACAGGGCAAATGACGATAAAGGCATAAATGAGTACCACCCAGTAAAACCTGCTTCCCCGTATGCCGGAAGTAAAATCGCTGGAGAAAATATGGTTTTATCATACTGGTATGCTTACAAGCTGCCGGTAGTAATTGTAAGACCGTTCAATACTTATGGTCCGATGCAGAAGTCAAGTGGTGAAGGAGGGGTAGTAGCAATATTCATTAAAAGAAATCTGGAAGGGCTTCCGTTGAATATTTATGGCGACGGATTGCAGACAAGGGATCTTCTATACGTTGAGGACTGTGCAGAATTTGTTGTTCAGGCTGGATACTCGGATAAGGTGAACGGAGAAATAGTAAACGCAGGCTTAGGAAGGGACATAAGCATAAACGAATTAGCTCTAATGATATCCAAAGATAAAGACAAAATAAAGCATGTACCTCACATTCATCCTCAAAGCGAAATTCCCAGGCTGTTATGTAATTGTAAAAAGGCTAAGGATATTCTCGGGTGGTATCCGAAAACTTCTTTAGAAGAAGGAATAACGAGGACAACGAAATGGATAAAAAACTTAATCTAAACTTAATTTCATAATAATCCGATACTAATAATAAGAAAGTTCACGGAGGGATTATTTATGAAAATTGAGAGCATGGATGCTGCAAGTGTACAATCTGTAAAAACACAGAATATAGAACACCATAATGATTCTGTAAATACCGACAATAATCCCAAAACGGAAACTAAAGATCAGAATAATCCTAAAGATAACAAAAATGTACTTACAATGAATTTGTCAGGATATGAAAAAAAGGAACGTCCCATATCAGATAAGGCAGTTGTTGAGGCTATTGAAAAGGCAAACAAGGCAATAACGGGCGCAAAGACACAGTTTGAGTTTTCTATCCATGAAAAAACAAAAGAAATAATGGTCAAAGTAATTGACTCTGAAACTCAGGAGGTAATTAGAGAGATTCCGCCTGAAAAGATACTGGACATGGTCGCGAAAATGTGGGAAATGGCAGGGATTCTGGTAGATGAAAGGAGATGAATACCATGTCAATAAATAATATATCAAATATGATGAACAGCAGACTTAGGTTGACAGGGTTTTCTTCGGGTCTTGATACTGATAGTATAATATCAAAATTGATGGATATAGAAAAAACAAAAATACATAAAGTTCAGAGAGCTAAACAATTACTGGAATGGAAACGGGATGGCTACAGGGATATAACCAGCAAGTTAAGAAGCTTTAGTGACGAATATTTTAATGTACTAAAACCAGCAACAAATTTCAGGTCTTCGAGTTCTTTTGCATCCTTTAATGTGACTTCAGGTAGTGAAACTGTAGTTACAGCTAAAGCAAATGCAGATGCAACGTCCAAAACTCATAGTATAATAGTAAGTGCTTTAGCTACTAGTGCAAAGGTTGCGGGTACTTCAGGTCTGGCGGATTCTGTTAAGGGCAGCAATACAATTAGCAGCCTTAATTTGGAGGGCAAACAACTAGATTTTACTCTTGATGGGGTGACGAAAACAATAAACCTTCATAACTATTCAAGTGTAGCAGATTTGGAAACAAATATTGAAACTGCTTTAGCAGATGTTTTTGGTTCGGGGAAAATTGATGTCTTAACAACCGGAGACCAGTTAGAGTTTAAAATGATGTTGGGTGGCAGTACATTAAGCGTTAAAGACTCAACCAACAGTTTTATAGGATCTTTGGGATACTCAGCCGGCCAGAAAAATTACATAGAAGGTTCAAATGTAAATACAAACTATTCATCTTATACCAATGGGAGTTTTAAATTGACTCTTGGAAGTGGAACAGCTCAAAATATAAATATAACTGATGCTTCAGATATAAATGATCTTACAAGCAAAATCCAAAGCGCAATTGATGCTAATGCAGAGCTTGGCGGTAAAATTAAAGTTACTAACAACGGAAGTAAGTTGAGTTTTCAGACAGTCAGTGGAGAAGCAGTTAAACTTAATTCCGGCGACACAAATAATGTATTGGATAAACTGGGTTTTGCAAATGGAGCGACTGTAACAGGTACAAGCTCAAACCTAATAGACCTGAGCGGGAATGAACAGGGAAAATCCTTTATTATAAATGTGAACGGAGTAGATAAAACTATTCAGATAGATCAGGATTACAGCGATTTGAATGATATGGCTGCATATATTAAGGCACAAATAGGAGGCACTGTTAATGTCGCAAAAGATTCAGCAAGCAACAGATTGGTGTTTTCTACCAGCGGCAATGATAAAATAATATTTAATAAAGGACCGGAAGATGGTCTTCTGAAGCTTGGATTTGCAGCAACAGACAATAAGAGCAGCGCAATATCATTAAATTCTTCTCTAGACAGCATTAAGACAAATTTTATAAACGATTTGAACGTATCAGACCCAAATGCAAATGTGACATTTGCTATAAACGGTCAAACTATTGATGTTGGAAAAACTTATGCTAATGCTACCCTCTCAGATGTTATGAATGCAATCAATAACAGCAATGCAGGAGTAAAAATGTCCTATGACTCATTGACAGATAAATTCTCATTGGAATCCAAGACACAAGGGGCAACATCTACCATAGCGTTAACAGATTCATCATCCGGCTTATTAAAGTCCATGGGTGTTTTAGATGGTACATATACACAGGGAACTGATGCCGAATTTACCCTCGATGGTGTTTCGGGCATGAAACGGTCAAGCAACGAATTTACTATAGATGGTGTGACCTATTCACTTAAAGGTTTGTCTGCCGATGCAGTGAATATAAACGTCGAAGGTGATATTGATGCGGTTATAAACAACATTAAGGGCTTTGTAAGTAAATATAATGAATTGTTGGATACAATAAACGGTAAGCTTTCGGAAAAGAAAGACAGAAGTTATACTCCTCTTGTAGACGAAGAAAAGGATGCTATGTCTGATGATGAAGTAAAAAAATGGGAAGATAAGGCTAAGTCCGGAATACTCAGTAATGACAGTATTTTATCAAATGTTGTGAACAATATGAGGAGAGCTCTTTATGATAAAGTTGAAGGGGTTGACCTAAGTCTTTATGATATAGGAATAAGCACAGGTCTTTATCAGGATCGAGGGAAGCTGATTATAGATGAAACCAAGCTAAAGGATGCACTAAACAATAATTACAATAAGGTTGTAAAACTTTTTACAAACGAATCGCAGTACTCATACTCGCAATCCCTTGACGATTCAGAAAAGAGGGCTACCAGGTACAGTGAGTCGGGGTTGGCACAAAGATTGTTTGACATTATGCAGGACAATATAAGAACTACAAGGAATTCAAACGGGCAGAAGGGTATTTTGCTTGAAAAGGCGGGATATATCGGTGACGGTTCGGAATATACCAATCTTATTGCAAAAGAAATTGATACCAAAGATTCACTTATTGATACTCTTGTAAACAAGATGATGGATAAAGAAGAATGGTATTATAGCAGGTTTTCAATTATGGAAAGTGCATTAAGTGATATGCAAAGCCAATCGAGCTGGCTCAGCTCCCAGTTTAGCCAGTAAAATGCCAACTTAGTTTTATTATAGCTGATTTTCTAATAAATCTTGGAGGGATTTAAAATGGCACTAAACAATGCGTATGAACAGTACAAAGAAAACTCAATATACACTGCAAGTCCTGAAGAACTTACGCTGATGTTGTATAATGGCTTGGTAAAGTTCTTGATGCAGGCTCAGATGGCTATTAATGAACAAACTATTGATAGGGCAAATAATTGCATTATAAAGGCTGAGAATATTATAAGTGAGTTCCGGTGTACACTGGATATGAAATATGATATTGCTCATGATCTGGATATTTTGTATGAATATATGAATAGAAGGCTTGTAGAGGCAAACCTTAAAAAGGACAATTCAATTATTGAAGAGGTATTGGGTTATGCCAGAGAGCTCAGAAATACCTGGGAACAGGCAATGAAATTGGCAAAGCAGCAGAATGCAAGATCATCGCAGGTAGCCAGGTAATTATTGAAATTAGTGCTGATTAACAAAATAAAATTCTAGACTTAATTTTGTTAATCAGTAAAAAACATAGGATGTGCATTTTGCATAATTCATTTCTAGAAATGAATTATGTTCAAAAGCACTAGGAGAGATATAATGGACACTAATCCTGAAATTTATGTAGAAAGGCTTATTGAAGCCTCAAGGAAAAAATATAAGTGCCTGCAGGATATGCTTCTTCTGACAATGGCACAGTCTGAATCGATAAACGAAGATGGATTGGAAGGACTTCAGAAGCTTATAAGTGATAAACAGATAAAAATAGATGAGATAAACAGGATTGATGAGGAGTTTGGAGTTTATTTCTCAAGGCTTAAGCAAAAACTTGGAGTCAGCAGTCTGGACGAAGTTGTAATGCCAGGGCTCAAAGGTGTGGATGAGCTTAAACAGACTATCAAGCAAATAATGGAACTTTTGAGCGAAATAAGAGAAAATGAACAGCAGAATAACGAAAAGGCAAGGAATCTTTTGAATGACTTAGGGTCAAATATAAGAAAGATCCGAGAAGGACGAAAATTGAATTCTGTTTATAGCCAAAGTTCAGATTTGAGGCCTCCCTCATATTTTGTTGATAAAAAGAAATAGCTGAAATATTACTTATGATTTTTTCTCGTGGCTGGTCGTTTCGCTTTTTTCTTTTACGGGTTATATGTCTCGAAGCTTTAAAATGATTTATATTGACACTATGGCACTTTGTTGAATATAATAGAGAAGAAAACTCAATACTTTGTTAGGTGAGGCTCCTATACAGAAAGAAGCTGCTACCCCGAAACGTCGAAAGACGCCAATGGGTCAACAAGCACTGCCGGATTAAGGTTTTGCTTAATGTAGCTGGTTTAAAACCTAAGCTGTATAGTGCTAAAGCTCAACGAGGGAAGATCAGTTGGTTATACAGGTATGTGTATATGATATAACTTCCACTCGTATGGAAGTTTTTTTGATGCGTATGGAATATTTTGGCATTAGGCTCATTGAAGCTCAAATGAAATTATTTTTATTGATTGGGAAGTGATTGGAATGATTGAATTTTTCAAGACTTATGATATGGCTCAGCAGCCTGTTAAAATTGATAAAATAGAAAAAGGTTGTTGGATTAATATTTTCGCACCTACAGAAGAGGAATTAAGTTATTTGGAAAAAAGCCTTAATATACTGCCCAACTTTTTAAGAGATCCTCTTGATGAAGAAGAAAAGCCCAGGATAGATGTTGAGGATAAACAAACGTTGCTTATTGTGGACATACCATATGTGTATGAGGATGAAAAAAACCTTAAATTTGAAACCATTCCAATGGGTATTCTTATTATGGATGAGTACTTACTTACCATATGTAATAGGGAAGCTTTACTAATAGATTCTTTTAAGAACAAAAAAGTCAAAGAATGCTATACATTTAAAAAGACCAGACTAACACTACAGATACTTTTTGCAATTGCAAAAGACTTTTTAAGGTACTTAAGGCATATAGACAAAAAAACCGATGATCTTGAAAAAACTTTACACAAGTCAATGAGGAACAGGGAACTTTTCAAACTGTTAGAGCTTGAAAAGAGTCTGGTATTCTTCACAACATCACTTAAATCGAACGATGTAGTGATGGAAAAACTGCTTCGTGGTAAGCTCATAAAGATGTATGAAGAAGACCAGGATCTTCTTGAGGATGTACTTATTGAAAATAAACAGGCTATTGAAATGTCTAGTATTTACAGCACAATTTTAAGCGGTATGATGGATGCCTTTTCTTCGGTTATTTCAAATAACCTTAATATGGTTATGAAGTTCCTTACATCAGTAACCATTGTAATGGCCATACCTACTATGATAGCAAGTTTTTTCGGAATGAATGTTCCAATGCCATGGCAGAATTACAGTCATGGATTTACCTTGATATTATCAATTTCATTTAGCATAGCGTTAGTTGTAAGCTTATTCCTTTACAAGAAAGGGATGTTTTAGATTGGGCACTACTCCTTATCAGTAGTGTCACCTAAACTATTTAAAAACTCATTAACTCTTTTCAAATACTGGTCTGTCAATTTTGTAAAACTTTCTACATGATTGACACCTTCAGTTTCCCATAAGGTTGCATTACTTCCAGCTGCCTTCAGAAGCTGGTGGCTGTTTTCTATAGAAATAAATTCATCATTCTTGCTGTGTATCAGGAAAACAGGCCTTGGAGAAATGTTGGCTATTACATCCCGAGGGCTGAACTCCTTAGGATTAATACCCAATAACAGCTTCATGGACATAAAAGTAGTTTTATTGAACGGAAAGGATGGTAACTTGCTCCATGCACTCAAACTGTCGTCAAGATACTCTTCCATATCGGCAAACGGACTGTCTGCAATTACAGCATCAACATCTTCACTTAGTGCTCCTGCCACTATGCTTACTGCGGCACCCATTGAAAAACCCATTAACACTATTTGCTTGGAACCTAAGGTTTTAGCGTACTTTATTGCACCTAGTAGATCGTCTTTTTCGTGAATGCCGACGGTGGTTAAATTTCCTTCAGACTCGCCACAGTTTCTAAAATCAAAGGTCAATACATTATAACCCTGATTGAGTAGTGATTTTATAAGAGTAAGCGTGTCTTCACCATACTGAAGCCTGTTTTGACGGTACCCATGAGCTAAAATCAGAGTTTTATTACTGCCCTTTACTTCAAAAAACCAACCTTTTAAAGTTATTTCATCTTTTATGTCTTTAAAGGTTATATTTCTGTTTTCAGGAACTATATTAGACGAAAAAACAGGTATTGCTTTTCTTTTTGGATGGGTCAGAGACCATCCAGTGTATGTTGATACCCCCATTAAGGCTATTGCACCGATTAGCAAAAATACAAGTATAGACATAATTATTGTCCTTGTTTTATGTGTTTTTCTATGTGTATATGATATACCACTTATTCTCACTTTGCTTACCTCCTGTTTAAGTAAGTATTTCAAATATGTACAAATAATGCTTCTTTCACACCTTTTTATATCCCATTGAAGATTTGGAAATGCTATAATAGTTATATTATTATTTTACTTTGACAATTGACCAAATATCCATTTATTTTATTATATTTTCAATTGTTGCTAATGTAAAGGAAAAGAACCAAAATTATAGGAGTAATAAATTATGGAAAAATGCCAAATTTGTCCGAGGCAGTGTAGGGCTGATAGAAAAATTGACCGGGGATTTTGCGGAGTGGGTGACAGACCAAAGGTGGCAAAGGCATTCCTGCATAAGTGGGAAGAGCCGTGTATAAGCGGTACCAATGGCTCGGGAACTGTTTTCTTTTCAGGCTGCAATTTAAAATGTGTATTTTGCCAGAATTATAATATAAGTCAGGAATATTCTGGAAAAGAGATTTCTATTGAGGAACTGAGCAATATTTATTTGAAACTTCAACAGATGGGTGCACACAATATAAATCTTGTAAATCCGACTCATTATGCAAGCCAGATAAAGAAAAGCCTTGAGATGTCATCGAACCTTAATATACCAGTTATATATAACACAAATGCGTATGAAACTATTGATGGATTGAAGACAGTTGAAGGTTTGGTTCATGTGTATCTCCCAGATTTTAAATACATAGAAGAAAGTACTGCAAAAAAGTATTCAGGCACACCAAACTATTTCGAAGTTGCCTGTACAGCGATAAATGAGATGTACCGCCAGGTAGGAGGACCAGTGCTAGATGAAAATGGGATGATTACCAGAGGTCTTATTATTAGGCATTTGATACTTCCTGGGCTTGCAGGTGAATCGATAAGGATATTGGATTATATCAAAAACAATTTGCCGGATGATATATATATAAGCCTGATGAGCCAATATACGCCCTTTTACTTGGCAGAAAACTACCCTGAGATCAATCGGGGGATTACCAGAAGAGAGTATGAAAGGGTATTGAACCACTTTTTTAGACTTGGATTTGAAAATGGATATGTTCAGGAAAGAGAGTCAGTGTCTTGTAAGTATATCCCTGAATTTGACTTTGAAGGTGTGGAGGGTTGACCGTTTTATGTTGTTTTTGTAGAATTAAGATGATACAAGAGAAAGAATAACCTTTAAGGAGGTGAGGGCAATAAACCTTAATCAGTTTGCAGATAGCGATATTTTTAGTTGGGTTGTTTTGCCTTTGTTAATTTTTTCATCACGAATTATTGATGTAACAATTGGTACTATCCGAATTATCTTTGTATCGAGAGGTAAAAAAAATCTCGCACCTTTGCTTGGTTTTTTTGAAGTACTGGTATGGATTACTGCTATCAGCCAGATAATGAAGCATCTGGATAATGTCGCATGTTATTTTGCTTATGCAGGTGGGTTTGCGGCAGGTACATTTGTTGGGATGATACTTGAAGAAAAACTGGCAATAGGTATGCTTGTTGTACGCGTAATATTGGTAAGAGACGAGTGCCATCTAAGAGAACGCTTGCGAGACGCAGGATTTGGTGTTACTGTTGTAGATGCACAGGGGGCAAACGGAGAAGTAAAAATAGTTTATACAATTATAAAACGAAAAGACTTAAATGAAGTTCTTGATATAATTACAAGATGTAACTCAAAAGCTTTTTATTCGATTGAGGATGCAAGAACGGTTAATCAGGGAGTATTCAGAAATTCAGATTACAACCGTCATGATAAACTAGGTGGACTAAATTTATTTAAAGATTTAGGCTTGTTCAGACAAAGGCGCAAAGGAAAATGAGTAGTTAAAATTCTTATGTGGAAATAGAATGAATAATAAAGAATTAGAGGGGTGAGGTAAAATGGACAGCGGTATACTTCCGAAAGCATGGGAAAGTCTTTTAAACTCTTCAACTTTTTTGCCCGTGATAGTTAAGACCATTGAAAGATTTCATGATACAACGTGGTCTATGGAACCAAACCGGCATGAATTCTATGAAATGGTGTATATTAAGAAGGGAAATGCTGTATTTGAAATAGCTGGATATCCTGCAGAGTTAGGTCCGAATGATATAATAATTATTAAGCCCAACCAATTTCATAAGTTCATTGTGAAGTCTTTGTCAGGTTGTGAATTTATTGTTCTGAATTTTAAATTCACAAGTAAATTCGACTTACAGTTTTCAGGAATATCCTTGGAATACTTTTTAGATTTTGTCAGCGGAAAAGAGTCCGGTGCTTTTATTAAGCTAAAAGTGAGTCAGAAAAATGAGATAATAAATCTTTTAAATAGAATATTGAAGGAAAAGGAGAAGCCTGATATAGGAAGCGAGCTTTTAAATTATATGCTTGTAATGGAGTTGTTTGTTCTGATTTCGCGTGCTTTGAAAATGGAGTGGGAAAACAGCATAAAGAATAAAAGTTCAAAACTGAAGGAATTAATACAGGTATCGGTAAGCTATATAAACAATAATTACGAAAGGGAAATATCCTTAAAGGATATAGCCCAATATGTTTTCTTAAGTACCAGCTATTTTACCCGTGCTTTTAAAGAAGAGATGGGCATAAGCCCTATTAATTATCTTTTAAAGACAAGAATAGAAAGGGCGAAGGAGCTACTTAAAGATTCAACACAAAAAATCAGTGATATTGCACTTAGTGTGGGATTTTCCAATCAACAGAGATTCAATGACATTTTCAAGAAATATGTTAAAATGACCCCGCTACAGTATAGGAAAGAAAATTCTTGAGCTTTACCATTTTGTCAATAAACATTAAAAAAACATACCCTATAAAGATTGATATCATGAAGAATATTAATCTCTTCTGACTTATAATTTATTAAAGAATGAATTAAGGAATAGGGGAAATGGTGTACAATTGAAACTTGTACTTTGCAAATTTGTACTACATACCTAACTTAAAATAAGGCTTAATATGAGGAGTGTTGAGAATGGGTAAATTTAATGTTGCAGTATTGCCAGGAGACGGTATAGGACCTGAGGTAGTGAACGAGGCTCTTGCTGTTATAAATACCATAGGAAAGAAGTTTGGACACGAGTTTGAATTAAAGGAAGGTGCACTTGGTGGATGTGCAATAGATGCTCATGGTGAACCGCTTCCTGCCAAAACTTTGGAATTGTGCAAAAGTTGTGATGCAGTACTTTTAGGAGCTGTTGGAGGGGCGAAATGGGATACTCTTCCTGGAGATAAGAGACCTGAAGCAGGGTTGCTTGGAATACGTGCAGGGCTTGGATTGTATGCTAACCTTAGGCCGGCGGTAATATATTCTGCTTTAAAGGACGCATCTCCGTTAAGATCTGACATAGTAAAAGATGGTATAGATATAATGGTTGTACGTGAGTTGACCGGGGGTATGTATTTTGGAGAAAAAGGAAGAGTAGACGCGGGAGATATGGGCCAGGCTGCTTTTGATACTGAAAAATACAGCACTTTCGAGGTTGAGAGAATAACAAGGCTGGCGTTTGAGGCTGCAATGAAAAGAAATAAAAAGGTTACTTCGGTTGACAAAGCAAATGTTCTTGAAAGTTCAAGACTATGGCGTGAAGTAGTTTTAAGTGTGGCTAAAGACTTTCCTGAGGTTGAACTTAATCATATGTATGTTGATAATGCCGCAATGCAGCTTGTCAGGAATCCAATGCAATTTGATGTAATAGTAACTTCAAATATGTTTGGGGATATACTTTCTGATGAGGCTTCAATGATTACCGGTTCAATTGGAATGCTTCCATCTGCGAGCCTTGGACAGGGAACTTTAGGTTTGTATGAACCTATACATGGTTCTGCTCCCGATATAGCAGGACAGGATAAGGCAAATCCGATAGCAACAATTCTTTCTATCGGAATGATGATGAAATATTCTTTTGGGTTGGAGAAGGAAAGTAACGCAATTGAAAGAGCTGTTGAAAATGTATTGAACGCAGGATATAGAACAGCTGATATAGCATCACCGGGGTCTACAGTTATTGGAACTAAAGAAATGGGAAGACTTATAAATGCTGAAATAGAGAAGATATAGGCTGATAAGACAAAAGGGGCTAAAAAAGCCCCTTTTGTATAACTTTAATACATTTAGATCAATAAGCTTTAGAACTTGGTATATTTTCCAATGATCTTACCTATTATTGTTACTTCATCCTTATTGAAAACTTCCTTGTCTATAAGGTTGCTGTCTGCCTTTAGCACAATACACTTTGCATCTTCATGTTTGCTAAAAAATCTTAACAGGACATGAGATTCGTATAGTACCAATACAATATCCCCATCATTTAAAGCGTCTTCGTAGTCTCTGTCTATAACAAGGCTGTCCTCATATCTTATTCCGCTGTTGAGCAGGCTGTTGTCAGGACAATTCATTATAAAACAGTTTTCCGATTTTTGCTCCGATTCGAATAATGCTGAAGGTAAAGGGTAATATTTGATGACGTTATAGACATTAAACAAATCGTCAATGTTACGGTTGGTTATTTTTTTTATTTTAGGTAGATATACAGGGGTCATGTATTGTGTTGAACCATTAACAAGCTGTATTGATCGTGCCATTCCAACTTCTCTTTTTATTACACCCTTTTGTTCAAGACGATTTAATATTCCTTGAACTGCTCCAGGAGTTTTTTCGCCTACTAATTCGCCTATTTCCCTCACTGTAGGAGGAATTCCCCTGGTTTTGATAAACGACTCAATTACAGAATATACCTTTTTCTGCTTTGAGGTTAAAAGATTAAAATCTGTAGTCACTTTGACCATCCTTTATCATATAAATTGTATTTTTATGTAAAGCTTAATTTACATAAAGTATTAGTCTTAAGTTTAGCAAATAAAAAATCTCTTCGCAAGCACAATTAATAGCAAGCATACTAATATATGGGATAAAATCATAAACAAATGTAAATAAAATGTCGAAAAATATACAATTTAGTAAAGAAATATTTTGAATGAAAGATAAATAATTGAGCAACATAAATAGAAAAGGAGGAGTGAAATGTTCAAACTCTTAAAAAATGGTACATGCTATGGATCACAATTTCTTGGCAAAAAGGATGTTTTAATTGTTCACAATAAAATATATAAAATTGCAGAGAACATACCATCAGAAAACATACCGGATTTAGAAATAATAGACTGTACCGACAAAATAGTCTGTACCGGTTTTATAGACCAGCACCTTCATATTACAGGAGGAGGCGGAGAAGAAGGATTTATCAGCAGAATTCCTGAAATTAAATTCAGCGATATTGTATCTGGAGGAATTACTACTGTTGTAGGTGTGTTGGGGTTTGACAGTATAACCAGAAACATAGAAGGGCTTCTGGCGAAGGCACGAGGTCTGGAGGCAGAAGGATTAAATACTTACATATATACAGGAAGTTATGAAGTTCCAACAGCGACCATTACGGGAAAAGCTATGAAGGATATTACTTTGATCGACAAAATTATTGGTATAGGAGAAATAGCCATATCTGACCATAGATCGTCTCATCCCTCTATAGATATGCTTAAAGAAATTGCATATGAGGCCAGGATGGGAGGGCTTCTTAGCAAAAAGGCCGGTATTGTACATATTCATGTAGGCGACGGGAAAAATGGCTTGAAACCTCTGATTGAGCTTCTTGAAAGCTCTGATTTTCCTATTGATATGTTTGTGCCAACACACTTAAACAGAAATAAAACTTTGTTCCATCAGGCTATAGAGTTTGCCAACAGTGGAGGAAACATCGATCTGACTTCAGGTCAGAGCAGTGAAACCGGCTATTCAGTTCCGGATGCCTTAGAATTGATTTTAAAAGAAAAAGTGCCTATTGATAGGGTTACAGTGTCCTCTGATGGCAATGGAAGCATTCCTGCAAACACTTCTGGTGCATCCGTAGGGAAGGCTCTTCAGCTGTTTGAAGATATAAGAATTTGTGTTTTAGAACGGAAACTCGACATTTTAACAGTGCTTAAAACCGTTACGGAAAATGTTGCAAAAAGAATTAAACTTTATCCTCAGAAAGGGGCACTGGCTGAAGGCAGTGATGGCGATATTCTGGTAATAAACATGCAGAATTTCAGTATAAGCAATCTTTTTATAGGAGGAGAAAAATTTGTTGACAACGGTATGATAATCCGAAAAGGCTTATACGAAGATTTATAGTTTGTATTTTTTCCAATGTATAATCATTTTCGTGATTTATATAAATCCCTAAATCATGAATACGAGCTTATAAAAATGTAAATACTTAAAAAGGGTGATTTTATGGAAAGAATTAATACTCGGTCAAGGGTTGCAAAAGGTACAGGCTTTTTAATTGCAATAGGCTTTATATCTGCAATAGCATCACTTTTTGCTTACCCCTTTATTTTCGGAGTAGTTGGTGTAATTATGGGTATACTTTCAACAAAAAACGGCAGCAGAGCAGGATTGTTTGTTATTGTTACAAGTATACTACTCATGGGAATCGGTCTGATTTTCAGTGGAGTTATAATGAATTACACCAGACACTATTTGGGAATATAGTACTTACCAAAAGCAAGGATAGAGTTAATCCTTGCTTTTTTAATATTAAGGAAATTATGGTATTAATTGATACTTATAATTTAGCAGTATCAGTCTATATAAGAGTCGGATGCCATAATTTCCTGATGGACTTTCAAGGTGACAAAAGCCGCTTTGCGGTTTTGTTTTAGTGTAATAAATCTTTTTGGAGGACAGCCATGGGAGAGAAAGTAAAAGGAAATCTGATTATAATAGGCGGAGCTGAGGACAAGGTTGGTAATAAGACAATTTTAAAACATGTAGTTGACATTGTAAGCCAGCAGGAGGGAAGTCTGGTAGTTTTGACCACTGCAACAGAAAAACCCATAGAGTCGGGAAACAATTACAGAATGGTTTTTGAATCTTTGGGGCTTAATAATATACAGATATTAAATATTAACACCAGAGATGAGGCAAACGATGAAGAAAATGTTGAAATAATAAAAAGCTGTAGTGGAGTTTTCTTTACGGGAGGAGACCAACTCAGGATAACAAGCATCCTTGGGGGAACGGCTACTAATGGTGCATTACAACAAGTTTACTCAAAGGGAGTACTGATTGTTGGTACAAGTGCAGGTGCCTCTGTAATGAGCAACACAATGATAGTTGAAGGTGACAGTAATGGACCTGCGAGAAAGTGTACACTAAAAATGGCACCCGGACTTGGTCTTTTAGAGGAGGCAATCATTGATCAGCATTTTGACCAGAGAGGAAGGATAGGAAGGCTTCTGTGCGGTGTGGCAGAAAATCCTTTTATGCTTGGAATAGGTATTGATGAAGATACTGCAATAAGGGTTTATCCCGATGCGCACTTTGAAGTTATTGGTTCTAATGCGGTTACTGTGGTTGACGGAAACACAATAAAAAGTTCAAATGTGTCAGAACTTAAGCCTGATGAACTTCTTGCCATAACAAACGTTACTATACATGTGTTGCCGGATGGATATGGCTTTAATATGATGGAAAGGGAAGTTTTCAGGGTAAATTGACAGGTAATTGTCTAGGAGGAAGAAAAGTGCAAATATTAAATATACAGAGCTTTAGCGGAAGGAATATTTATAGCCATAAACCTGTAATTAAAATATCTTTGGATATTGGTGAGTTATATAAAAATCCCACAAAAGAATTTGAAGGTTTTAACAAGAAGATACTGGAATACATGCCGGGATTGGGTAAACATTGCTGTTCCCTTGGCTATGAAGGTGGATTTCTTGAAAGACTTGTGGAAGGAACTTATATAGGGCATGTGGCGGAACATATGATTATAGAGCTCCAAAACATGCTTGGCTACGATGTTCACTATGGAAAGACGAGAGTTGTAGAAGAGCCTTCAATATATTATGTCGTATTTGAATATAAGAATGAAAAATGTGCTATAGAATGTGCCAGAGCTGTGTTTGATATAATTTCAAGAATTTTAAACAACCAAGCTGTTGATTTTTTAAGAATTTTTAAAGATTTAGAAGCTATTACTATTGAAAATGACTTGGGGCCAAGTACAAATTCAATTTATATGGAAGCTCAAAAAAGGGGAATCCCTGTAACCAGGATCGGGAATGGAAGTTTACTACAGCTTGGCTATGGAAAATTCGCTAGAGCGATAGAAGCTTCATTAACAGATTTACCAAGCTGTATATCAGTAGACATAGTTAGTAATAAGGATTTAACAAAAAGAATTCTAAGTGATTACATGATTCCGGTACCTGAGGGTGAGGTCTCTTATAGTGAGGAAGGAGCTGTTTATACTGCTCATAAAATAGGTTTTCCTGTTGTAGTCAAACCTCTTGACAGCAATCAGGGCAAAGGGGTTGCTGTTAACCTAAGAGATGAAAATGAAGTGTGCATAGCATTCAATGAAGCAAAAAAGTTTTCCAAAGCTGTTTTGATAGAGAAATATGTTAAAGGCAAAGATTACAGAATACTTGTAGTAGGCGGTAAAGTGTCTGCCGCATCAGAAAGGCGTGCACCATATGTTACAGGTGATGGTGTTCACAATATTTCTGAACTGGTTGAAATAGAAAACTCAAGTGATTTGAGGGGAACTGACCACGAAAAACCATTAACAAAAATTAAACTTGATGATCTCGCAAAGAAAGTTCTTAGAGGTCAGGGTCTTGATGAGTATTATATTCCAATGGCAGATGAAATTGTATACCTTAGATACAACAGCAACATCAGCACCGGAGGAACAGCAAGGGACTGCACAGAAGAAGTGCATCCGTATAATCAAGAGCTTGCGGTAAAGGCTGCGAAAGTACTTGGACTTGATATTGCAGGTGTTGATATTTGTTGTGAAGATATATCAGAGAACTTATCCAATCAAAATGGTGCTATAATCGAAGTCAATGCTGCACCTGGATTGAGGATGCATATATATCCCTCTGTCGGAAAATCAAGAAATGTAGCCTCCGACATTCTGGACATGCTGTTTCCGGATGGAGATATTTGTTCGATTCCTATAGTTTCGGTCACTGGGACAAATGGAAAAACCACAACAACAAGACTTATAGCACATGCTTTAGAGTTTCAGGGGAAAACGGTGGGAATGACAACTACAAGCGGTATTTATGTAGGTGATGAATGCATTTTGAAAGGGGATAATACAGGATCTGTCAGTGCCCGGCTACTGCTTTCAAATAAGCAGATAGATGCAGCGGTGCTTGAAACAGCAAGAGGAGGTATTGTCAGAAAAGGCCTTGGATATGATCTTGCTGATATTGGAATTGTAACAAATATAAGCGAAGATCATTTAGGGGTAGATGGAATTGATACTGTTGAAGAACTTGCCTTTGTAAAATCCCTTGTAATTGAAGCGGTAAAACCTTCAGGGTATGCAGTTATAAACGCAGATGACCGTTTTGCCCAATACTTTATGGAGAGGGCAAACAGCAAGGTTATTCTATTTTCAAAAGACAGACACAATGTTATTATCAAAAAACACATCCATGAAGGAAAGAGAGTAGTACTTCTTGATGGGGATGAGATTTTTTTGATCAAAAGAGGAGTAAGCATACAATTGGCAAAGGTTAGCGATATGCCCATAACATTTGGAGGCATGCTTGAGTGCAATGTAGAAAACTGTCTTGCAGCAGCTTGTGCCTTATGGGGCTTGAATGTGCCGCTTGAGATTATTAAAGCCGGATTGATGAGTTTCTTACCGGATACCAGCCTGAACCCTGGAAGGTTTAACATCTTTGATATGGGACAATTCAAGGTAATGTTAGACTACGGTCATAATCCGGCAGGTTTCGAAGAAGTGATAAAGTTTATAAAGAAGCTTGATGTCTCAAGACTTGTTGGTATTATCGGTATGCCAGGGGACAGGCCGGATTCGAGTATGTGCAGTGCTGCTAGAATTTGTGCCTCGGCCTTTGACAGGTTATATATCAAGGAAGATGCTGACCTTAGAGGAAGAGAAGCAGGCGAAGTGGCAGATATATTCTTTGATGCAGTTATAAAAAATGGAATTGCCAAGGAAAATGCAGAAGTTATATACTCTGAGGTAAAAGCACTGGAAAAAGCAATACTTGATGCCCAACCCGGGGATTTTATTGTTATATTCTATGAGGACTTTGAAGCTTGTTTAAAGGTCATAAATGAGCTAAGGTCAGAAATTCAAAGGAGTTCGGTTAAATCTGAGGAAATGGTCCCGACAGCAGGCTGATATTTGCAGGGAAGTTAGGGAGACAAGCTGTGATAGCGGCTTGTCTCTTTTTTTTGGTTAAAAAATAAACATAGTAGACAGCATGGTGACTAACTTTTATGGCAATATAAATACTGTTAGTGGAGAGGTAAAGATACTGAAAAAGCACTTCTTGAATATTGGAGAAGGACAATTTATAATAAGTTTGGTAATTACAATGTTGCATAAGAGTTAACATTACATATTAGATTTGTTATAACAAGAAAGGTTGGGGCAATATGGATAATGATATATTTCAATACAGTACAGCTTTGCCGTGTGAAATGTGCGAAGAGGTAGTTATTGAATTAACTGAAATGATGGGAATAGAATTTGATAGAAAAAAGTACGATGATGCAATAAATTATGATGGGAATGATTCACGTGATGTGAATAATATATGTATATTACGTGATCCCAATAATAAAGACCGATTTATTATTTGTGTTGCAAATGATATTTATTATCACATTATTGTACGGTGTAGCAAAGAAGAACACGAAGTAGTCAAGAATTACCTGCTTGATAAAACTAACAATAGGGACGAAGATACTCAAGAGAACAAATTCGAAGATTTAATTAATACCTACAATACTGAAGATGATGCATATAAGGAATTACTAGAGTTTTTTAATGTTGACTATATTTAACTTAAGGAATATGCACAAGAAAGGAATTAATGTATGAGTAGTGATATATATCAATATGAAACAGCTTTACCTGGTGAAATTTGTGAAGAGGTAGTTGTTGAATTAACTGAAATTATGGGAATAGAATTTGATAGCAAAAAATATAAAGATGTAATGGATTATCAAGGAGATATTGCTAGCATAAATAATATTTGTGTGTTTCATGATCAGCAAAAAGAAGATAGATTTGTTATGTGCGTTGCAAATGATTACTTCTTTAGAATTGTTGTAAGATGTACTTATCAAGAGCACGATAAAGTGAAAAGATATCTACTTGATAGAACCAACAAAGCTTATGAAGATTATGAGTTTGATGATCGATTTAAGGATTTAATAAATACTTACAACACTGAACGCGATAGTTATCAGCAATTTCTAAAATTATATAATGTTGACTATATTTAACTCAAGTAATATTCACTAGACTGTTATAGGCCACTGCTAGAGTCTGCAGTGGCCTATAAATTTGTGCCTATTTTATTTTGTAAAATCAACCTCAATGAAGTATAATAATTACTATGTGTTATTTATGTGAAAAGAGGTAATGGAAATGGTTGATAAGGAACGAGTTAAAGCAGCAGTACGGGAAATACTGATTGCTATTGGAGAAAATCCTGATCGTGAAGGACTTGTTGAAACACCGGACAGGGTAGCGCGTATGTATGAGGAAATATTTGCAGGATTACATCAGGATCCAAAGGAACTGGTAAAGGTATTTCAGGAAGAAAACCATGAGGAAATGGTATTGGTAAAGGATATACCGCTTTACTCTGTTTGTGAACACCATCTGCTGCCCTTTGTAGGAGTGGCGCATGTGGTTTATATACCTAAAAAAGGAAAAGTAATGGGACTTAGCAAACTGGCAAGAATAGTTGACTTAGTGGCCAAAAAGCCCCAGCTTCAGGAACGGTTAAGCAGCGAAGTTGCAAATGTTATAATGGAGACAATTGAACCATTAGGGGTTGCGGTGGTAGTTGAAGCAGAACATTTATGCATGACCATGAGGGGAATAAAGAAACCCGGTTCTAAGACGGTGACCTCAGCATTAAGAGGTATAATTAAGACGGATGCAAGAACCAGGTCCGAGGTTATGTCCTTAATTAACAGGAATTAGGGTATCATTAAAGAGATTAAAACTGGGTGCACTAAAATTAAATGCACCCATTAAAATCTGAGGTTTTAGTTTGTCAGGTTCTATCCATTAACTGTTTAAAATCCTTAAGTTATAGATAAAAGTTTGCCAAAAAACTTTTTGAAAATAGTGCCATACTCATTTGCCAGACTTAGCTCAAGTTCAGCATCTCCTTCACGGATAGTCTGAATTTTGACGGAGTTATTGTATATCTGACAGTCTAGTGATCTTACTATTCCCATTTCGCTTCTGTCCAAGCATTCTGAAATTTTTAAGAAAAGGGACAGTATCTGATAAATTGTTTCATCATCAGGCTGCAACAACATTTTATAATGGCTTTTCCAGTTTTCCCTGAAGTCGTCTCTCGAATGTGAAGCAGCGATGGCAGAAACCAGTACTAGTTCTCTATGTGAAAGCCCATTGATTCTGGAGTTTAAAATCAAATGGAATGAGTGCCTGTGGTGATCATAATAGTTTATGGATATACCAATGTCGTGCAGCAGAGAGGCAATTTTCAAGAGTTTCCGCTCTTCTTCACCTAATCCATGCAGTTCTCTCAACTGGTCATACATTGACAGGGCAAGGTAGCATACATGGTTTGCATGTTCCTGTCTCATTCCGTATAGATCGATAAAATTGTTGAGGCTGAAGCTCAAAACATCCTCAAATCTCCTTGCGTTTTTTGTCCTGAAAATGTATTCAAGTAATATGCCCTCCCTAAGTCCATATCCACTGACAATCAATTTGGATGAGGATGAGGCAATCATTATCGCCTTAAGGATTTCAAGACCTCCCATGATAATATCTGCTCTGCCTGAGGAATTTCCCAGAGCTTTTTTCCTCGTTTGCAGGTTAAGGTCTTTTAACGTACTATAAACCGATTCAAAACCATTGATATCCATCATGTAATTGTGTACCAGATTAAGAGGATATTTTATCTGAGTTCTGTGGAATTTAGCAAGTGCTCTTATTGTACCGCCTACGCCGATGACTACTTCATGTGTCTGGTATGTAAGCCAGTCAAGGCTGTGTAGAGTTTCCAATACACTCTTTTCAAGCTTGCTGAGCATATCTTCTGTTATAGAGTTTTTATCGAGAAACCATTCTGTTGCAGTGACAGAGCCAATAGGTATACTTATGGAATTTTTAATTATTCTATCCTTGAACTGTATTATTTCGGTGCTTCCTCCGCCAATATCAACGATAATTCCATTATTTACGTCTATTGAGTTAATTACTGCATTATATACATATGTGCATTCTTCTTTCCCGGATAGAACTCTGAATGCTAAACCGCTGCCGGTTCTTAAGAGTGAAAGAAACTGATCTTTATTCTCAGCTTTTCTTACTGCCTCAGTTGCAACGGCAATAATACCGGAAGATGGTATACCGTAGGCACTACAGAGCTTTTTATACAACTTGACTGTCTTAACAGCTTTGTGCATGGCAATATCGTTGATATATTTGCCTTCTACCATATTTTCACTAAGTCTTATGGTGTCGTTTATATCATCAATCAGCTTATAAGCTCCGTTTGATTTGATTTCAAAAATAACCAGGCGGACAGAATTTGAACCTAAGTCTATTATTCCAATTTTTTTTGCCATGTTGAATCCCACATTTCCTGATACTATTCCAGAGCTTTTTAACATTATTGATTCTTGCGTCTTTTATAATGTTAAAAAAATACTTCAGCTACCCATACCCTCTGAACACCCTAAAAATTTATTCTGCTACAAGGACTTCTGGTATAAGGCCTGGAAAATTCGAACCAATAGTCCAATTTCTTCACAATTATAACACATTTACCGGGCTTCTGCAATGAAAGACACAAAGACATTCCATAATATGGTTTCAAAAGCGAACTCGCCCCACAATATAATAATAGAGAATGCCACAGGAAGGATTGGCTTTAACAAATCTTCCTGCGGCACTTTGTCGGAACCTGAACTACAGATTATTTTAACCCACTGGTTTTTTACGCATATTTAAACCTAAATCGATTATAAGTTTTCCATCTTCAAACGCAAATAAGCGTCTGGTGTGAGTTATCCTTTGCATACTATCGTTGACGATGTCTGTTCTGCGATAAACTGAAAGCACCAAGCCCGCAAGAATCATATTTACTACAAACCCCGAACGCCCAAAGGAGATAAATGGCAGGGTTATTGAGGAAAATATATGGATTAATCCAAAGTTGGTAATAACATATAGAATGAATTGGCCAGTAAGGGCTATGCATGCTGAATATGAAAGTAAGAAGCCAAAGGAATTTTTCTGCCGGGCTACTGAAATAAACATCCTGACAATAAGTGTTAGAATGATTCCTACGATAACTAGTCCGGTAACATAGCCAAGTGAGCTTATTAGGTATGTTAAAGAAAAGTCAATATTCCAACCGGGAAGCACCTCGTTAACAGGTATGTTTGAAAGTTCGCCGCCAAGCACTGCTTTTCCGAAAGGCTTTGAAGCTTCAAGTATTTTTTTTACCAGCAAGTGTTGGTAACCACTTCCTAAAGGATCAAGTTCAGGATTTAGCATTACTGCAATTCTATTTCTTCGGAAGGGTGCTTGTAAAAACAAATACAATATAGACACAGTGAAAGTAATTATCGTCGGAATATATACAATCGCAAGACCAATTTCCTTGCGGACACCAAAGTACCCTTTAGCAATTGCAATTGTCAATATTATCAGGCAGGACACAGAAAGCAGAATAAAAGCAGTAGTGCTGGGAGCTATAAGGCAAAGAAGGGCAGTACCTGCATAAAATAATCCGCAAGCAATAATGCCCATATATTCTTTGTTTCTATAGCCGTATACAATTCCTGCAAATACGGGGATGGATAGTAAAGCATAATAATAGACGTGGGGATAAGTACCGTTTATCATAGGTGAAAATTGGAAATAAATAATAGCTGCTGCAAAAAGGATGAAGTACACGGTCTTTGAATAACGACCTAAAAGGGTATAGTCAAAAAAGTATGTTATGATAAATGCTGAAAGACCAATGGGGGCATACATTAAAAATCGTGAAAATGTATCGATATTTGTACTTGCCCCTGAAATCAGAAACTGAACAATTCCTCCTATTAACACTAAAACAGCAACTAATGACAGAATTGATAATTCAATTCTCGGCCTATGGGCTTTATTGAGCTGTTTGCCCACGACAACAGGGTCACCCATTTGCTCTACAGCCTTTGTAATTGCTACTTTCTCGTTAAGACCCTGTTTTACATATTGACTTTTTTGTTCCTCGATATGGTCTGTGAGTTCATTGATTATGCTGCTGTGAATGCCTTTATAGCGTATTTGACTACAGGCTTTTTGTAAAAAATCCTCAATAACCTTTTTATGCTCTGACATAGTTTATGCCTCCTAGAACTTGATTTACCGCAGATGAATATGCTTTCCACTCAGCCTTTTTTTCCTCAAGCATCTTTTTCCCGTCTTTTGTAAGTCTATAGTATTTACGGGGTCTTGCGCTATCAATTTCTGCATCGTAGGATTCTATCATGCTTTGTTGTTCTAATGTGTGGAGTATTGGATAAAGCGTCCCGGCCTTGAGAGTAAATATGTTTTGTGAGCGTTTTTCTAATTCTTCAATCATTTGGTATCCATACATATCACTGTTTTCAAGCAACCTCAGTATCAACATGGTTGTGCTTCCGGTCATAAGGCTTTTGTCAATTTTCATTGCACCACTCCTTTAACAACTATATATCGATCATCTATATACAACATTATATATAGATGATCGATATATAGTCAATGGGAAAAATAAAAAAATATAAAAAAGGACTTAAGCCGGAGTTGTAAATCCGGTTTAAGCCTGTCTGAATAAAAGTATATTTATAGTTTATCCACAGCAACAGAAATAAAAGGAATTACCTGTTTCTTTCTTGATACAACTCCAGGCAGGTAAACACTGTTCTCACCGATACTTACATTAAAGGCTTTTGCAATTAAGTCCTTTTGTTCCCCGGCAAACAGCACCTCTGAAGCCTGGTTTAGAATATCCGTCACTAAAAGCATAAGCAGACTGTACCCATTGTCCATGCAAAGCTGTCTCATTAGATCAATCAACGATTCTTTCACCTCATTGACTTTTTCACGATCCATTGTGTTAACCTGACCTATGCCGATTTTGTATTTTCCAAAGGTATAATCCTTGAAATCCTGATAGAAAATGTCCTTGGGGGTTTTCCCTTGCAAAGATGAACCTTCCTTAAACATAAGGTTTGCATATTCATCTATGTCATTGATTCCTGCAATTTCAGCAAGTTTTTCTACTGTTATCCTGTCAGTATATGTACTTGTTGGCGATTGAAACTTTATTGTATCCGACAGTACGGCCGAACAGAGAATTCCGGCAATACTTTTGGATGGTCGTATACCCATATCAAAATACATATTGGCAACAATAGTTGAGGTACTACCCACAGGTTCATTTTTAATGTAAATAGGGTTTGCTGTCTGTATATCCCCAAGCCTGTGGTGGTCGATAATTTCCAAAATCTCTGCTTCTTCAAGGCCGTTTACAGTTTGTGCCTTTTCATTGTGGTCCAGAAGAATAACCTTCTTTCTCCGTTGCGAAATCAAGTGATATCTGGATATAAATCCTTTAATGCGGTTGCTGTCATCGACAACAGGATAGCTTCGATATCTGGTTTTTAACATTGTATCCTTGATGTCATCGATAAAATCATCGATATTGAACTTTATGAGGTCTTCATCAGACATGATAGCTCCAACAGGAATACTCTGATTTATCAGACGAGCGGTAGTAAAGGTATCAATGGGAGTAGTCATAACAACCATATTTTTGCCGCACGCCGCCTCTATTACCTGCTGGGACGGGGTGCCACCGCATGAAATTATAAGGCAATTAGCCCCGCATTCAATGGACTTAGACTGAAGATCTGTCTGATTCCCGGTAATTACAATATCGCCCTGCTCAATAAAACTCTCCAGATCTTCTGCGTTTGTAGCTGCAACTACAACTTTGCCGGAAGTATTAAAAGCTTCCTGGGAACCGCAAATTAGTTTTGCATTAAGCGTTTCTACGATGTTCCTTAAGGAAGTTTTGGTAGATGCAATGGTATTGTTGTCAAGTGCATCCATGTATTTATTTGTTATGTCAGATAGGGTAACAACTCCTAATAGCCTCTCATAATCGTCCACTACAGGAATGGTTTTTATATTGTTTTTTTTCATCAGATTCCAGGCAGTTTTTATAGAAATGTCAGCAGAAACAGGTATGATCATATCCATATTTAGATCCGATACCTGGGCTTTAACAGTGGGCAGGTATTCAGGCACTTCTACCTCAAAATGCTTTAAAACAAACTCAGTTTCACGGTTTATATCACCAAGGCGTCTTGGACTTGCATTTATACCTAATTTTTTTTTAAGTTCCGAATATGCAATTACAGAACAAATAGAATCTGTATCAGGATTTTTGTGACCTGTGACTAAAACTAATTTATCCATTTTTCATCCTCGCATCTTTCAATTACCAGCTAGTGCTTTTGAGCATAATTCATTTCTAGAAATCAATTATGCAAAATGCACTTTATCTGTTCTGAGACTCGCACACTTTAGAAATTAATTCTGTTACGAGGCTCCGTTAACAAGGCAAAAGTATACCACAAATAAATAGGGCTGGCAACGCTTATTTCCTTAGTATTAACCCTTTTTAAATAAAAACTTCTAAAAGGAAAAAAATTATATTATAATGGGTTTGGATTGTTATTCCAACAAAAAAGAGAAGGTGAATTTAATGCAATTCGGATTTCAGATAGGTACAAGGGTTTTATTTGGCAAAGGATGTGTGTATGCAAATAAGGATATATTAAGTAAATTTGGGACAAGGGCACTTGTTGTCACTGGCAAATACTCTGCAAAGGTTAGTGGAGCTTTAGGTCACGTTGAAGAGATTTTGAAGGAATATAATATTCAATATTCCGTATATGATAAGGTAAAGAATAACCCTTCTTTGGAGAATGTTGCAGAGGGTGGCAGAGCGGCAAGGGAGTTTAATGCCGACTTTATAATCGGTATTGGTGGAGGTTCTCCACTTGATGCATCAAAAGCAATAGCTGTGCTGGCTGTGAATAATATTGAACCTTTGGAACTTTATAAAAATGTATTTGACAACAAACCTCTTCCCATAGTTGCAATTCCAACGACATCAGGAACAGGCAGTGAAGTGACCCCTTACTCAATACTAACAAGAGACGATATGCAGACAAAGATGAGTTTTGGAAATGCTGATACATTTCCTAAAGTTGCGTTTCTAGATGCGACGTATACTGAGAGTATGTCCTGTGAGACAACAGTAAATACAGCTGTTGATGCTTTAACCCATGCAATAGAGGGATATTTGAGTAAAAGAAGTACAGCGGTAAGTGATTTGTTGGCTGAAGAAGCAATTAAAATATTTGGTGAGTGTACAGAAGCTTTGACAAATAACAATATTAGCTTTGATATAAGGGAGAAACTTCTATATGTGTCTATGCTTGGTGGCATGGTTATTTCCCATACTGGTACCACAATTATGCATGGTTTAGGTTATTCGTTAACTTATTTTAAGGATGTACCGCATGGCAAGGCTAATGCATATTTTATGAGGGAATACTTAAAATACAATTATGATGCGGTAAGTGAGAAGATAAGCAAAATGCTGGAATTATTTAAAGTATCATCAATTGATGAGTTTGGGGATATATTTGATAAAATGATTAAGAGGGATGTAAGTCTAAGCAGCGAGGAGATTCGTCTTTATGCATCTTTGACCATGAAGCAGAGGAGTACAGCCAACAATGCCAGAGAAGTTGGTGAGAGTGATTTGGTGGATATACTCAACAAAACTTTCTTGTAATTCTTAACATTATAGGTTTTCAGCATTTCACTGCGTTAATAAACGCCCACAGGCTAGTGACTGTGGGCGTTTAATGTAAATAAATTACTTTGTTTTTTGTCCGCATTTTGAGCAGAAAGCTGCATCTTTATCAATCTGTTCATTGCAGTTGGGGCAGGTTGGTGCAGGGATATCTTCTACTGCGACAGTCTCTTCGTCAGGTCCTTCCTTAGTTTCATCATTTGCCTCTTCAGGTTCTTTTTCTTCTTCGCTACTTGCTTTGTTACCGCAAACGCTGCAGAATGAAGCTGAATCGGCTATCTCTGCACCACATTTTGCACATTTCTTTACACCTTTTATTGACTGAATCTGTTCCTTGTAAGTACTGATTTTATTTAACGATTCGGTTATTGAACTGCATAATGGTGCAAGTCTTTCATCGGGAGTTGAAGAAAATAGATCGTAATATAATTTGCCGATTTCTATGTACTTACTCTTAATATTATCTTCTTCGTTTCCTATTTGCATGTTTAATTTTGTAACATCTGCAAGTTCCTTTGTTTTTTTTGCCATATCCTTACCGGCACTCGATAACTTTTCACCAAATCTTTCAAAAAAAGCCATAATTATCACCTCAAAAATAAATTATTATTAAATGTTCTTATCAATCACTTTATCAATGGGTCCTATATTCATCGATCCCTGAGTAAAAGCTTTAAATCCAAGTAAAAGTAATACGAGTTTTTCAAGAGCATCAACTGCATTGAGAACCATTGAATCTAGTTGAAGCGGCCATGTGATCCTGAATGGAATCTTGACCCATGATAGCAAGCTGTTAAGCACAGATAAAACGTCATTACTAATGCCTATAACAACTGAAATGAGTGCGAATCCAAGTACTATTGCAGCTGCTTTTACAGCACTTCTTCTTAGCCACTCGTTAGATTCAAAAAGAAGCACATAGCCAGCTAGAAGAATCAGACCTAGGAAATTTACCAAACCCATAAAATACAAAGCAGCACCTAAAAGGCCGACACTAATACCAAGCTTTGTTTTTTGCATAATAATAACCTCCTGTTTATAATATACACTTCTTATCAAAAAGTTTATTTTTTTATAAACTTTTATGCATAAGTCTTATAAAACACTTTTCGAAAAGATGTGTTTCTTATGATTACCGCTGCGGATATTAGTACTTAAGTAGTAACTTCCGCATTGATACATTAATTATAAAATTTTTATATCAATTAAACAAGCATACAAAATAATATTTTGAGGTTATTCGCCATATTTTTAAATAAATTTTATTCCCTTTTATTTTTATTAAATATGTTATGTTTTTATTCCCGATTTTAATTGAACCGTATTGACACTCTATGGAATGAAGAATATAATATTTTTAGTATATTAGGAAAAGCTAATATGCTAAAAATAATCGGCATGTAGGAAAAAATAAGGGCATTGTTGACTGTTACTGAGCGTGGAACATGTTCTATTTAGGATTTTAATATATAGTGTGAAGGAGAGCTGTTATGGTAATCAAGGTTTTAGGTTCTGGATGCAAAAATTGTGTAACATTAAAGGAAAATACGGAAACAGCATTAAAAGAGGCAGGCATTGAAGCAGAGATTGTCAAGGTTACCGATTTTAAGGACATCATGGCATATGGTGTAATGTCAACTCCGGCTCTTGTAATTGACGAGAAGGTTGTTTCCTTTGGAAAGGTTTTAAAGCCTAAGGACATCGTTAAGATACTCGAGACTTTGAAGTAAAATAGGAGTGGTTTAATGTGGGTAAGTACAACTAAAATATAAGTTCCGACTCTGGATAGCGAAAAAACTTGATTTAATAACGTTTTGAGAATATGAGAATAGGATGTTGTTTTTTCGTTATCGCTAGATTAAAGCCGAATGGAGGGTATATATGACCAGCAATAAGGAAGACGTTAGAGATTTTATTAGAAAGAACTATGCGGAGGTGGCACAGAAGGGTTCCGAGGGCGGTTGCTGTGGTGGTGGCTGCAGCTGCAGCGGTAATCCGATTGATATTAACGAAGCATCCATTAGGATAGGCTATAGCGAAGGTGAACTCTCAAGTGTGCCGCTTGAAGCAAATATGGGATTAGGTTGCGGAAATCCCATAGCTATTGCGGCACTTAAAGAGGGTGAAATAGTACTTGATCTTGGAAGCGGAGGCGGTTTTGATTGCTTTCTTGCAAGAATGCAGGTGGGTGAAACGGGACATGTAATTGGGGTCGATATGACACCTGATATGATTAAGCTGGCAAGAGAAAATGCTGAGAAAAGCGGATATTCCAATGTGGAATTCAGATTGGGAGAAATTGAGCATTTGCCTGTGGCAGACAGTTCTGTGGATGTGATCATATCCAATTGTGTAATCAACCTTTCCTTAGACAAGGAGCAGGTATTTAAAGAAGCCTATAGGGTTCTTAAGCCTGGTGGAAGGTTGTCGACCTCGGATGTTGTCGCAACGGTGCAATTGCCTCAAAATATTAAGAATGACTTGAACCTGATTGCAAGCTGTATTGGTGGTGCAGAGTATGTAGAAGACATCAAAGCAATGATGGAGAGGGCTGGCTTCAAAGATGTTTGCTTGACCCCAAAGGATAACAGCAGGGAAATAGTAAAGTCATGGGCACCAGATAAGAACATTGAAGATTATGTTGCTTCATATATAATCGAAGGGGTAAAAGAAGGAGGCAAGGTTAAGGTTAGCAAACCATGCTGTTCGCCTTCAATAAAAGGCAAATGCTGTTAAAATAACTCACAAGGAGCCTAAGGAAAGGCTTCTTTTTAATGTTAAGGAAATTATGATTGTTTTATATTTCTTGTTTTACAAAGTATCTTATGAAAACAAAGAAATTGTTGATCTGGAGGTTGAAGAAAATGAACGAACAAAATGGTTCGGCAAAAAAGAAATTGGAGGGTATAGGTTTTTTTGAGAAATACCTTACGCTCTGGGTAGCTTTGTGTATGGTTGCAGGGGTGATTATCGGCAGATTTTTACCTGTGATCCCAGAGTTTTTAGGCAGGTTTGAGTATGCAAAGGTTTCAATCCCTGTTGCAATTCTAATATGGTTAATGATTTATCCTATGATGTTGAAAGTTGATTTTGCAAGTATTAAGAATGTTGGAAAGAATCCTAAAGGCTTATTTGTTACATGGATTACAAACTGGCTTATTAAACCTTTTACCATGTATGGTATTGCGGTGTTGTTCTTTTATGTGATTTTTAAGAACTTTATCCCGGCTCAATTAGCAAAAGATTATCTGGCTGGAGCTGTTTTATTAGGTGCAGCACCTTGTACGGCGATGGTATTTGTATGGAGCCATCTCACAAAGGGAAACCCAGCATACACGGTGGTTCAGGTGGCAACAAATGACCTGATTATCTTGGTTGCCTTTACTCCAATTGTGGCATTTTTACTTGGAGTTAGCGGTGTTTCAATACCATGGGATACCCTTATTCTATCCGTAGTTTTATTTGTTGTTATACCTCTTGCAGGTGGTATCTTAACCAGGTTATTGTTGATAAAGAAGAAGGGTGAAGAGTATTTTACACGTACATTTATCCCTAAGTTTAATAACATAACAATTGGCGGATTATTATTGACACTTATTATTATCTTTTCATTCCAAGGAGATGTAATCATTAATAATCCTTTGCATATCGTCTTGATTGCAGTACCTTTGACAATCCAAACTTTTTTAATATTCTTCATAGCATACCTTGGGAGCAAAGCTTTGAAGCTTTCGCATGATACTGCGGCTCCAGCCGGTATGATTGGTGCTTCTAACTTTTTTGAGCTTGCGGTAGCAGTAGCGATTTCATTGTTTGGTCCCACATCACCAGTTGCACTTGCAACGATTGTAGGAGTGCTTGTTGAGGTGCCGGTAATGCTTGCCTTAGTCCGTATAGCAAATAAGACAAAAGGTTGGTTTGATACAAAAAATAATAACATTAAGGAGGCTAATTATGAATAATAATAAACCAAAGGTTGCATTTGTATGTGTCCATAATTCCTGTCGGAGTCAAATGGCGGAGGCACTTGGGAAACACTTTGCAAGTGATGTTTTTGAAAGCTATTCCGCAGGTACGGAGTTGAGACCTCAAATAAACCCCGATGCAGTAAGACTTATAAAGGATATTTATAACATTGATATGGAGCAGACACAACGTTCAAAGTTACTAGAGGATATTCCTGAAGTTGATGTGGTGATCACAATGGGGTGTAATGTGAATTGTCCGTTTCTTCCCTGCAAGCATAGAGAAGATTGGGGACTTGAGGACCCATCAGGAAAAAGTGATGAGGAATTTAAGGAAGTTATCAGTATCATTGAGAAAAAGATACTGGAGTTAAAAGAAAAATTGCAGACTAAATCGTTATATTAGTTGGTTGGTTTTGTTTAAAACTACTAAAAGAGCCGATTAGGGTGAATTTAACCTTAATCGGTTTTTTTGACAGCCCACAAAAAGTATTCTGTAATTTCACAGATGTATTTTTTTAGAATAGTATGATAATAAGATGACATAAAGAGAATGGAACTAACGCCTTACTATAATTCTTTATACGAATACGTTTATAGCATTAACAGGAAGGGAGAAGTTAAATTGAATGGAGAATTGTTTGATTTGTTAAGGAGTGGAGGATATATACTATATGTCAGGCATGGAGAAGCAACTGTTGGTGAAGATCAACCTGACTTAAATTTTCTATACTGTATTACTCAAAGAAACCTTTCTGAAATGGGAAGACGGCAAGCAATCTATTATGGGCAAATACTTCGTAATTATCAAATTCCAATTAGTTACCCTGTCCTGACGAGCCCATTTTGTAGAACCATAGAAACGGCAAGATTGGTGTTTGGAACAGCAAATGTGCAAATTGACCCATTTTGGTTTCAGGTTTATAGACTAAGTGGTAATCTAACTGTAGCGGAACAACGAAGAATACTGGAATCCCTCTATTCAAGATTGGAGGGCATACCTCCACAGGTTAGTAATAGAGTTGTTGTTGGACATAGTTTTCCAAGAGGAATTGGTTTGGGTCAAATCTCAGATATGGGAACAGTAATTATTAGGCCGCTGGGACAAGGAAATGGTTATGAAATCGTTAGTAAATTGTCCTTATCCGATTTAGCAAACTTGCCCAGATACAGATAAGAGAAAAACAATGGTATATTTGAAGCATTTGATAGAATGATAATAGTTGTAGATAGAATTGGCTGAATACTTTAAAATTGCAATCAAATGTATTATAATAGACTTGATTTACTGCTCACCGGGAGGGTTTGCATTGGATACAGTTACCATTGGAGTAGTTTCGGATACGCATATACCCAGCAGGGGGAAAGTTATACCTGATATTGTTTTACATGGCTTTAAAGGTGTTGATATGATTATCCATGCAGGGGATTTACTGAAAGATTATGTGATATATGAGCTTGAGGAGATAGCACCTGTGCATGCTGTTGCGGGTAATAACGATGACTTTTTTATTCAGGACAGGCTTGGAAAGAAGAGAATAGTGGAAGTCGGAGCTGTGAGAATTGGTATAACGCACGGTGACCTTGGACATGGTGGTAATGCACTGAAAAATGCTATCAATGTTTTTAAAAATGATGTTGTTAACTGTGTGGTTTTTGGACACAGCCATACGCCGTTTAACGAGAAAATTGACGGGGTATTGTTCTTTAATCCAGGTTCGCCAACCGATAAAAGATGGCAGGAGTATTATTCCTACGGGATACTCAAGATACAGGGAGATAAGGTTACAGGCGAGATTGAATATTTTGGAAGATAAGAAGGCGACTAAAGAATTTTTTTATTTAATATCAATCAATGATGGAAAAGATATGTGTTGAAGTATTACTAAATAAGATGGAGATGAGCCTATGATAAACGCCAGACTATTATTTATCGAAAATATGAGTATAGCAAAAGAAGAGGTTCGCAAGATAGGTGTGGATGCAGCTTCCATACCATGGCTTTCGCCAAAGGCTTTATTTATTACAATGAAGCTTGACAATGTAAGTTCTTTTGCGGCCAACATTATTAAACAAGAGATGCTGGGTAAGGGCGGTGATGTGGCTGTAAACAGAGGCGTTGCCAACTTCAGTTCTGAACCTTCGGACATATTGATTATGGGGACATATTCTCAATTCAGCAGGCTTGTTTACAAACTTGAGATGCAACCGGGAGGGCTTAAGGAAATTGCTCAAGAAATAAAGAGGGTGCTGACCGGATTAGATACTGGCAAACCTGAATATTTTGAATGCGGAAAGCACAAACTTCCTATAGGTGAGAAAACGTATATAATGGGAATACTTAATGTAACCCCCGATTCCTTTTCTGATGGTGGAAAATTCAACAATTTGGAAAGTGCCGTAAAAAGGGCAAAGCATATGATAGAAAACGGAGCGGATATTATAGATATCGGCGGTGAGTCTACCAGACCCGGACATCAGACTGTTGATGCCATAGAGGAGATAAATAGGGTGGTTCCTGTAATAGAGGTATTGGCAAAGGAGCTGAATGTGCCTATATCGGTGGATACTTCAAAAGCTGTTGTAGCTGACAAGGCACTTGCAGCAGGAGCACATATTGTTAATGATGTGTGGGGGCTGCAAAAGGATCCCGTGCTTGCTGAAGTAGTTGCGAAATATAGTGCAGGTGTTGTAATGATGCATAATCAAGAGAGCAGGGAATACAAGGAACTAATGGGTGATATAATTAAATTCCTGCGAAGGAGCATTGAAATTGCTGAAAAGGCCGGTGTGAGAAAAGAGAATATGGTAATTGATCCCGGCATAGGTTTTGGAAAAAACCTTGACCACAATCTTGAAGTTATGAGGAGGCTTAAGGAGCTGTCATCATTAAATCTGCCTGTACTTATAGGTACATCAAGGAAATCACTGATCGGTAATATTTTAGAGCTTCCTGTAGAAGACAGACTTGAGGGTACATCAGCAACCGTTGCACTCGCTATAGCCAATGGTGTTGATTTTGTCAGGGTGCATGATGTCCGGGAAATTGCACGTGTGGTAAGAATGACCGATGCAATGGTCCGGGTCTGATGATTTTAACATTAAGGAGATAAAACTCGTGGATAAAATAATATTAAAAGATATAAAACTTTACGGATACCATGGCGTATACCCGGAGGAGCGGCAAATAGGGCAGAATTTTTATATAGATGTTGAAATTTTTGCCGACTTGGAACAAGCAGGAATAACCGATGATATTACAGATACCGTAGACTATTCCAAAATTTATGATATTATTAAAGGTGTAAATGAAAATAATAAATTTCGACTCATTGAGAGTTTTGCCCACAACATTTCCCGGGAAATTTTGTCGGCTTATGAGGAAATTAAGGAGATTACGGTGCAGGTGAGAAAACCGGAGGCACCCATAGATGCAGACTTTGAGTGGGTTGGTGTTGAGATAAAGAGGTCGAGAGATAGTGTATAAAGCGTTTTTATCCCTTGGTTCAAATTTAGGTGAAAGGGAGAACAATTTAAAAAAGGCAGTTGAAGAAATTGATAAAAATATCGATATAAGTATTACCGGCATCTCCAATATATATGAGACAGAACCTGTAGGATATGTGGAACAGGGCAGATTTCTAAATATGGTTGTTGCTGTAGAGACTTCATTGGTTCCGATTAAGCTGCTGAAAGAATTGCAACAGGTGGAAAAAAAACTTAAAAGGACAAGGGAAATCCATTGGGGTCCTAGAACTATTGACATTGACATACTTACTTTTGAGGACTTGGAAATTAACCTTCCCGACCTGGTAATACCCCATCCGAGAATGTTTGAAAGGGCGTTTGTTCTGATACCATTAATGGATTTATGTGTTAACGGGAATTTGATGTCTTGGAATTTACGTGATTACATAGAAAGATGTGCTGATAAGAGTGGAGTAGTACTGTATAAAAAATTTTGAACACTTTACAATAAATTCTATTGTCAGATAAAGCGTTAAATGATTTAATGTATTATTGTGGAGGTGTCTTTATGGTTGAAGTTTACTATTATGTACCTCAGGATAAGGTTGAAAATTCCATAGAGTGTGGACTGAAACTTTCGGAGTGGTATGAAAAAGAGGTTCATATAGGGCTTGAAAGCAAAAAATGTTTTTGTGCGCTTTTAAATCCAAAAGATGACATGGATAAGTATAAGTCCAGTGCATACAGGTGCATTAAGCTTGAATTGTATCCAAGGTATTGCCATGTGGCTGACAAGTATTTGTATGAGATAGGCCTTAAGCATCCTGAAGTTATGGATTTGTATGTTGAGTCTGTTATGCCTATAGAAAATTACACTTTTGGACTGTACAGGCTTCCTGAATGTCTCGTGACAACTACGGTTATTCCGGAACAGATAAGTTTGCTTGACAGAAGGCTGGATTCTCCAATTTTGTTTAATAGTTCGGAAGAGCTATACATAAATAACGTTATTGAAGATTTCAAGCAGGAATATGACGATTTAAATGATAGGTTACTGTATTGTTTTTTAAAGGGAAGAGCTGAAGAAGGTAAACTTGAATTGGTTGAAGAAGAGGGTAATAGTATGGTTGCTTTCATAGATAAAAAGATTGGAAGGGCTTTTACCATAAAAAAACCTTTGGAGTAAACCAAACAGACAAACAACAGTCCTATAGGATTTTTCGTTATTCAAAGTAAGAAATTAATTTATAGCAGTTCATAAGGAAAGGGTTATCGTGAAAAAAGAAATTTTGCAAAAACTGAAAGAGAGCCCGTCAGATTATGTCTCAGGAGAAGCCTTGAGCACTATTTTAGGGGTATCGCGTACTGCAATATGGAAAACAATCAATGATTTAAAAGAAGAGGGCTATGTAATTGAGTCTTCGTCTAAGAAAGGGTATAGACTGAGCCCTGATTCTGATGTGGTTAATTCCTTTGAGCTTGTACATGGTTTAAAGGCAAAGGTGTTTGGCAGGAATGTTGTGCATTTTAGTGAGGTTGATTCTACAAATAATTATGCCAAAAAAATTGTTCTTGAAGGTTGCGAAGAAGGAACCATAGTAACAGCTGATTATCAGACTTGTGGACGGGGAAGGCTTGGAAGACGCTGGGATTCGTCCGATAAAAAGGGAGTGTGGATGTCGCTGGTGTTACGTCCAAACATTCCTTTTGAAGAGATTCAGATAATTACTCTGGCAGCTTCTGTTGCAGTTGTAAAGGCACTCAAAGAGGTTGCCGATGTTGAAACTGGAATTAAGTGGCCAAACGATATAATTATTGGTGGTAAAAAAGTGTGCGGTATATTGGTTGAGATGAATATGGAGATAGACAGGATAAATTTTCTGGTTCTGGGCATTGGTTTAAATGTCAACCAGCAGGCAGATGACTTCCCCGAGGATATCACAGATAAGGCAACTTCATTGAGGATAAGTCTTGAGCAATCTTCAGGTATTAAAAAACCCTTAATAAGAAGTGAATTTATTAGAGCTATCGTATTAAAATTTGAAGAAATATATGATAAAGTTATTTGTGGTGGATATGAAGAAATAATTTCAGAGTGGAAGAAATATTCGGTTACTTTGGGGAAAGAAGTCAGTATGACATACAAGGATAAGCAATGTACCGGTATCGCAGAGGGAATTACTAAAGAGGGTAAGCTGATAGTGAGATGCACAGATGGAACGGTAAAAGAGGTCTTATCGGGTGAAGTTTCGGTAAGAGGTCTTTTGGGGTATGTATAGGTATAAATTGAATTTGGAATAATATTTAATGAATGAAAGAGAGAATGATTAATGATTATAGATTTTCACGTACACTGTTTTACCGATGAGCTTGCCCCTAAAGCTGTACCTCAGTTGGAAAAGTGTGCGAAAATTACTGCAAGGTTGGACGGCACAGTCAGTAGCATTAAAGAGTCTATGAAAAAGGCCTTTATTGACAAGTCGGTTGTCCTTTCCATAGCAACAAAACCTTCACAAACAGAAAAAATAAATACATGGTCGTCAAGTATACAGGATGACAGTATAATTGCTTTTGGAAGCGTTCACCCTGAAAATGAAAATTGGAGGGAGGAACTTTTAAGACTAAAGAAAATGGGCATAAAAGGAATTAAACTTCATCCAGATTACCAGCAATTTTTTGTTGACGACGAAAAATTGTATCCCATATATGAATTTGCAGGAGAACTTGGGTTGATAGTACTGTTTCATGCAGGTGTGGATATTGGGCTTCCAGCACCTTACCATGCGACACCCGATAGATTGCGAAGAGTTGTAGATGCTTTTTCAGGTGTAAAGTTTGTGGCAGCACACATGGGTGGTTTTTCTTATTGGGATGAAGTGGAGGAATACCTTTTGGGTACAGATATTTATTTCGATACATCATACAGCCTTCGATTTATGGATTCCGGCCAGGCAAGGAGAATTATAAACAATCATGGCTATAAAAAAATCCTTTTTGCCACTGACTCTCCTTGGGGGGATCAAAGTGAAGAAATAGAAAAAATCCGGGAATTTTCATTTGAGCCGGATGTTGAGAAAGCCATTTTAGGTCTGAATGCTAAAGAGCTGTTAGAAATATAGATTTAACTTTAGTGTACGTTATCTATATTTCGTAAATGAATTTATTATAGATTGTAAAATTAGTAAATATCCGAAGGGGGAATCAGCAATGGTTAACAACAGTAATGTTAACACTATTAACAGCAGTAACAATGCAAATAATGCAAACAATACTAACGGTGGTAATAGCAATAACACAAGTGGTAATAATAACAACTTCAACAATAACAGAAGAAGGGATTACCAGAAAAGGAAACCAGGCGAACAGGAACAATCTGCCAATAGAGAAAATAATAATCGTGGCAAATATCCTAACAGATCGAATGGTTTCAATAATAGTAATAATAATAGCAATAATAGCAATAATGCAAATAACAATTATAATTCGGGCAACACCAGCAATTATAATAATTCGCAGAGAGAAAACAATCATCAAAAAGAAAATGGTCACCAGAAAGGTTCCTATTCCAATAAGGAAAATGGAGCACCAAGACACAACTACAACAACAATTATGCACAGAGAAATGCCGGAAGGATCAAGGCAGAAGAGACCATTGATGATATTAAAACCGATATTGTAAGAATTGAAAAGGAAATAGAACTGGAACTCAAGGAAATCAGGAGTTTAAGACTTGGAGTATAGATAGGCGGAGGAAAGACATAATATGATTGTTGTTATAGATGTTGGAAATACCAATATAGTTTTCGGAGTATATGAAGGAAAAAAGCTGCTCAATCATTGGCGGATGGCGACAGATAGAGACAAAACCTCGGATGAGTATGGTATGTTCATTATGAATATTTTTAACCATGAAAAAATTGATGTTGGTAATGTGGAAGCTGTGGTAATTGCATCGGTTGTGCCTCCTATTATGTATTCGCTTGAACATGCCATTAAAAAGTACTTTAAACTCGAACCTATTGTAGTGGGTCCGGGTATAAAAACCGGTATTAATATTAAGTATGAAAATCCAAGAGAAGTAGGAGCAGACCGTATTGTGAATGCCGTTGCTGCCTTGGAATTATACAAAGGACCGTTTATAATTGTAGACTTCGGAACAGCCACTACATTTTGTGCAGTGACTGCAAATGGCGAATACTTAGGTGGAGTAATATGTCCGGGGATAAAAATTTCGGCAGAAGCTCTGTTTCAGAAAGCTGCAAAGCTTCCCCGCATAGAGTTGATCAAGCCCGATACTGTAATTGGCAGAAATACTGTATCAAGCATGCAATCGGGCATAGTATTCGGTTATGTAGGTAAAGTCGATTACATCGTAAGAAGAATGAAAAAGGAAATGAAGGAAGACAATATAAAAGTTATTGCAACTGGTGGCCTTGCAAGGCTGATTGCGAGCGAATCTGAGACAATAGATGAAATTAACGGTTTGCTTTCTCTTGACGGATTGAGAATAATTTATGAGAGAAACAAGCAATAATTATTAAGAAAAAGAGTAAATGCCGGTTAAGGCATATGCTCTTTTTTAATTCCTAAGAAAGTGCATTTCATTCTGACATCACAAATTTTATTATGGAACTTTTTTTTCTTTATAATCGTCAAATAAAATAAATAACGGGAAGAAAGGGGAATGGTAAATATGTCTAGATTAGTGAAACTGCTGAGCATATTAACTCTTTTTACAATACTTATCATGCCTATGCAGGCATCTATAGCCGAGGAAATGGGTAATTCAAAAAGTGTGGAGGAAAGGCTGAAAAATGCTGTTGTCCTGTACATAGGAAGTTCTCAGGCTATGGTTAATAATAAAGAAACTCAGGTCGATTCTTCAAATTCGGAAGTGAAACCTTATGTGAAGGATTCGAGAACCCTTGTACCTGTCAGGTTTATTTCTGAGAGCATGGGTGCTGATGTTGGTTGGGACGCTCCATCCTCCACCGTGACGATTACTTTAGGTGGCAAAGTGCTGAAATTGGTTATTGGTAATAAAACCTTGCAAGTTGGTAAAGAAAAAGTTTTACTGGATGTAGCTCCGGAAATCAAAGAAGGCAGGACGTTCCTTCCACTAAGAAGTATTTCCGAAGCTGTGGGAAAAAAAGTCTTTTATGATAGAGGTCTCATAATTATAAGTGACGATGAAGATATTTTTAACGCAACCGCTGAAAAATCCATGCTTGATGAAGTGATTTCAAAGGTTAACAACCTACCTGTTGTAGGTTCTACGGAAGTTCTGGCAAAATTGATGGAAAATTCGACTTCAAGGTATGACCGTTTATACCGTGGAGGTATAATGCTCGAGGCTGCAGAAGCCCAAGTTTCTAATGATGCTGTTAGTGCACCTTCTTCAAACAAAAGCGAAAGTAATAGTGGCGGTACAGGTGAAAAACAATCCGATTACTCGGGAACAAATATACAGGTGCAGGGCGTAGATGAGGCGGATGTTGTAAAAACAGATGGACAATATATATATCAGGTAAACAATGACCGTATTGTTGTGGCAAAAGCTTATCCAGCCGATAAGATGGAAATAGTCAGCATCCTGGATTTCACCGACGACAACTTTACGCCCCAAGAGATATACTTAAGCGGGGATTTACTTGTTGCAACAGGGAGTTATTATGAAAATAGTGCTGCGATTGAGCCTTATGAAAAGGCAACAGATAATAAAATGTATATCAGACCACCTTACTATGATCAGAAAAACAGTGTAAAAGCTATTGTATGTGATATAAGCGATAAAACAGATATTCGCAAAGTAAGGGAAGTTGAGATTGAAGGGAACTATGTTTCTTCAAGAATGATAGGATCAGTACTTTATATGGTATCAAACAAGTTCCGGAATTTCTACTATGCGACTGATACTGACGAAGAGATTCAGACACCCAGCTACAGAGACAGCGTAGTCAGTGGAGATTATGTAAAAATTGATTGCCCTCAGATAAGGTATTTTCCTGATTCAGTTGAATCAAACTACATGATTGTTTCAGCATTTGATATAAACAAGGATGAAAAGGCGAATATACAGACTTACCTTGGTGCCGGAGAAAATATATATGTTTCAAATGAAAACCTTTTTGTAGCGGTATCAAATTACAACTATGATGTAATAGCCTTAGAGGATACCGAAGTAGTTTCTGGCCAAGTGAAGCCTTCCATTGCCCCTGCTTATGTAGATAGAAGAGAAACCAATGTATACAAATTTTCCCTTGATGGCAGCAAAATAACTTATCTTAGTAAAGGCTCAGTACCGGGTTTGATTCTGAACCAGTTTTCAATGGATGAGAGCAAAGGTTACTTCCGTATAGCAACAACTACCGGTAATGTATGGGGTACGGGTGCAAACGCTTCCGGCAATAATTTGTATATTCTGGATGATACTATGAACATTTGTGGGAAACTTGAAGGCATTGCACCGGGTGAAAAAATATACTCGGTAAGGTTTATGGGGGATCGTGGCTATATAGTTACTTTTAAGACTGTCGACCCTCTGTTTGTAATAGACTTGAAAGAACCAACCAAACCTGAAATACTTGGAGCTCTGAAAATTCCAGGCTACAGTGACTATTTGCATCCGTATGATGAAAACCATATTATAGGCTTTGGAAAAGACTCGATAGAGGTATCCGGTGGTGGTTTTTACATGGGAATGAAGATTGCACTGTTTGATGTCTCAGATGTGAGCAACCCTATACAGAAGTTCTCAGAGGTGATAGGAGACAGGGGAACCGATTCTGAACTGCTGCGTAACCACAAGGCCCTGCTTTTCTCGAAAGAGAAGAATCTACTGGCTTTTCCTGTAACAGTAGCGGAGGTAAGGAATAAGGACCAATCGGATGCAAATAAATGGGGAGTGCCCGATTACGGAGAATTCGCATTCCAGGGTGCATATGTTTATAATATTGATCTGGAAAAAGGTTTTACACTCAAGGGCAAAATTACACACATTTCCGAAGATGAATATTTAAAAGCCGGAAATCATTATTATAGCTATGATAAGTTTGTTGAGAGGATACTTTATATAAATGATGCTCTTTATACACTTTCAAAAGGTATGTATAAGGCACACAGCATTGATAATCTCAAGGAAAAGGGTGTATTGACCATTCCGGCGAACTAATTAATAAATATAGAGGGATTACCAATCAAAGGTTAAGTTGTTGATTGGTAATCCCTTTTGCACTTATCTTATTTTTGCATTTATTACGTTCCAATAATCTGAATTTTCAAGCCCAAGGCGCCATATGCCAATGCCGGCTAAGTCATATTGACTTAAAAGATCCAACTTGGGTTCAATACTCATGGAGTTTTCAAACCATACAGTGTGGGGTACTCCATTGGTATCAGTATATGTAAAGTATGGACATTTTGAGGTGTTATCCCATAGGATTGTAGCCCCATTATTTGTAGCAAGATTATAACATCCGTTAATCGAATAGGCTTTTGTACCAGTGGTTGACCAGTCATAACCGTATGCAGCAAGGCCTAAATAAATCTTTTCATTGGGTATAACTGTTGTGGCATACTTTATGACATTGGTAACCCAGCCAATGGAAGCTACAGGCCCTGGTGAACCTCCGGGATAGTGCTCGTCATAAGTCATAAGGACAATGTAATCAGCATAATTCGAAATGCTGGCATAATCATAGGCATAGTTCCAGGTATAATTTGGGTTATCAGTAGTTTTTGCGGGCACAGCCACAGAGACTGTGTAACCTTGAGGCTTTAAAGTTGAATAAATTTCACTTAGGAAAGTTGTATAATTATTTCTGTTTGTGCTGTATATACCTTCAATGTCTATATTAACACCTCTATAATTATTGGTTTTCAGTATATTTAGCAGGTTGGTTATGAAGGTGTTTCTGTTTGCAGTGCTTTCAAGGAGGGTTTTAGCTATTTCGCCGCTGAAATTGTTTCCCACCATGAGAGTAGGGCTTATACCGACTGAGTTTGCAAAGCTTATTTGTTCGGTTGGAAGTATACCTGTGATATTTCCGTATCCGTCAGTTATATGTGTTGCTGTGGATATTTCTGAAATTGAATCTTTATTATTGACCATTGAGTTATATGAAGATTTATCACCTGAATAGTAATAGGTTGTATATCCAAGTACATTTTTTGCTGCTTTTGTGGGTTCTGGAGTAGTAATAGGTGTAGGAGAAGGAGTAGCGGTTGGAACTGGAGTAGCAGTAGGTGTCGGAGAAAGAGTAGGTGTTAAAACCAGTGTGGCAGCAGGTGTTGGTGTAGAGGTTGGAATAGGAGTTGCAATCGCAGGTTCATTGCCCCAAACTAGTGTACTGTTTATGTAGCCTGTGGTTTTGAACCAGTCTGTATAAGTTGTTGAGCTGTTGTTAAACGAGTAATCGTTTGTTTGAGTGTAGTAACTCCAATCAGTCTTGTAAATTCTTGATTGTACTTCCACATATGTACCAGATGCCAATGAACCGGCATTGCTTGTAAATCCAATTTCAACATAATAGTCTGCATTCATTGAAGCACTGGACATTTTATTAATAGAGCCTATTACATTATTGCTGCCTTTATTCGACCAGTCACATCGATAGGTTTGAGCTTTTTCACCGTCAATCGTATAGTAATACCTTACTTTGACTGAAGAGAGGCTTATGGTTGAAGAACCATTATTATATATTCTGAATTCGGGATAAAGAGTGTTTTCTGAAGCAGATGTGCTGTAATTATATAGCTGAACTTTAATGCTAGTTGAGGTTGAGGAGGGGATATTTGTCTTTTTGTTTTTAGGTGCTGCAAATACATTAATTGAACTCAACTGTAAAGTAAATACAAGTATTACACATAAATTTGCTGTAAATAATTTTTTTAAATTCATAAATTAACCTCCTGAAAATAGTTTACATAATAATTATATTACGGTAGACTAAAGTCTTACAATGAGCAATACTAACTATGTGCGTAGGTCATGTGTTACACAAATAAAGTTTTTATAATGGGACTTTTTAATTATCTTGTGTAGTGATATAATTACATTAAAGTAATTTAAGTAAGAGGTAGTAAAATGCAAGAAAAAGAAAGAAGAAAAGTGTACAGAGTCTGGCATACAGAAAAGAAAAACTGTTCAAAGTTTGACACAAAGGAAATTAATGAAGTTAGTGCGGCAAACATCAAAGAGGCAAAGCAAATAGTACAGGAAATGTTCCCCGCACATAGGATAACTTCAGTATGGTTGGTAGAAAAATAAAATAGTCCTTTGTTTTTATTAGGGGGAGGAACCATTAATAAAATTAATTCTCCAATATTTAACGCATTAAAGAAATATGCAGAATCAAGTCCGATTGCCTTTCATATGCCTGGGCATAAGTTTGGAAAAGGTATACCCTACGAATTTTTAAATAACTTGCACCTACTTGATATGACAGAAATACCGGGGCTTGATAATCTTCATTTTCCGAATGGAGTTATAAAAGAAGCACAAGAATTTGCTGCTAAAGCTTTTGGAGCTGATTACACTTCTTTTTTGGTGAATGGGTCAACTTGCGGTGTGCATGCAGCCATTATGAGTTTATGCAAGCCGGGAGACAGGTTGATAGTATCTAGGGATTGTCATAAGTCGGTTGTTGGCGGAATGATGCTTGCGGGAGTTACGCCAATTTACATAAAACCGGAGTATGATGATTTATTTGGTGTGTCTTCATTCATACTACCTTCAACCGTGGAACAGGCGATAAAAAATAATCCTGACGCAGTTGGAGTTTTTGTCACGCGCCCAAACTATTATGGTATATGCTCGGATATTGGTGCAATATCTGATCTTGTCCACTCCTACAATAAAATTTTAATTGTTGATGAGGCTCATGGAGCTCACTTGAAGTTTTCTTCACAGCTACCTTGCTGTGCAATGGATGTAAGTGCAGATGTGTCTATTCAAAGTGCCCATAAAACTCTTCCGGCATTGACACAGGGAGCATATATTCATGTTAAGGGACACAGGGTAGATGTTGAAAAACTCAAGTTTGTTTTGCGCATTATTCAGACTTCCAGTCCCTCTTATTTAATAATGTCTTTTTTAGATATATCAAGGGCAATAATGGAGGCTCATGGAAGTGAATTGATAGATAATTTACTGGAAAATATCCGCTGCTTTGAAGAAATGCTGACAGATAATACAGGATTTAAAATATTATCAATGCAACCTATGGAATCAGCCCAAACAGATAAAACCAGAGTTGTGGTTAATGTGAGAAATACCGGGAAGACAGGTTTTGAAATAGATGGTATGCTTCGGGATCTTTATAGTATTCAGGTTGAGATGGCAGATGTTAATAACATAGTATGTATTTCTACAATAGCCGATAGAATGAAGGAATTTGAAAGCCTTTATAGGGCATTAAGTGAGATAGACAAGCAGTTCATGAATTGTAAAGTATTACCCGATATAAATATCAGGGAGGTCAAAATACCTCCGCAGGTTGTTGGGCTAGACAAGGTGATGCAACTCGAATACAGAACGCTTGAATTAGCCAAGTCAAAAGGAAAGGTGTCAAGAGGGATAATAACGCCATATCCTCCAGGCGTTCCTGTTGTTTGCCCTGGTGAAGTTGTTACTGAGGAAGCTATTCAATACATATTGAGTGTAATTGAGGCGGGAGGAACTGTAAATGGGGTATCTCAAGATATGGAAATAGAGGTGCTAGTGTGTATGTTTTAGTAGTGAGCCATATTATGGAAAGAACATTGCGTAAAGGCTGTAGAGAATGTTAACGAAGCGAAGGAAAAGTCGAATCACTGTTTGAGCGAAGCGAGTTTGATTCGACCCGTAGCGAGTTTACATTCTCTTAGCCTTGGAGCTTCAGTTCTTGGAATAATATGGTACACTATAATGAAATGCACCTGAGGTGCTGAACTTGGATTGTGGCTTTCGCTTTGATATGGTATAATGTTACGTAACATAAGCACATTCGGAGGGTTCTAATGAAAACTGGACTATTTATCACAACAGAAGGGACAGACGGGTCAGGTAAAACAACACAAATAAAATTGATGGAAAGCTATCTGAAGGATAAAGGTTTTGAGGTAGTAGTTACAAGGGAACCCGGTGGGACAAGTATAGGAGAAAAAATACGGTCAATAATACTTGATAAAGAAAATTCAGACATGTCTTATATAACAGAAATGATGCTTTACGCATCAGCACGTGCCCAACTGGTTGTTGAGCTCATAAAGCCGTCGATTGAAGAGGGTAAGGTGGTAATCTGTGACAGGTTTATTGATTCAAGCTATGTTTATCAGGGTTTTGGCAGGAATATTGATATTGAACTGATTGAAAGAGTAAATAGGATTGCACTAGATGGAATAATGCCGCAGCTTACTTTGTTTTTTGATATTGATCCTGAGATCGCTTTAAAAAGGAGAATTCAAACAACAGGTGTAGATAGGATAGAACAGGAAGCTATGGAATTTCATAGAAAAGTATACAGTGGTTACAGGAGATTGGCAGAATTGCATTCTGACAGAATTAAGACTGTTGAAAGCAACAGAAGCGTAGAAGAAATATTTTTAGAAGTGAGAGGGCATTTAGACAGGCTCCTTGGATAAATCCTGTGCAATTGGAAATAAAGTTTCTGCTCTGATTAACAAAAAAAGTTGATTTGTTGGCGTTCTTGCAATATTAAACTCGTTATTACTTGGTCAAAACTAGAACAAAACGGAGTGATGCTTGTGAAGATCAGAGAAGGTATAAATAGTCCGGCAAATATTGCCGACGTATCCGGAACTGAACAAAAGAAAGCCGTAGAAATTAGTGGCAATGCTTTTGAAAATCAACTTAAGCGGGTGGAAGAGCACAACGTTGAAGAGCGTATTAAATATCTGGTAAACCAGATTACCGAGCAAGGTGAAAGGCTTGGCAAAAAAGTGGATGTCAGGGAGCTGAAGATTTATAAAAAGCTTATATCTGAATTCCTTGATGAAACATTGAATAATTCCCAGAAGTTCTCTAAGGAAAGCTCAATAGACCGAAGAGGAAGGCATAGGGTATATGCTACTGTGAAAAAAATAAACTCTGAACTTGAAGAACTTACAAACGATGTATTAAGTGCAGAGAAGGATAATATAAAGATATTGCAGAGAATAGAGGACATACGTGGGTTAATTCTGGACATTTCTCTGTAAACTTTTTTGAGAAGAAATGCATACGGGGTGTACTGTGAATTTCAACGATATTATAGGACAAAGTGAAGTTGTAAACAGCTTGAAAGCTGTTTTAAGGGATGATTCTGCAAGACATGCGTATATTTTTTCGGGGCCTGAGGGGATTGGAAAAAGGACTTTGGCAAGGATTTTTGCATCCTCTCTGCTTTGTAATTCACGCAATTGTGAAACCCGATGTGGAGATTGCCAGCCCTGCCACCTATTTGACAGCGGCAGCAACCCGGATTTTTATGTAATGGAGGCCGATGGGGCTACTATTAGCGTCGATGAAGTAAGAAGAATGCAGCAGGACATATCTATAAGGCCTTTGTACTCAGAGAAAAAAGTATACCTGATAATTGAAGCGGACAAAATGACGGTTCAGGCACAAAACTGCCTTCTTAAAACATTGGAGGAACCCCCGCGATATGCGGTTATAATTCTTACTGCTTCAAACAGCAACAGTATGCTTGAGACCATAAGGTCAAGGAGTATTATATACAGCTTTAGAAAGAATACTGATGACGAAATAAAAGCCTGCATTTTAAAAAGTGGTGCTGTCGATTCAGGGAGCATTGACTATGTTGTTTCCTACGCTGACGGTGTGCCGGGAAAGGCATTAAAACTTATAGAATCTGAGGATTTCCGTGTAAACAGAGATAGAGCTATTGAGGTAATATTGAGACTAAAAGATTCGAAACTTATAGAGATTTTTAATATTTATGATTTTTTTGAAGAAAATAAAGATAATATTGATACAATACTAGATATAATGTTATTGTTTTACAGGGATTTGCTAATTGCTAAAAAGTCTGGAAATGAAAATATATTGATTAATTCAGACAAAAAGGATATTATATTAAAGAACGTGGATGGATTTGAGATTAGCAGGCTGATTGAAAATATAGCAGCGATTGAAAATACGCGTAGAAATATAAAGCAGAACGCCAATTATCAACTTGTTATAGAGGTTATGCTGATGAAACTTCAGGAGGAATAGATATAATGGTAAAGGTGGTTGGGGTAAGATTCAAAAGAGCCGGTAAAATTTATTATTTTGATCCCGGCGATTTGGAAATACAATTAAATGAGAATGTTATTGTTGAAACAGCTAGGGGTGTAGAGTTTGGACTGGTTGTAGTTCCAAATACGGAAGTTCCGGATGACCAGATAGTTGCACCACTTAAAAAAGTTATAAGAGTGGCTGATGACGATGATAAAAATCATTACGAGGAGAATTCAAGAAGAGAAAAAGAAGCTTTTGATATATGCCTTCAGAAAATAAGTGTTCACAAGCTTGAAATGAAGTTGATAGATGTGGAATATACATTTGACAATAATAAGGTTCTGTTTTACTTTACAGCAGACGGAAGGGTAGACTTCAGGGAATTGGTAAAGGATCTTGCCTCAGTATTCAGAACCAGAATTGAACTCAGGCAGATCGGGGTCAGAGATGAAGCTAAGATGATGGGCGGCCTTGGAGTATGTGGAAGAGTTTTATGTTGTAATGCATTCCTTGGAGATTTTCAGCCTGTTTCTATAAAGATGGCAAAGGAGCAGGGACTATCATTAAACCCTACAAAGATATCTGGTGCATGTGGCAGGCTAATGTGTTGTCTTAAGTATGAGCAGGATGCTTATGAGGAGATAATCACAAGGGTTCCTAGAGAAGGGGCTATTGTTGAAACCCCTGAAGGACAGGGCATGGTAATGGGAATAAGCTTGCTTAAAGAACTGGTCAAGGTAAAGCTTGATAAAGGAAACGAGACTGATTTAAAGATATATAGTGCAAGTGAGGTTAAAATAATTAAGAATGCAGTAAACCAAGACGAAATTGAACCGGGAATAAGCATTGAGGAGTTAAAACAGCTTGAAGATTAAGTGTTTGTAGACTTAGCGGTGTCAAAGTTGTTTTATATCCGACCGGGTGTAAAAATTGTAGGATTTTTCCTTGTAAAATCATTTTCACGATTTATATAGATATGAAATTTGATTTTGAATTATAGAATTTTAAAAAAGTAGTTTCATTTGTTAAAGATTGATGATAAAATGGAGTGTAGTTTGTCTACATTTTAAGCTAATAATAATTAGGAGGTGTATCCGATATGGCATATTTTATAACTGAAGCATGTATCAGTTGTGGTGCTTGTGAGCCTGAGTGCCCGGTTTCATGCATTTCTGCAGGTGATAGTGCTTATGTAATTGATGAAAGTGCTTGCATAGAATGTGGAGCTTGTGCAAATGTTTGTCCTGTAGATGCTCCGGTGCAGAAGTAATATTGGTAAATGGGGAGTCTGGTGAGGGTTATCCTTAAAGGCTCCTTTTTGCTGTGTAGAGATACAATTCTTTTTGAAAAGGTTATTTACTGTTTTCCAAAGCGGAAATTACTGCTTTGATTTTAGCTTCGCCAGGGGACTCGTTGGAAATTTTATTACAATTTTAGGTGGATGATTTTGCTTTGAACATTGAATTAATGGAAAATGAAAAGATTGATGACCTTCAATACAAAGGTCTTAAAATAATACAAAAAGACAAGGCGTTTCGTTTTGGTCTCGACGCAGTGCTACTGGCAAATTTTGCAGATATAAAAAATGGAAATTCCGTTATTGATCTGGGTACAGGAACGGGTATTATTTCCATTCTTCTTGCGGGAAAGAGTGCGGCAAAATCAATTGTAGGTTTAGAGATTCAAGAAGACATTGCAGAAATGGCAGATAGAAGTGTTAAGCTCAATGGTCTTGAAGACAGGGTCAAAATAGTTCATGGGGATATTAAAGAAAGTGTGAAGCTCTTTGGGGGCTCAAGCTTTGAGGTTGTTGTATCAAATCCTCCATACATGATCAGGGGTGGTGGTATTTTAAACAGCACAGATACAAAAACGGTAGCAAGACATGAAGTACTATGTACCTTGGAAGATGTTATAAAATCGGCATCCAGACTTTTGACGCCGGGCGGGCAGTTTGCGATGGTACACAGACCCGACAGGCTTGCAGATATAATATGGTTGATGAGAAACTATAAAATTGAGCCCAAGTACATAAAATTTGTACATCCTTCTCCTTATAAAAAGCCCAACCTCATTTTGATAAAAGGCACCCGGCAGGGACGCTCACAGCTGAAAATGCTGGATCCACTTTATGTCTATGATGAAAACGGAAATTACTCAAAAGAGATTAATGAAATATATTGCAGGGAGGGTACTTATATTGAATAGTAGGGGAATGCTTTATTTGGTTGCAACTCCCATTGGGAATCTTGAAGATATAACCTTTAGGGCTATAAGAACACTTAAAGAAGTTGATTTTATTGCTGCTGAGGATACCAGACAGACGGTAAAGCTCTTGAATCATTTTGAAATTAAAAAAAGTCTTGTAAGCTACTACGAACATAATAAGAAGGAAAAAGGGAATTATCTTATAAATCAGCTTCTGGAGGGAAAAAATATAGCACTGGTATCAGATGCAGGAACTCCTGGAATTTCTGATCCTGGTGAGGATCTGGTCAGGCTTTGTATTGAAAATGATATTCAGGTTACAATGATCCCGGGGCCGGTTGCTGCTGTCACAGGTCTGGTTGTTTCAGGGCTCCCGGCGGGCCGTTTTGCTTTTGAAGGCTTTTTGACAATGAACAAAAGATCCAGGAAAGAGAGACTTGCTTCCCTCAAGAACGAGGCTAGAACATTGGTCTTTTACGAAGCACCCCATAAGCTGGCACATACTCTTAAGGATTTATTTGATACATTTGGTAACAGGAAAATAGTTTTAGCACGGGAGCTTACTAAAAGGTTTGAGGAGTTTATAAGGTGTGACCTTATTAGTGCAATAGATAAATATGACCATGAATCTCCAAAAGGTGAATTTGTTCTTATGGTTGAAGGCATTAATGAAGAAGAGGTATCTGAAAACCGCAAAAAAGATTGGAATAGTATTACTCTTCAAGAGCACATGGGACTATATATAAGCCAGGGGTTTGATAAAAAGGATGCTATGAAGAAAGTTGCTGAGGACAGGGGGATAAGTAAAAGAGAAGTATACAATGGATTACTGTAAAGGGCAAAATAAAAGGAGTTTGTTAACCACAAACCCCTATTATCTGAAGAAATACTATTTCTTTAATTCTCTCATACAGTCAGGACAGATGTTTTTACCTTTGTAAACTGAAACATCTTTTGCGTTGGCACAGAAGATACACGCTGGCTCATACTTCTTAAGAATTATAGTAGCACCATCTACATAAATCTCAAGAGCATCCTTTTCAGCGATGTCTAAAGTCCTTCTTAATTCAATAGGTAATACAACTCTTCCTAACTCGTCAACTTTTCTTACAATACCAGTAGATTTCATCATTGAATCCTCCTTTAAATATTACAGTATTCGACAAACTTTGCATTTTCATAGTACCATAAATGCCAATAATAGTCAACAATTTATTTTAAAAAATTACAAAAAAAGAGTAATAATTTGTGGATGAATTGTAAGTTAATACTATGTATTTGCTTCAGTAAAGCTTGAAATGAGCTTTAAATGCCTAAAAGCGGCAATTTGTAAGTAATTAAGTAAAGTATAGTATATTGCATGTAATTACAATAACTGACTTGTAAATGCCAAGAATTAACTGGCAATCGTAAATATAATAAAAGAATCAGATTGATTCTTTTATTATTCTGTAGTTAAAGTTTACTTGAAATAGCAACGAAGTGTTGCTGGAATTATTATACATGCAAAATTTCTTTGTTTCAGATAAAGACCTCAAAAAACTATATAGATAGAATATATAAATCATGACCCTCATATAAATTATCTAGGTATGTCTAAAAATTAAGTTACTGCTTAGGATAATGAAAAAATTTGATTTGATGGTCTTTTTACAATGTAACAACAGGAAGTTATTTATTCATTATCCCTTAGTATGTACAATGATAAGATGGGGTTTTTGACTTGCTTAATTATATATGGTTCGTTATGCTGGTTTTTGGCATTATTGTCGGGATATTAAATGGGAGAGTTGATGCCGTTACGGAAGCCGTTGTAGACTCTTCAAAAAACGCCATAGAGCTGAGTATAGGTCTATTGGGGATAATGTGCCTTTGGACCGGTCTTATGGGAGTTGCGGAAAAGAGCGGAATGATCAGGATTCTGTCAAGGGCTGTGAGGCCGGTATTGAAATTTTTATTTCCGGGCATACCAAAGGGGCATCCGGCATCAGGGGCTATAGTTATGAACCTGGTTGCGAATTTTTTAGGGCTTGGCAATGCTGCTACTCCTTTAGGATTAAAAGCTATGGGGGAACTCCAGAAAATAAACAAAAATAAAGATACTGCAACAACTGAAATGAGCATGTTTCTCGTCTTAAACACTGCTTGTATACAATTCATTCCTGCTACTGTTATAGCAGTACGATCGGCTGCGGGTTCTAAAAATCCGGCAGAAATAATAGGAACCATATGGGTTGCAACGATTTTTGCATCTATTACAGGTATTATTGCAGTAAAGATTCTTTCTTTTATTGGAAGACAGAAAGTGAGGTAACATATGGATATTATAACTAACTTGTCAACCTACGCAATCCCTACTATCCTTCTTGTTATACTTGCAGCAGGAATGTACAGGGAGATTAAGGTATATGACGTATTCGTAGAAGGAGCGAAGGAAGGAATTAGCACAGTGTTAAGGATTATACCTCCCCTTGTAGGACTTATGGTGGCAATCGGAGTTTTTCGTGCATCAGGAGCACTGGATCTGGTTGTATTTGCGGTAAAACCTGTCACCAATTTTTTAAGAATACCGCCAGAAACAGTTCCACTTGTATTCTTAAGGCCAATTTCAGGAAGTGCATCATTGGCGTTGGTATCCGACCTTTTTAAAACTTACGGTCCCGATTCATTTATAGGAAGGCTTGCCTCAACACTTATGGGATCTACTGAGACTATTTTTTACACACTCGCTGTATACTTTGGTTCTGTAAGCATAAAGAATATAAGGTTTACGCTTGTAGCTGCTCTTGTAGCTGATCTCGCAAGTGTTATAGCAGCTGTTTGGATTTGTTCAATTGTTTTCGCGTAAAGGCTTTTATTTTTTGCACTCTTAACTAATTTTGCCCGTGCGTCTAAGAAGTTTGCACAGATTATAGTTTAGCTTACCTTTAAGGTCTACATCTTTTATAATGTTAGAGCTTGCAAGTTTGTTGATTCCGGCAAGTGCTCGCGGATCCGACAGGTATAGCCATAAAAAATATTCAATTACACCTCTGTGAAAATCCGGATATTTTAGTGTTTTACACAATTCTAAAGACTTCTGTGCAAAAAATGAAATTCTTTCTTCACATATCTTAAGATTTTTATAATAGTTTATCAGGTTATAATTAGTGTTGATTATATCTTCCTGGACGTTTAAATAATTCTCCAGGAGCTTATGCAGTCCGCATATCCATGGGAAATAAGTATTACAAACTTTATTGATTTCATCGGAAGTGATCTCATCACTTAAAGAACAAGTGAAAAGTGCAACAATTCCTATAATTGAATCAGTTGCTGCGAAATACTCAAAGGAAAGGAGGTCTGCGCCTTCAATGTTGTATTTTTTGGACCAGGTATGTATCATTTCTTTTCTATACGGTTCTTTGATAAATTTGAAAAATTGAAGCTCAGAATAAAGTTTTGAATACTTCTTTATTGAACTGGCAACCAGTGCGAAATTTTTATTTTTTATAACTTGCCTTCTGCATTCTTCAACCAGTGCCTGCAAGTAGCCGTTATCGTTTAGGTACGGATGATAAAGATAATAGTTCTCCGACGTGTGACTTATATCTACTGCATCCATAATCGAGTTGAAAAGCTGGTTTAGTGAAACGGCATCCTTAGGACCTTCTCTTTTAATAAGTTCCATTAAGTAGTTTGTAATAATTGTGAAGGGAACAATGAAGCGAAGCGAGTTTGTTGGATCGCCTTGGGGGTAAAGGGAAAGAATGCTGCATTCCCTTAAATAACTCCATTTACGGTCGGGAATTTGGCCGGAAATACTGAAAATCATTCCGACATTAGTTTGGTTAAGTCTTTTTTCCCAAATTGAAGCCATCCTATCTGCACGGGAAAGAATATTGTTATGTAAGTTCAGTATAAGCTTTGTACTATAATTTATATATTCCATAGTTAATCACCCAATCATTATTATTTCCATTATATGCCTGATTAGTACAGGTATATACCATTCTTTTTAGTAAAGCTTGTATTGTGTTAACTTTTATATTAATGCTGCAATATGCATAATGTTTTTAGAAGTGAAATTTCAGACGAAGTTTTACTTTCTGCATTCCATAGCATCCGTCGAAGGTAACCATGGGGGTCCCCTAGCGAACAAGAAAATTCATGAGCGAAGCGAATTTTCTTGAAAAATGGACAGTATATATGTATATTAATATTATTGGAAGATTTAACGTATATGAAATTCAATAGTTTTTATAACTTAACTTTTTGACTTTTATAAAGTAAACTATAGATAACGTACTGTCTTTAACAACGATTTATATATAAGGAGGATATAGAGGATGGGAAATAAAACTTATTATATTACAACGCCTATTTATTACCCAAGTGATAAATTACATATCGGACATTCATATACAACAGTTGCGGCTGATGCAGTGGCGAGGTACAAAAGGTTAAAGGGCTATGATGTAATGTTCCTTACAGGTACTGATGAGCATGGTCAGAAGATTCAAAGGAAGGCAGAGGCTAAGGGGGTTACTCCTAAGCAGTATGTGGATGAAATAGTTGATGGAATTAAAGAGCTTTGGGAATTAATGAAGATAACAAATGACAGATTCATTAGGACGACTGATAAAAACCATGAAGAAGCTGTACAGAAGATATTTAAAAAGTTGTATGACCAGGGTGATATATACAAAAGTGAATATGAAGGCTGGTATTGTACTCCTTGTGAGTCCTTCTGGACAAAGACCCAATTAGTTGACGGCAAGTGCCCTGACTGTGGAAGAGAAGTGGAGATAACAAAGGAAGAGAGTTATTTCTTCAGATTATCAAAGTATCAGGACAGGCTGATAAAATTTATAGAGGAAAATCCCGAATTTATCCAGCCGGTTTCAAGGCAGAATGAGATGCTGAATAACTTCTTAAGACCTGGGCTGGAAGATTTGTGCGTATCAAGAACTACGTTTAATTGGGGAGTGCCGGTTACGTTTGATGATAAGCATGTTGTATATGTATGGATAGATGCACTTTCAAACTATATTACTGCGTTAGGTTTTATGTCTGAAAATGAACAGGCGTACAAAAAATACTGGCCTGCTGATGTACATCTGGTTGGAAAGGAAATTGTGAGATTTCATACTATAATATGGCCTGCAATGTTAATGGCTTTAGGTGAACCTCTGCCAAAGCAGATTTATGGTCATGGATGGCTTCTTTTGGAAGGCGGAAAGATGTCAAAGTCAAAGGGGAATGTTGTAGATCCTGTAGTTCTTGTTGAAAAATATGGATTAGATGCTATAAGGTATTTCCTTTTAAGGGAGGTTCCCTTTGGATCTGACGGAGTATTTTCCAATGAGTCGTTAATCAACAGAATCAATTCAGATCTTGCAAATGATTTAGGGAATCTTGTAAGCAGAACGGTTGCAATGATTGACAAATATTTTGAGGGTGTAATGCCTGAACATAGGCAGGAGGGTGACTTTGACGAAGATTTAAAAAGGCTGGTTATGGAGACTTCGCCCAAGGTTGAGCAGCTGCTTGACAAATTGCAGTTCAGTTCAGCTCTCACAGAGATTTGGAAGGTAATATCAAGAACAAATAAATATATAGATGAGACAATGCCATGGGTTTTAGCCAAAGATGAGGCAAACAAGCCAAGGCTTGCCGGAGTAATGTATAATCTGGCAGAGAGCCTGAGAATTATTTCAATCCTCTTACAGCCGTTTATGCCTGAAACGCCCGAAAAGATATGGAAGCAACTGGGTCTGGCCGACCCGAAAGCTATCCGTTGGGACAGTACTCAGAATTGGGGAGGATATCCGGCAGGTACAAAGGTAAATAAAGGAGATGTTATTTTTCCAAGGATAGATATAAAAAAGGAAATGGAAGAGCTAGAAAAGCTTACAGTAAAAGAGGCGGAAAAAGAAGAAAAGAAGAAAGCAGTCAAGCCCCAAAAAGAGGCAAAGGAAGGCTCTGAAGGATTTATTTCAATTGAGGATTTTGCAAAAATTGACTTAAGGGTTGCGAAGGTGCTGGAGGCAGAAAAGGTAGAAGGTGCCGATAAACTTCTAAAACTGAAACTGGAAATGGGAAATGAGATAAGGCAGGTAGTGTCTGGAATTGCAAAACACTACACACCGGAAGAACTCTCAGGCAAATTTGTTATTCTTGTTGCAAATTTAAAGCCTGTCAAATTAAAGGGCATAGAGTCACAAGGGATGATACTTGCTGCTTCTGATGACAAGGAACTTGTACTTGCCGGATTGGATAAGGCAATAGATAGCGGAACAAAAGTAAGGTAATGGAGAAGAGAAGATATGCTTTTTGATACACATGCACATTATGATGATGAAAAGTTTGCAGAAGATAGGTACGAAGTTATAGAGAAGGCTCACCGAAGTGGCATTTCCTATATCATAAATGCGGCTACTGATTTAAAATCCTGTGAGGATAGCCTTGCCTTTGCCCGGAAGTATAAATATTTCTATGCAGCGGTCGGGGTTCATCCCCATGAGGTGGGTGACATTGATAATAGTACTTTAAATAAGCTTGCAGAGATGGCAAAAGAGGATAAGGTTGTTGCTATAGGAGAAATCGGGCTTGACTATTACTATGACACAGCACCACGTGAGACGCAGAGACATTGGTTTGCACAGCAAATAAAACTTGCAAGGGATATGATGTTGCCCATAATAGTTCATGACAGGGATGCTCATCAAGATTCTATTGATATAATCAAGGCACAGAATGCTTGTGATATGGGGGGTGTATTTCACTGTTACTCGGGAAGTTTAGAGATGGCAAAGGAATTGGTTGATTACAATTTCTATATATCCGTTGGAGGAGCATTAACCTTTAAAAATGCCAGGAAATTGGTTGAAGTGGTCAGGTGGATTCCTATTGACAGGCTTCTGATTGAGACGGACTCACCATATCTGACACCCGAACCTCATCGGGGCAAACGGAATGATTCAAGTTATGTAAGGTATGTTGCAGAAAAAGTAGCCGAGATAAAACAGATGGATTATGAAAAGGTGGCTGAGGCAACACTTAAAAATGCTAAAGAGCTGTTTAAAATAAAGTAGTACAGCATTTTACATAAGTAAATAATCACAAAATTATTTCCGGTTCATATACTGATAATGAATATTGTGAAAATCAGCACCGGAGGTAATTTTTTTATGGAAAAAAGTAAGATTAAAAAAGAAGTGGAAATGGCTGCGACACCAAAAAAGGTTGAAAATGTTGTGACAGAGCCTGTAAAACCAATGCAGAACGGGCAACAGGCACAGCCTGTGCAGCAAATGAACCAGATGCCACAAATGAATCAGCTCCCACAAATGAACCAAATGCCACAAATGAATCAGATGCCACAGATGAACCAAATGCCGCAAATGAATCAGATGCCACAGATGAACCAAATGCCTGAGATGAATCAATTACCACAGATGAATCAAATGCCGCAAATGATGCAAATGCCTGAAATGAATCAGATGAATCAGATGATGCAGATGGCGGAAATAAACCAGATGCCTCAGATGAATCAGGTACAACCAATTGCTCAGATGCCCCAAATGAACGCTGCACCTTATATGCCACAGGTTCAACCAATGCAATACATGCCACAGATGGCACAGGTACCTGTGATTTGTTGTCCGTACTTAATGAATATGCAATGCCCATTGATGCAGTCTGAGTATCCTTCTATGTTACAAGGGGTATCAAATCAGAATATAAATCCTTACACGAATAACCAAAATATGATGAATCCATACAATATGAGTCCAAACATGGGAAATCAATATTAATAAAACAGGGAATGTTGCAAAACACGTTAACCTTACCGAAATGCAGGTGCAGATAAAGGTTAATAATGTTTGCAGCATTCCTTGTTTTATGGGAAATGAATAAATGATAGTAAACATGTATACTATATTATAGATGAAAAACTCTAAAACTAAAATTAAATGACGTTTTTCATCTAAATTAGATAACGTTTGGGTGCCATATAGATTTGACTTTAGTGTACGTTATCTGTAGATATAGATCAAAAAAATGGCTGTTTTGTTGTGGTTTCCCAGGCGATTTGACAAAGGAACCAATTTAACTTAAAATAACCATAAGTCCCTTTAATATTTTGGACAGGAGGAGTCGGATGATATTACCACTTGCGAAAAATATTCAAAGGTATTTTTCAAAAAAGAGAATAGCAACTGCATTATTTGCAGTTGTAGCAACAGTATTATTGGGGGTATTTGTTTTTTCGGCATTTAGCACTAACGTAATTATTGATTACAATGGAACTCAGATTACTGTTACAACAATGAGAAATACCGTGAAAGATGTGCTTACGCAAAGCGGCATAAAAGTCAGCGATTTTGATTATGTAAGTTTACCACTTAATACACGATTACTAAGAGATAAGACAACTAAAATACATATTAAATCTGCAGTACCTATAAATGTTTTCGCTGATGGAAAAGAAACTACAATAATGACAAGTAAAGATACTGTTAAGGAAGCTTTGCAGGACAGTTCTGTCGGACTAGGAGTTTATGACAGAATAGAAGGCGTAAAACCTGATGATAAGATTTATGAAAATATAAAAGTAAAAGTAGTCAGGGTAAGACGGGAACTGGTAAGTCAGAATGAAATCATACCTTATGGAGTTGATAGGAAAGCAAACAATTCCATTGATCAGGGTGTGGAGGAAGTAGTTAGTAAGGGTAAGAATGGCGTATGTGAAAAGACATATATGGTAGTTTATGAAGACAACAAAGAGGTAAAAAAGCAGCTTTTAACCAATGCTATTGTTTCAGATCCTGTAAAGGAAGTAGTTGAGTATGGTACCATAGCAACTTATACCGCATCGAGAGGAAATACCATCAGGTATAAAAAAGTACTTGAAATGTCTGCAACAGCTTATACCGCATCTTTTAAGGATACCAAAAAGCATCCGGGTGATCCGGGATTTGGCATTACTTATACAGGTGTAAGGGTTAAAAAGGGAATTGTTGCAGTTGATCCAAAGGTTATACCTTTAGGAACAAGATTGTATATCGAAGGAGTAGGCAAAACTCCTGACTATGGATATGCAGTTGCAGCAGATATAGGCAGTGCAATAAAGGGAAACAAAATTGACCTTTATATGGACGGCCAGGATGTGGTTGACAGGTGGGGACGAAAAAAGGTAAAGGTATATATACTTTACTAATAATAAGAACAGTTGAAGTGTCATTTGACATTTATTTTTGTAATGTCAAAAAGCACTGGTAAATGAATTATAGTTTGGTTATAATATTTGAAAGGGACTTTTATTTGGCCGGGATTGTTTGTCCCGGCTATTTCTCTGTGTATAAGGCTAGTGTCATAAGGATATATATTTTAAATTTGGAGTTGTGACAAATAATGGGATTAAATACAAAAGAACTTATTAAAAGATATGGGATCAGGTTGACTAAATCTCTTGGACAAAATTTCCTTACTGATGAAAATGTAGTAACACGTATTGTGGATACTGCTGAGGTTACATCTAGTGACCTTGTTATGGAAATAGGGCCTGGAATAGGAAGTATGACAGGAGAGCTTGCAGCAAGAGCAGGGAGGGTTGTGGCAGTTGAAATAGACAGACATCTTATTCCAGCTCTCAAAGAAAACTTGAAAGAGTTTTCCAACCTTGAAATAATCAATGAAGATATTATGAAGGTTAATGTAAAAAATATAACCGGCAACGAGCAGAATATGACACTGAAAGTAGCGGCGAATTTGCCTTATTATATAACTACGCCAATTATTATGAAGCTTCTTGAGGAAGAGAATGACATTGAATTGATGGTGTTTATGGTTCAAAAAGAGGTGGCACAAAGAATGGTAGCAAAACCTGGAGGCAAAGATTATGGTGCGTTATCTGTTGCTGTACAGTATTATGCACAGCCGGAAAAAGTTTTTGATGTACCTCCGCATTGTTTTGTACCACAGCCTGAGGTTGATTCAACAATTGTAAAGCTGAAAAAGAATAAAACTCCGCCTGTTAGTCTGAAGGATAAGGATATGTTTTTCAAGGTTGTAAAGGCATCCTTTGGACAAAGAAGAAAGACACTATTAAATGCACTGACCAATTTTGGAGGGTTTAACAGGTCTAAGGAGGAAATACGGGAAATACTGTTAGGGCTGAATATTGATGAAAATGCAAGGGGAGAGACACTGTCAATAGAGCAGTTTGCAAGTCTGTCCAATCAGTTCTGCTAAATATAATTTAAAAGAATGTTACTTGTGAATAACCTGTTTACGTGTTTAAACGCATAAACGGGTTATTTTTTTGTATTGCAACATATATATAAATATATGAACACAAGGTGTTAAATGATGAAAATATAAACTTTCTTTAAAAAATAATGACTATAGGCAGGCAACATATTATGAAAAAGTGAGGGGAGAAAAATGGATAACAGGCTCAGGTATCAAAAAAGCTTTTTAATATTTGAAGAGGAAGATAGTGGTTTTGGAGCGGGCCAAAGACCATCCGGTCATGTGAAAATTGAAATAAGGGATGGCAAGGGGAAGCTTTTCTGTCAGGTGAGCAATCTTACCGGGGAAAATGGAAAAGTCAAGTATAAGCTTTTCCTTGTAAAGTCTGATGGAGTAACAGCGGTTCCAGTTTTTGGAGGAAATATAGTACTAAGAGGGAACAAAGGTGAATTGGAGTGGAGCTTTGCTCCTAATGACGTTAACAGTACAGGGATATCCTTAGAGAAGTTTAATATTTTTGCAGTGCTGGCTTCTTCCGAGGATTGGCAAAATGGCACTATAGCATGCCCGTTAGTAGCGTATAAGGGTAATAAGGTTCAATGGAGGCAAAATTTAAACAATGTTTTAATCGAACAAAAAAATAATAAGGAAATATTAAATCAGAACCAGAAAGTTGACGATATTAATAATATGCATGAAGATGTGGTGCTTGAAAGTAACATTGATGAGAAGGAAGAAGTGATAAAAGCCCTTAAGCTGGATGAAGGGGAAAAGAGTGGTGCTGGTACAACTGATATGGGTAAAGAAAATGAATTTATTCCAGTTCAGGAAGCTGTTACACAGGAAAATAATGAACCAGAAGTCCAAAACCAAAATGAACCGGAAACTAAAAAGCCTTTTGAAAATGTTGAGGATGCCACAGCAGATGCCAATAAAGTGGAAGATCTACCTGAAAGTCAGAAAGAGGATGAGGAAAAAGGAAAGAGTTATTCTTCTTTTGATGGCAGTAAACTTGTGGATATTAATGCGGGTAGCAATGACAACATAAATTTTAATCCCAATTGTATGAACTGCATATTCTTTAACAATAAAAATGCGGAAAAACTGAAGATAAAGGAATTTGGTTCTGAAGAGTTATCCAGACAATTTGATGTAACTTTTGAAAGGTATTCTCCTTTCTTGGCAAAAAGATCCGATTACAGTTGGTGGAAGGTTGCAAGTCCTGTTCATTTAAACAACATTTTATTCACTTTTGGAATAAAGATACCTGTTTTGTTTAATCCATTGGTGCTCATGGCACATTATAAGTATAAGCATTTAATAGTGGGATTGTATCGGGATAGCCAAAAAGACAAAGATTATGTTGTATGTGGGATTCCAGGGGTGTATTGGGTAGATGAGAAACCTTTTGGAAATGCCTGCAGATGGGCTCAGGTTGAAGGTAATACTCCTACATATGGAGCCTTTGGTTATTGGGTAGTATATATAAATCCTAAAACTGGCAAAATTCTTGCAATAGAGGAATGAGTTTTAATTAACTACCGTTTAATTTAAAATACAATAGAAAAGAGAAGGGTGATGTTACGTGTCCATAGAATGGAGAAAAAGCTATGAAATAGGAATTGAAGAGATAGACTCGCAGCACAAAGAATTATTTCAAAAAATTAACAACCTTCTTGAAGCATGCAGCCTGCAAAAAGGTAAGGAAGAGGTGCTCAATACTATTGGGTTCCTGGGGGAGTATGTAACAATACACTTCAATGACGAGGAAAAGCTCCAGACAGACAGTGCATATCCCGGTTATAATGAGCATAAGGCAGCACATGAGCGGTTTATAATGGACTATAAAAATCTCAAGGTCAAACTAGATGAAGAAGGCGTGAGCCTTAACTTCGTTATGACTGTAAACAAAGTTGTAGTTGATTGGCTTGTAAAACACATAGCAGCTGCGGACAGAGCATTTGGAACTTTCTTAAAGACCAAAGAATAGAAGACTTTGACATTGGACGGATAAGTTAGTTGCTTCTATAAATAAAGGAGGTTTCACCCATGAATATTTGTAAGAACTGTGGTACAGAGTTCCATGATGCCTTTGAAAGATGTCCGGATTGCAATGCATACATAAGTGATATACCGGAAGAAAAGCTTGTACATCTGACAAACGTTTCAAACGAGTTGGAATGCGGATTTATATTAGGTTTACTGAAGCAGGCAGGTATAATGGCAGTAAAGAAATCAGTAGGGATAGATGAAGTTGTTGGATTGAGACTTGAGGGTATTGAAATACTCGTTGATGAAGAGGATTTTGAAGTGGCTTATCAACTCCTTAATTCTGAGGTTGATGAAAGTTCTCTTGAAGATGAGGAAATAGAAAGTGAAAAAACCACTGAACGTGAAACAGATGCATAAATAAGAAATAGCAGGAACATTACCTGAGATTTTTAATTAATTGTACTTTTAATATTTATATGTTGTTGAAGAGGGGTTGACTTATTATCTGGTCAACTCCTTTTTAAGGTTTAAGGGATAATGCCCTTGACACAGAACAAATAAAGCTATAGTATAGAATTAACATAGAGTATTACACAAAATTATATAGACGAATGATATATATCACATAGAGGTGAATAATAATGAATGAATATTTAGATAAGGATAGGCTAATGGAGCTTGTTGATAAAGTCCTTGACAATTGTAATGAAGTTAAAATTGCTACGCTAAGTGATGAACTTACAATTTCCCAGGTAGTAAAGTTCTTTGAGAAACAGGGTAGAACCTTCACAAAGACAATGATTCAAAACTATGTAAGGGTTGGAGTTCTCCCGCCACCATTGGGAAAGAGGTATTACACACGGAATCACTTGATTCTACTCACACTTATAGACAATTTAAAGAGTGCATATTCTCTTGAAGAGATAAGGATAATACTAGGTCCTGTGAGAAACAATCCTGATGTTTTTGAGGACGATATGATAAAAGCTGTAGATATATACAAGAGTTATGTTGAAATGAGAAAAGAAGTTTTAGCTCATTGGGCAGGCACAATTCCAAAGATTTTTGACAGAGTGGAGAGGCTTGTTGAGGAGGAAGGTGTTAAGGATGAAGACAAAAGTGCCGTAACACAGTTTATGATAGTTATGACGGTTATGGCAGAGACAATAGCCATGAAGGATCTTGTCAACGAAGTAATTAATAAGTACTACAACAAATAAATAGTATATTAACTGATAAAAGCAGTCATAGCACAAAGCTATGGCTGCTTTTTTATTTCAATTCTCTTCATAGCAATCCCATCCGAAGGGCTTTATGCCATTAAAAAAATTCTGTACAAGGTTGGCTGCGAAATAAATAGATATTTAAAGAAATACGAAGATAATGTTAAATAGTGTTAGCTTATGCCGCTGTGTTACACAAAAACGGATGCAGGGAAAACTTTGAAATTGTAATAAACTATAATATAATATGTAGTGTGATGCACAATGAACAATATAGCAACGAACAACATTGCGATATTTGGTCTGATTAACTACTAAAGAAAATAATAATTACTAGTAATTATTAGCAGGAAGGAGGTGGACTAGTTGCTTTATGTATATGTAGGATGTTTGTTTTTTGGAATATTATTTTCAACTGTATCGTTTTTGCTTGATGGTCACGATTTTGACCTCCATGGGATTCATGCTGACGGGGGGGCTGATTGTCCGGGAATATTAAATCCATTGGTACTTACAAGCTCAATAACGGTATTTGGCGGGACTGGGATTGTGAGCATGCTGGGTTTAAATATGGGAGGTGTTCAAAGTGCGGTTATTTCTCTGGTTCTTGCGGCAATTATCGGAGCAGTAATATTTTTTGGAGTTGTAAGGTTTGCATACAACTCGCAATCAAATTCAACGTTTTCTTTGGAGGATTTAATCGGACTTGATGGTGAAGTTGTTACTCCGATACCGGCAAAGGGTATTGGCGAGATTGTCTATGTTGTTAACGGAGAAAGGCATGGTTTACCTGCAAAAGGTACATGCAGCGATACAATCGCAAAAGGTGAGATGGTCTGTATAAAGGGGATTTCAGGTAATACAGCTACTGTATCACGCAAGGTAAATATCAGTGTCCTTGATCTTGATGGAAGTGACGCTGAGGACAATAAATAATAATTTAAGGGAGGTCACTAATTATGTTTGATGGAATGCTTGGAGTTATTGCATTGGTAGTTGGGGTTGTGGTTCTGGTACTGTTTTTGGGAATATCAGTATTTGTAAGCAGGTATGTAAAAGTTGGGCCGGATGAGGCACTTATTGTTTCCGGTAGAAAGAAGAAGCTGGCAAGTGGCCAGGTTGTAGGTTTTAGAATTGTTAAAGGTGGTGCAACCTTTGTATGGCCGATATTTGAGATAGCAAAGACCATTTCGCTAAGAATTATGCCTCTTGATGTAAATTCAAGTGCTTATACTGCACAGGGAGTACAGGTGACAGTTGATGGTATTGCACAGGTTAAAATTGATTCGAGTCAGGAAGCTATTGCAACTGCTGCTGAGCAATTCCTTAGTTTGAAAGAAGAAGAAATAAGGCGTATTGCAACTCAAACACTTGAAGGACACCTTCGTTCAATAGTTGGTAACCTGACAGTGGAAGAAATCAACCAAAATAGGGACGCTTTTGCACAAAAGGTTCAGGAACTGGCGGCCGGAGATCTTGCAAACATGGGGCTTAGGATTATATCCTTTACAATAAGAGAAATTGCTGACAAGAATGGATATCTTGAAAGTCTTGGTAAAGCACAAATTGCAAGGGTTCAAAGAGATGCTGTTATAGGTCAGGCAGAAGCAAAAAGAGATGCAGACATCAAGAGTGCAGAAGCTATGCAGGCAGGACAGACAGCTAAGTTCCTTGCAGAGACCAAGGTTGCTGAATCTAATAGAGACAAGGAAATGAAAGTTGCCGAGTATCAATCCTCAATAAATGAGAAAAAGGCTGAATCGGATCTTTCCTATGACAAGAAGAAGTACGTTGTTGATCAGGAAGTACAGAAAGAAGCTATGCAGGTTGAGATTGTGAGAAAGCAGAAGGAAATTGAGCTCAATGAACAGGAAATCCTGAGGAAGGAAAAAGAGCTTGAGGCGACTGTTAAAAAGCCTGCTGAGGCAGATAAATTTAAAACACAGGTTGATGCTGATGCTAATAAGTATAAGACAGAGGTTTATGCTGAGGCTGAGAGAATTAAGAGGTCAAAAGAGGCAGAAGGTCAATCCTATGCTATTAAAGCAGAAGGTCTTGCAAAGGCTGAAGCTATTAAGGCCGCAGGTCTTGCAGAAGCTGAGATTATAAAGGCGAAAGGTGAAGCTGAAGCTGCAGCAATGGTAAAGAAGGCAGAAGCTTACAAGATGTTTAACGATGCTGCTATGGCTCAGATGGTAATAGAAAAGCTTCCTGAAATTGCACAGGCAATTGCACAGCCTCTTGCTAAGACTGAGAAGATTATTATGATTGGAGATTCTGGAGCTTCGAAAATAACCAAGGATATTACCAATGTAATGGCACAGCTTCCTGAGACTGTTAAAGGAATTACAGGCATTGATCTGACACAGATAATAAAGAGCTTTGCACAAAAAGATGCCGATGTAATAGAAGTACCTGATCCAAAGGCTGAGCAGATTGATATAGAATAGCATCTTAAAGGGCTGCAAGAAATTTGCAGCCCTTTAAATAAAAACTTTTACCAAATAAATAAGTATGTTATAATTGTTATAAAAAATAGTAAAAAAGGGAGTGACAAATTTGCAAAATTATAATGATTATAATAATTATGATAGTTCCATAGAAAGAAAGAGTGCTATTGTATCACAGATGGCAAGAGTATTTGGCTGGATGTTTATCGGCTTGATGGTTACAGGATTGACGGCATTATATACGGCTAACAGTAGTGCCATGACAAATCTTATACACTCAGGTAGATTCACAATTTTTGGGCTGTTTATTCTTGAGCTTGTTTTTGTCTGGTTTATATCAAGAAGAGCTATGCATATGGAATATGGAACTGCAGCTATTGCGTTTATAATGTATTCCATACTTAATGGTTTGACGTTATCGGTTATATTCTTTGTATATACTTTTGACTCAATTGCTTTAGCATTTTTTATGGCAGCTGGTTTTTTTGGTTTTATGAGTGTATATGGTCTTGTAACAAAAACCGACTTGACTTCTATGGGGTCTTTGCTTATGATGGGGCTTGTCGGGCTGATTATAGTATCTATAGTTAATATTTTTCTTAAAAGTAGTCCTTTAGGATGGATAATCTCAATAGCAGGGGTTGCTATTTTCCTTGGACTTACAGCATATGACAGTCAAAAAATCAAAAATATTAGTATGCATTATGCAGGTACTGAAAAAGAAAGAAATGTAGCTATAATTGGTGCACTTATTTTATATCTTGATTTTATTAACCTGTTCCTGTACATCTTAAGGATACTTGGTAGAAGAAGGTAATAACGTCACAGAGTGCAATTAAGTTGATGTAACTAAATTATACTTTATTACATTTGGGGAAAAGTTTGTATTTTGACAGGCTTTTCCCCAAAACGCATGAAAGATATAGTGAAATCTTTTTTATTTCTATGCACCAAAAACTTTTCTTCTTACGCATATATTAAAAGAATAACCTTAGAAAATGCTATAGGATAAACAAGATAAACCGTTTATAGGCAAAAGTTTGTTTACATGCTAAAATAATAAAGATATTTGATGTTGGGGGAGATTGGATGAGTAAAAAAATAAGAGCTTTTTTATTTGTGATTCTGACTGTTTTGTGCTTATCGGTTGTTTTTAATTTTAACCTGAATGTACTTAACTCTATTTCAGCCGAGGCGGCCTCATTTGCAAATGGTGCGGATGTGAGCTGGCTGCCGCAGATGGAGGCTAACGGTTACAAGTTTTATGACGATTATGGTGTGCAAAAAGATTGTCTTCAGATTTTAAAAGAGCATGGGATCAACTCAATAAGGTTGAGAGTATGGGTTAATCCATCGAAGGACCCTCATAGTGGCCACTGTAGTAAAGAAGAGGTAGTTGAACTGGCTAAAAGGTGTAAAAACATGGGTTTTAGAATTATGATTGATTTTCACTACAGCGACTCATGGGCAGATCCGGGAAAGCAGAATAAACCAGCAGCATGGGTAGGCCATAACCTTGACCAATTGCTTAGAGATATATACAACCACACCTATGACGTTCTAAATGCTTTGAAATCTAATGGAGTTACACCTGAATGGGTTCAAGTGGGAAATGAAACTAATAACGGAATGTTATGGGAAGACGGTAAGGCTTCATCAAACATGAAAAACTTTGCACAGATGATAAGTAGTGGATATGATGCAGTAAAGGCTGTTTTCCCTGGAACAAAGGTTATTGTACATATATCAAATGGACACGATAACAGTCTGTTTAGATGGATATTTGACGGACTAAAAAATAATAATGCAAAATTCGATGTTATAGGCATGTCTTTGTATCCGGAAGTAGGTAATTGGAGAGATTTGAGCAGCAAGTGCCTGACAAATATGAACGATATGGTATCGAGATACGGCAAAGAAGTTATGATTTGTGAAGTGGGTATGGATAATACTGCTGAAAGTGCTGCGAAGGATTTAATTACCGATTTGCTGAAAAAAGTTGCTTCTGTTTCGGGAGGAAAGGGACTTGGGGTATTTTACTGGGAACCCCAATGTTATAATTGGGCTTACTATGGAAAGGGTGCATGGAATCTTAACGGAAGACCTACAATTGCTATGGATGCATTTTTGAGCAATAATGCTGGATTACCTACTGCTACAGCGACACCAACAGTGAGACCAACTCCGACACCTTCCGGTAATGGTGATTTTGTATATGGAGATCTTAATAATGATAAACTTGTAAATTCAATTGACTTTGCTCTTTTGAGAAATTACTTGCTGGGCTATACAAGCGTATTTCCTTATGAAAACGGCATGAAGGCAGCTGATGTTAATCGAAATGGTGCAGTTGATTCTATTGATTTTGCAATACTAAGAAGTTACTTGTTAGGAATGGTAAAAACGCTTCCAGTAGCACTTTAGAACTTATGGAAATACCGATATGTAAAATTATTTATATACTTTTTATATCCGACATTGCTGATTTAGGCAGTCGGATATTTTTACATAAGTTTAAGTTCTAAAGTACATCTACAATATAAGTTTCTACGCTGGATAACAAAAAAACTTGATTTGATAAGATTTTCAAAATAGAAGAATTGGATGTCGTTTTCCGTTATCCCTAAGTATAAAAATCACAATTGTATTTTGCTCATTAATATACTATAGTAGTAATATGGAAATTATAATTATTTGTGAGGGAGAATAGTATGGTGAGAAGATTTAGAAATATACTTAGTATTATTATTTGCATAACGGTGTGCATTTTTTCGGGGTGTACAGTACAGGAAACACCAGATAATAACAAGAAGTTACCAAAAAATGCGATAGAGCTTAAGCTTATGATAGGAAGAGATAAACAGTGGATATTTGATGAGGTTCAGAAAATTCTTGACCAAAAGGGTGTTAAAATAAATGATAAGGAAATTTACATAACCACAGAAAAAGCAGGAACCGGCGAAGCTATGGAGAAAGTTATAGCTAAAGGTGCAGATTATGTTGGTTGGATGCCTGCTTCAAGTACTCATATATTCTGGGCTAATGAGCGTTGGTACGCAAGCGGTAATACCAAACCGATTGTTGATGAGGATTATACTACAGTCTTTTTGACACCTACGGTTATAGCAATGCAGGAATCATTGGCCAAGATTATGGGTTATCCGGCTAAAAAAATAGGATGGCAGGATATTTATATGTTGTCTACAGCGGTTGATGGTTGGGGAATGTATGGAAAGTCAATTTTAAACCCTGTAAGATTTGCTCATACACATCCTGCAAAATCAAATTCGGGTTTAAATGCTCTGATAGCTGCAGAATATGCATTCAGTGGTAAGAAAAAAGGTCTTTCAATAGAGGATGTAAGAACAAACAGCAGCAAGCTTAAAGAATTGGAGCAGACAATTGTTCACTATGGAGAAAGTACCTCGCTGCTACAGAAGAAAATAGTTGAAAAAGGCCCATCATTCATTCAATATGCGGTTTTATATGAGTATATGGTGGCAAACATGAACGTCAATACTCCGGGAAGGGAAAAGCTGGTTGCAATCTATCCCAATGAGGGTACAATCTGGGGAGATGTTTGTTTTACCAAAGTTTTTTCCGATAATATTACAGATGAGCAAAGTAAAGCCCTTGATGAAGTGGAAAAAATTCTTTTATCGGAAGAAATTCAGAAAAAGGGAATGAACGAATACTTTTTCAGACCAGCAGATTCAGGCATACCACTTTCAAATGCAATATCGGTTGAAAATGGGGTTAACCCGAATGAACCGCAAACTACACTTGAGTTGCCTTCTATTGAGGTAATAAATGAACTCCTTAAAGACTGGCAGACAAACATGAAAAAGAGAGCCAATGTGCTCTTTGTAATTGATACTTCGGGAAGTATGGAAGGAGAGCCTATAGATAATGCTAAATCTGCAATTCAGAACCTGTTTAACAAGGACTTGCAGGAAAAGAATTATACAAGCATTGATGATGAGGATACTATAAGCCTGATGACCTTTAATTCGGAAGTGAGTGATGTATACACAGTTAAAGGTAAGGAGATAGGCGAGATGAGTTTAGTTGTGGACAATCTGAATGCAAAGGGAAATACTTCTTTGTACGATGCTGTTAATAAAGCTATTACGGAACATCAGAAGCTAAAAGAAGCTGAAAATGAGAAGAAGATTGAAATTATAGTAGTTCTGTCTGATGGTGCAGATACCAAGAGCAAAATAAATTTCAGTGCATTGACGAGTGTACTCGAGCAGGAGGAAGGAAACCTTCCAGTAATAATTACCATAGGTTATGGAAATGTTGATAAGGAGGTTTTAGAAACTATATCTGACCTGACTGGAGGAAAATACTATGAGGGTGATCCTCAAACCATTAAGCAGGTGTTTGAAGAAATAAAAACATTTTTCTAAAAATTTGCAAAGGCTGTAAAAGCTTTAAGTAAGATGAATGTAGAAGCTTTAAATAAAATAATTGTAGAGGTATAGAACAATGAACAAACGAAGTTTTAACCGATTTTCAAGGGCAATATTCGGTACTCCTAACGCAATAATTATAGGGGGGACGGTAATTCTATCAGCTATTTTCTTAAAAGATGGTAAATCGGCTTTTCCGTTTGTAGTTATGGGTGCTATCCTGTTGTTTTTTTCAATATTGTATGGCCTGATTTTCAAAAAAAATTCAGAGGCATTTGATGAGAGCAGTTTTGACTTAAAAGAACTTAATAAGGTCAGGGATAATTTGACACCTGTTATAAAGAATATTATACAGGTTTTAAACAATCTGAAGAAGAAATCTGAGGATAACAGCAAATTCATGATTATATCAAGATTTATGGAAGAGATCGTGAACTTCGAAGAGATAATTCCTCAGATCGTACGGAGTTATAGAAAGGGAGCAGAGTTTTTGCACGGCAGAGACGGTAGAATAAACTCGGAAATAAGATCGCTTCAGGATAAATTGAGAAATGCGACAGGGGACAACGCAAAGGCGATGTATCAGAAAGCTCTTGATGAGAAGCAACAGACTTTGAATGAAATGATGAGCATAAGGAGCAATCTCGATGAATGTGAGTCAAAGCTGCATTTTATATTAAGTGCATTGCAAAGAATAGAGACCATTATTGAGTCTTCGGAACTGAAAGAGAAAATGAGTGATGAAGATACTCAGGATCTCAATCAAAACGTAGAAGCTTTTTCTGAGAGCATAAGGGATATATCCAAATTAATGGAACTGTAATAAGGGGGACTTGTATTGAAAAATAGAATTATATTTTTTGGCATTGCAATTATTTCTGTTGCCATAGCAGCCATTATACTATTCTCCGGAGGAAAAGAGACGGGGGTAGATGTAGTCGGAGGTAAAAAACTTACTTTAAATATTATTGGAATGACGGGAACTGGAAGCAATTTTTTAAATGATGCACGGGACGAATTTATTGCCAAAAATCCGAAAATAGACATCAACTATATCGGACTTGGAACTTTTGAAGCAGTGGATTATATAGTTGAAGGAAATGATGTTGACGCATGGATATGTGCCGATGAAACCGGAACAGAAATGCTTAAATATAATTACTCTAATGAGCATAATGGAGAAAACGTAGTAATAGAGTCAACACCAATTGTTGCATCACCTTTAGTCATTGTAGGATGGGATGAAAGAATAAGAAACCTTGGAGATATAACGATATCTTCATTATATGATACAGTTTCACAGGGCAAGACCTGGGAAGCGGTTGGGGGCAAACCGGAATGGGGATTTGTGAATTTTTCACATACAGATCCGATTGAATCCAACTCAGGTGCACAGTTTGTAACTTTGCTTATTCATGATTTCTACAGCAGAAACGGTTCTCCTAAAAAGCAATTGACAGTTGAAGATGTGGCTAATGAGAATCTTGTTCAATATGTAAAGTTGTTTGAAAAAAATACTGCAAAACAGGAAGATGGCTCCGGAAAGTTTATGCAATCCCTTGTAACTTACGGACCAAGTCGTTACGATATGGGTGCAATTTATGAATACTATGCTCTTGCCAATGTAGAAAATGCAAAGGGAAGATGGGGAAATCTCAGGATAGTATACCCTACACCTACAATATGGAGCAACAGACCATTTATAGTATTAAAAGGGAAAAATGCAACCAACGAAAAGATTGAAGCCTGCAAAAAGTTCAAGGAATACCTGCTTAGTACGGAAGTACAGCAGAAGGCTATGTTAGAGGGATTCAGGCCAGCAAATATGCAAGTGTCAGATATATCTTCCCTTGAACAAAAGTATGGGAAGTATGGTTTCAAAAAAGATATTTCGACGGCAGTACCTGCACCGGATGTTAAAGTAATTGAGGCCATTCAGTCGATGATAAAAAGGATTCAGTAATGCTAAAAAGCACTGAGTATAAAAGCAATATTTTGTCTGGTACTTTTAACCCGAACAAAATATTGCTTTCATTTTAAAGATTTATTAAGCTATACAATTTTTTCGTCCAGAGTAGGAACTTATATTTTAGTCGTACCGTGCGCATATTATTTAAGTGAAGAAAATTATGGAATAAACATAAATTTCTGGAATATTTTTCTTCACATTTATTAAATGCACCCAGTCGTACCTTACCAGGGATCTTTCGAATAAGGTTTTTTAGGTATTACAAAGCTGCAAATAATATATGCCAAAATTGCAGTTCCGAAGGATGCGAGTGCAAGTAAAACACATACAATTCTAGCAAGAGTTGAGTCAATGCCAAAGTATTCGCCAATTCCGCCACAAACACCTGCTAACTTTTTATCTGTATCAGAAAGATATAATTTTTTCTCCATATCAAAACACCTCGTTTTTGTTATTATTTATAATTATTATACGATATTATAATTAATGTGTCTGATAAATATTAAAAAATTTTGAGATATTAATAAAAAGCAATAAAAAGCCCAAAGATATTGACAAATCAAGGTCTATACTATATATTTACATTTAGAGAAAGTATATTTTTATTAACTATCTTCTGAAGAATAAATGTCTTGTACAATTAATTCAAAGCAGATACAAATTCCCAAAGCAAAGGAGACAGGTTATGCTCGAATTGCTTAAGACATCTATAACAGGTGTAAATCTTATTCCCACTACTCTTCTGGGAATAGTAATCTTGTACTGGATCATAGTTATAATTGGAGCTATTGATATCGATTTCTTCGATTTTGACCTTGACCTACCGGAAGGTGATCTTGTTAGTAGCCCGTTTTACGATTTCCTGGGATTCTTGAATATCGGCGATCTTCCTTTTATGCTTGTATTAAGTATTTTCAGCTTGTCCTTCTGGGTAATTGCCATGATTATAAGTGTTTTATCCTTTGTATCTGCAACGTGGATAATTGCCCTTCTGCTAATACCAAATGTAGTGGTTAGTTTGTTTGTTACAAAGGCGGTTACACAGCCATTAAAGGGCTTATTCAGAGGAATATTGAAGGATGTAGGAAGCGAGACAAAAATTGAGGGTCAGATTTGTACTGTTTTGTGCGATATTACTTATGGACGTTTAGGTCAGGCTGAGATAGATAGAGTTGGGTCGTCTATTCTGATCAATGTAAAGGTTGACGATGAGCAAGAGGCGATGTGCAAGGGAGATAAGGCATTTGTTGTAAAAAAAGATCTGGATAAGGATTGCTATATTATTAAAAAATTTGAAGGAGTGAGGTAAAAAGATGCCTGAAATAACACAAATTATAGTAGTTGCTGTAGTTGCTAGTGTCATCATTATTTTTGGGATGCTTGCATTGTTTTCAAGGTTTTACCGCAAGGTAGACCAGGGTAAGGTTATTGTACGTAATGGTGTCGGAGGTCCCGTAGTATCCTTTGGGGGCATACTGGTTGTTCCTATACTGCATCATGCAGAGGTTATGAATATTTCGGTAAAAAGAGTTGAGATTGCCAGAGAAGGTAAGGACGGCCTTGTTTGTAAGGATAATTTGAGAGCTGATATAAGAGTTGCATTTTTTGTGCGTGTAAACCAAACAAAGGAAGATGTATTGAAAGTTGCACAACTAATAGGTTGTGCCAAGGCCTCGGATCCAGAAACATTGATGGAGTTCTTTGATGCCAAATTTTCCGAAGCACTAAAAACTGTGGGTAAGCAGTTTGACTTCGTACAACTCTATACTGAAAGAGAAAAATTTAAAGAAGAGATACTTCAGATTATAGGTACAGATCTTAATGGATATGCACTTGACGATGCTGCTATTGATTACCTTGAGCAGACTGATGTGGGTAAGTTGAATAGCAGCAATATATTGGACTCCGAAGGTATCAAAAAGATTACAGAGTTGACTGCAAAGCAGTTGGTGCTTGCAAACCAGATAGAACGTGACAAGCAAAAGACCATCAAACAGCAGGATATTGCTGCTAGAGAAGCAATTCTGGAACTCGAAAAACAGAACCAGGAAGCTGAAGCACGTCAAGCAAGGGAAATTGCCATTATCAGAGCCCGAGAACAGGCGGAAGCCGACAAAGTAGCACAGGAAGAACGCCTTAAGGCTGAAATGGCCCGCATAAAGACAGAAGAAGAGATTTCCGTTGCAGAAGAAAATAAACAGAGACAGATTATTGTTGCACAAAAATCAAAAGAAAGTACGGAAGTAATTGAAGCCGAACGTGTTGATAGAAAACGATTGCTCGAAAAGACAGAAAAAGATAAGCTTGTGGAGCTTGCTGAAATAGAAAAGCTCAAGTCGGTAGAAGAAGAGAAGAAGAACATCCAGACAGTTATCCGTGAGAGGGTTGCAGTTGAAAAGGATGTAGTTATTGAAGAAGAAAAGATCAAGGATACCCGTGCAATTGCTGAAGCAGAGCGTATTAAGGCTGTGGCACTTAAGAAAGCTGAAGAGGAAGCTGAGATGAAGTTAATTCTGGAAGTTAAAACCGCAGAAGCATCAAAACAAGCCTCGGAGAAACTTGCAGAACAGAAAATAATTGAGGCTGAGGCAAAACTTAAATCCTCAGAAAAAGAGTCAGAGGCAATAAAGACCCTAGTTGATGCAGAAGTGCTGCAGGAAGCTACAAAGGGACTTGCTGAGGCTCGGGTTATTGAAGCAAAGGCAAATGCTATTGAAAAAGAAGGTGCTTCAAAGGCAAAGGTTTTAGAGACTACTGCCCAAGCTGAAGCAAAGGCTATAGAAATGAGAGCACTCGCTGAAGCTAAAGGCGAAGAAGCAAAGGTAAATGTTAAGGAAAAGGCAGGAACTGTTGAAGCTGATATTATGTCCAAGAAATTCCGTGCAGAAGCCGAAGGCATTGCTGAAAAGGCAAACAGCATGAGGGCACTTGATGAAGCCGGCAGATCCCATGAAGAGTTCAAGCTAAGACTTGAAAAAGAAAAAGAAATTGAGCTTGCGAATATCAATATCCAGAAGGATATTGCAGAGTCACAGGCTTCAGTTATCAGAGAGGCTCTTAAAACTGCCAAGATTGATATTGTTGGAGGCGAGACCATGTTCTTTGACAAGATCATAGGTAGTGTTTCCCAAGGTAAGTCGTTTGATCGCATGGTAAACAGCAGTGAAGTACTCAAGGATATCAAAGATACATTTATTGTGGGTGATCCTGAATATTTCAGATCCCAGTTACAGAACTTTACTTCAAGGTTTAACATAACCTCGGAGGATTTAAAGAACTTAACCATTTCCGGTGCTATAAATAAAATGATGCTTAAGGCAGATTCAAAGGATATTCCTGTTCTCTCAAAGCTTCTAGAAGCTGTGGAAAAGGCAGGTTTTGCAAGCCAATCTGCTTCATTAATAGAAAAGTAGAATTAAACAATAAAACGAGGTGTAAGTGACTGTGGATGAAGTCAAAAAAGGCGAAAAGGCCGAACAAACCGTACAAAAAACTGAGGGATTGGAAAACGGCACATATGAAGTTATAAAAAACCGCTTGATCAAACATGGTAATGACCTCAAAGAGCGTCTTGAAAAGCTGAATGACGCCAGAAAAAAGGTTTTTGGTTCAATTGATACAACTATTATTGGAAGTGAAAGGCTTATCACAGACAATAACTGTGTCCCACGAGATATGGTTCCCGTGGGAACTTCCTTTATTTTCGGATATAATGTCTACATGGGGCTAAAGGCGAAGGTGGAGCTTGAGGATGTTTTTTCCATGTATGAATATAAGGATCACACCTTTCAAAGGATTAGCCCTGACTTAATTAAAGATAAGCAGTTTTTAGCCGATTTTGCAGAGTTGTACACATATTACAAAAATACTTTTTTTGCAAAATTTTCATTAATTGAACCCCACCTTTATATGATATTTCAGACCGGCAAGAGTGCTCAGGACATAAAAGCTTTTAAATGGCTGATTGACGATGGTAAACTGACATACATTGACAACCGGAGCGATCACGAGGTAAGGTTTCAGAACAAGAGTGAATTTGATTGGATAAGGGTAAGAAGGGAAGACCACAGAGATGGGATGTTTCCTCATGTCTCCATTCAGGATAGAGTGTTTGTAGAGACTTTAGGAGGCGACCTTACCATCAAGGTTGAAAATAACACCGACAGTGGTAAGGGGATATACTCTGAGGCTGTAGAGGATAAAGATCAAACACTTGATGATGCGGAAATATATTATACACTTCTGGGAAATATTGTATTGCTCAAGATCAGGCCTTACAAGGAAAAAGATTTCAGGTACTTTGTCTTTAATGACAAGCTTAAAAGCGTTGTACGTATTGACGATATAAAGGATGCCTGCATGTTGCTTCCTGATGATCATGGTCTCATTTTTCCAAAAGGTTATTACCTTAAAAGCGGAGAATACAAACTATTTGATGTGCCAGTTGACAATTGCATCTTTGAGCAGAAGGATGAAGCACCTAATGGTGAAGACTATCAGTATTTCTTTTATAACATTGACAGTGGGTCATATCTTATTTACTCATACAATCTTATTGAACAGACGGTAGAAACTCCTATCGTGTGCAGTGGTTTTTCTCACTTTGAAAACGGAGAAATGATTGTATTTAAAGCTTCCGATGAGCCGAGGAAAAATCATGCCGTTCAGATGTGGCAGACACCTTATATGGGCAAAAATTATGTGGTAGAGAAAAAGGACGATTCTATTCTGTTCAAAATAGGAAATAAGGATATAGTTCACTGCATGGCGGATTGCAGAGTTTTATACAGCCTGATTCAAAAGGGTGAAAGTTATTCGGATATCTATTTAGATATTGTGAAGGAAGCAACCCATATAATAGATTCCTACTTCTGGATCTCAAAGGAAGAAGCTTTTGACATAAAACCTGTACTGGCAAACATAAAAGAAGCATCTTCCTCAGCAGTTGCCGAATATGAAAAAGTCACAAAGATCAGGAATGCTACTGCTTTACAAATCAGTGCAGTGGAGGAAAAAACTCAAAAGCTGCTTAAGGAAATTGAGTATGGTAATTTTGACAGTGTTGATGATTATGTACAGGTTCTTACCAGCGTAAGAAATGTCAGGGGAGAGATTGTTTCACTTAAGGACTTGCGATATACCAATCTGACTCTTATTGATTCTTTAGAGGCAAAGGTAAAGGAAAAGAACGAACTGTTTTCGCTTAAATGTGTGGAATTTCTCCTGCAACCTGAAGGCTTGAAGCCATATATAGACAGGGTGGTTGAGCATCAGCAAAGAATTGACGGAGTTGACAGGACAGCCACAGGTAAAGAACTATCCGATGCGATGGCAAAAACTTCAACAGACCTTGAAATGCTAATTGATATTGTAAGTAATTTCAATATTGAAGATGCTACAAAGGCAACGGAGATCATTGAAAATATATCCTCAATATATTCTCAGTTAAATCAGGCAAAAGCAAGGCTCAAAACCCGTATGGGAGAAATGGCAAGTGTTGAAGGAACTGCTAAATTTATCTCACAGATGAAGCTTTTAGATCAGGCTGTAGTAAATTACCTTGATATAGCTGATACAACAGAAAAGTGTGAGGATTACTTAAGTAAGGTAATGGTTCAGATAGAAGAACTTGAAGGAAAGTTTGCCGACTTTGACGACTATGTTGTAAAATTGTCAGAAAAGCGTGAGGAACTCTATAATGCTTTTGAGGCGAGGAAACAGATGCTTCTGGAAAACAGAAGCAAAAAAGTGACTGCTCTCCTCAATGCTTCTGACCGGATATTAAATGGAATTGTAAACAGACTCAAAAACTTTGACACAGTTAACGAGATAAACGGCTATTTTGCATCGGATATAATGATCGGGAAGGTTCGGGACACCATTGATCAGCTTGAGGCTCTTGGAGATACTGTTAAAGCTGATGAAATTCAGGGAAGGCTTAAGACCATTAAGGAAGATGCGGTTCGTCAGCTCAAAGACAGGCAGGAGCTGTATGTAGGAGGAAAAAATGTTATAAAATTCGGTAACCGTTATTTCTCTGTTAATACCCAAAAGCTGGATTTGTCATTGGTGCAGAAGGATGGGGAACTTTATTTTCATATATCCGGTACTGATTTTTGGGACAAATTGACAGATGAAAGGCTTAACAAATTTCGCCATGTTTGGGATCAAAGTCTGGTATCTGAGAACAATGAGGTGTACCGAGCCGAATACCTGGCTTATAAGATTTTTATGGCTGCTTTGAAGAGAGAGACTGTATCTATTGACCAGCTTCATACTTATTCAGATGACCAGCTCTTGCTGTTTATACAGAAGTTTATGGAGCCGAGGTATCAGGAAGCTTATACCAAAGGGGTTCACGATGCAGATTGCCAAGTTATACTCAGAGCTTTAGTGAATCTGCATACAAACATTGATCTGCTGATATATAATTCTAGGGCAAGAGCTATGGCACAGCTTTTCTGGTCACGCTTCGGGAAGCCTGTAAAAGACAAATTCAGTTTGCGGCTTAAAGAATTGGCTAAAGTATCCGGGTTTTTTAAGACGGAACCGGATTTGAGTGCTTATGTTCCGGAAATGATAAGTGCCATGCAGGAAGCATTTTCAACTATAACTTTTGTGGATAAAGAACTTATAGGAGAGGCTTCCTTATACCTTTGCAATGAATTGATGAGAGGCGACAGATTTGTAATAAGCCTTGAGGCAGAAGAAATATACAGCACTTTTATGTCGCACCTGAAAGAAAAGAGGGCTTTAGAGCAGTTCGACAAATCGATGAAGAATATTGAAAATGATCTGGAAGGTTTGTTCTACCTTGTTCGTGAATGGCTTAATGCATTTTTTAAGGACACAGGTATGAGCAAATCAAAAGATGTAATATATGAAGTGATTGTTCTACTGATTTTAAACAGCTTCAGTAGCTCAAGTGTGATAAAAACAAGGACAGAACTCGAAGTAACAGGCCTTGTTGGAAGTCATCCAATTATTAAAGATAGTAAATTTATATCGTCATACACGGAATTTCTGGAAAAGCTTAATATATATGAAAAGACAACGGTTAAAGATTATATCGAATTTCAGAATCTGAAGAAGGAGCTTACGCAAAATTATAGAGATGAACTCAGGTTGGATGAATTTAAATCCGATGTTCTTTCTTCCTTTGTCAGGAATAAGCTTATAGACAAGGTTTATTTACCGCTTATCGGGGATAATCTTGCAAAACAGATTGGTGTGGCAGGTGAGGATAAGAGAACTGATTTAATGGGAATGTTGTTGCTTATATCTCCACCAGGCTACGGAAAAACTACACTTATGGAATACATTGCGAGCCGTTTGGGAATAACCATGGTAAAGGTAAACGGGCCTGCTATCGGAAATGAGGTTACTTCTCTTGACCCAGCACTGGCAAAGAGTACCGGGGCAAAAGAGGAAATAAAGAAACTTAATCTGGCTTTTAAGATGGGAAATAATGTAATGATTTACATTGATGATATACAGCATTGTAACCCTGAGTTTTTACAGAAGTTCATTCCGCTCTGTGATGGTCAGCGCAGGATTGAAGGTGTATATAAAGGGGTTGGCCAGACCTATGACCTTAGAGGTAAAAAAGTTGCCGTTGTTATGGCTGGAAATCCTTATACTGAAAGCGGTTCCAAATTTCAGATACCCGATATGCTTGCAAACAGGGCAGACGTATACAACCTTGGTGACATGCTTAGAGAAAATGAGGATGCGTTTATGCTCAGCTACATTGAAAACGGTCTTACTTCAAACCCTGTTTTAAACAAACTTGCAACTAAAAGTCAGAAAGATGTTTATACTCTTATCGAGATTGCGAAAAGCGGTGTCCAGGAAGGACTTGATTTTGAAGGCAACTATACAGCAGAAGAGATTAGTGAATTTGTTGCAGTCATAAAAAAGCTGTTCAAGGTTCGAGATATTGTGCTTAAAATAAACATGGAATACATCAGGTCTGCAGCTCAGGCTGATGAATACAGGAATGAACCAGCGTTTAAACTTCAGGGTTCATATAGAAATATGAATAAGATTGCTGAGAAGGTATTACCTGTTTTAAATGATGAAGAGCTTGATGCTTTGATCTTAGGGACATATGAAAACGATGCACAAACTCTGACAACAGGCTCAGAGGCTAACATGCTCAAATGGAAGGAACTTGTGGGTTGTCTTAATGAGCAGGAAGCAGTCCGTTGGCAGGAAATTAAGAGCGTTTTTAATAAGAACAAACTTGTTAAGGGTGACGATAAGCTTGGGCAGGCTGTAATGATGCTTGGTGAGTTTAGTGAAAAACTCGGAATAATAAGCGGGGTATTGGCCGAGGGCGTGGAGAAACATAGAAATGAAGCATCAACACTTTCTAACCTGGTTGATGCAGTGACACAGTTAAAAGAGGTTCATGGAATGGGAGTTACAAGCTTTTTGGAGCGATTATCACAAAAGAAAAAGGATTATTAGTGCTTTTTTGTTATTCCTTAGTTATTCATTTTTTGATTCTGCCCTGTGAGAATAAAATTTCGCAGGGTGGTTTTACGTCTGGTGATTTGTTGTTTGTATAAAAGTTGTATTGGTTGGATGATTAAGTAAATTGATTACCATAGAAATAATTATGGTTTTTGTGTATTATTGAATTATAGTATATTTATTTATGTAAATTATATTAGCATTGTTTTATAATGTACATGAAATTATTAATTTTTACGAATTGTTTTCTATGAAGGGAGAATGATGTAGTTGGATGTGCTAAACCTTTTGAACTTTAATAAAAATAAAGTTGGTGTTAAAACTTCTAACGACGAGTTCATTTTCAGACTAAGGCAGATCAAGGAAGGCGACAAGCAATTAAGAGAAGACTTTATATCCAGTTATACTCCTTTCATGTTAAAAACCGCATCAAATATTATAGGCAGGTATATTGATATAAAGAATAGTGATGAATACAGCATTGCATTATCGGCATTCAACGAGGCAATAGATTGTTATGATATGACAAAAAACTATAACTTTCTTTTGTTTAGCGAACACGTTATAAAAAAGCGACTTATTGATCATATCAGAAGAAGTAAAAGGAATAAGGAACTTCCGTTTTCTTATTTTGAAAATGACAATGAAATGCTCGAAAAATATATAATTCCAGATTCAAGTATTACCTTTGAAGATGTTGAGATAAGGGAAGAAATTATAGAATATAAAAAAACTTTGGAAGGTTATGGTATTACATTTGTTGATTTGATATCAAACGTACCAAAACATGAAGATTCAAGAAGACTATGCATAAGAATTGCAAAACTTCTTGCAGATGACGAAGAATTGTTTAGATTACTACAGAAGTATAAAAACATTCCAAGGACTGAACTTAAGAAAAAGGCAAAGGTACATGGAAGAACAATAGGAAACCATAGAAAGTATATTATAGCATTATGTTTGGTATTAAAAAGTAACCTTGAGCTTTCGAAGAGATATTTAAATAGTACAGAGAAAGGAGGAAGTTAATTATGAATAACCTTGGGGTTATATACGATATTAAAAATGATAAAGCAGTTATTCTTACACGTAACAGCAATTTTATAATGATAAGCAGGCGTGAAGACATGTTTTTAGGTCAGCAGGTAACATTTGACGATAAGGATATTTATAGACCTAAAAAAAGTATGCATAGGGTTGTTGCACTATCTGCAAGTATAGCTGCCATATTTGTACTAATGTTTTTGTTTTCTCGTTTTGAACCTGCTGGTGCCAATGTGTTTGGATATGTTGCTTTAGACATAAATCCAAGTATGGAATTTTGTATTGATAAGGATTTTGCAGTATTGGAAGCAGTTGCACTTAATGATGATGGGGCAAAATTAATAGATGATGTTGAGGTTAAAAATAAGACAATAGAAAGTGTTATTATAGAAATTATAAAACAATCGAAGAGTGGTGGCTATATCAAGACAGGAGAAAAGACTGATGTCTTGATTTCGGCTACGTTTATAGATGATAAGAAGGGAAAAAGTGCCGGTAATGAAGCTGACAAGGTAAATTTAGAAAAGCTTCTGGCGGAAATCAAGAAAGACATATATGGTTACGATAGCAGTATTGTTGGCAGAATGTTACAGGTCACCTCTATGGAAAGAGAAGCAGCACAGAAGTATGGTGTTTCTATGGGAAAATACTATTTGTTCCTTAAGTCCAAGGACCAAGGTAAAGATATATCGATTGATGAATTAAGTTATATGAAGGTAACGGAATTAATTGATGGTATTGATATCGAAATTGAACCTCAATCTCCTATCCCTGCTAAAGATCCTCGTTATACATTGTTGCCTGACTATACATCATCAAATAAGCTCAAACCGGAACAAATACCTACAGGTGAGCCGTCATCAAACCAGACACTATCACCGAAGCCGGAAGTTACACCAGCTTTACCTGAACCAATTTTTACGGATGCCAATACATTCAGCCCAACCTCGATACCTACACCTTTGGTTCAGAATCCAAAGGGTGATGTTGAAAAAAAATTGAAAATCAAGCATTACAGTGATGATCACAATGCTTTCTCAAAGGCTATACGTTGGGATTTTGTTGTTGAGAATACAGGAGATAATACAATTGATTTAAAAGATGTTAAGGTTAGATATTATTATATGGATGAAACAGACAAGAGTGTGAATTTTATGCCATATTTTTATAGCCTGGGAAATGAAAAAGCAGACATTAACGGTAAGGTACAAAAAGTTTCTGGGTTAAAAAATGCCAATAGATACCTTGAGGTAACTTTTAATAAGGGCAGTGTTTCACCGGGAGAAACTGCATGGCTTTTTGGTGCATTGGTGCGGGAAGATTGGAGCGAGTTTAACCAGAAAGATGACTATTCATTTAACTCCGAAGCAAAAACATTTTCTGATTGGAACAGAATGACTGCATATTTATCCGATAGGCTTGTTTGGGGAATTGAGCCCGAATAAAATGCGGCAGGGCTTCATCCTTGCTGCATTTTATGTAAATCTTTATCGTGTTTAATATAGAATTGCAACGAAAGGTAATATATGGAATGGTGTTTTAAAAATTGCTTGAAAAATTAAGTTGTAAATGCTATTATAGTAATATAAATAGAAAATGTTACTACAATCTTGCTCATAATAACTAAAGAAATAGTTGATTTGCAGAATAATTTATAAAATAATAAAGTTTTTTTATTTTTTTACTTTTATATCCCCTAAAAATTCATACTATCTACGAATTAATTTAGTACTAACGCAAAAGTACATAACCAACTTGTTAACAACTAATATTGTCAAGGACTTCAGGCTTTAGTTAGTCTGATTAAGAATATATAGTTTGTAAAGTAAACAATTTTCTTTTGGAGGTGGCTTTCTAAGCATAAAAATTAGTATTGTTATTGTGATATTTTGTAATATTTGGTTGTGGGGTTATAATGATTTAATCTGAATTAGTATGTTTTTGTATTTGATTGCAGTATACCTCTTGAAATTCATTTCACAAACATCTTACCCATTCTTTGTTGTATTTCAAATAACTTCCTACTATTACTTGAGATATAAACACAATTAATTGTGTTTTGGTTAAGTTAACCCGTTAGCTTAACTTTATAGCTTAAATTTTTGTGCAAGTCATTTTTATCACAGGGGGTGAAGGTAGTTTTAACTAGCGATAGTTTGCAATTCAATTGGCTTAGCTGACATGGCAAAATGTATGAACCGGTAATACCGGTGTCCTGTTAAACCGTTTTATAATTAATTTTAATGGTTTAAAGGAGTTTATTAATTATTGTTTGATTTCTGAAGGGAGGATATTTAAAACATGAAAAAAACGGCTGTATTTTTATTAGTTTTTTCATTATTGACAGCATCGATACCAGCTGCATCAGTTAGTGCAGCATCTGGTGATGGTTACAAGGAGAAATTTACTGAGTTGTATGACGTAATACATGACCCATCAACTGGGTACTTTGATTCAGAGGGAATACCTTATCACTCAGTTGAAACATTGTGTGTTGAAGCACCTGACTATGGTCATGAGTCAACATCCGAGGCTGCAAGTTATTATCTCTGGCTTGAGGCTATGAACGGTAAAATTAATAATGAGTGGGATGGTATAGGTAAAGCTTGGGATGTAATAGAAAAGTACTTTATTCCGTCTGATTCAATCCAGAAGGGTATGGATAAGTATAAGTCTTCAGCACCTGGAGGATATGCTAGTGAGCACCCACTCCCAGACAACTATCCATCTATGGGAGAAAGTATAGCAGTTGGTTCAGACCCAATACACCAAGAACTGGTTTCAGCATACAACACATATTCAATGTACGGTATGCATTGGTTGGTTGACGTTGATAACTGGTATGGTTACGGAACGGGTACAGATTGTACATATATAAATACTTACCAAAGAGGAGAGCAGGAATCAGTTTTTGAAACAGTTCCTCATCCTTCAATTGAGACCTTTAAATACGGTGGAACACAAGGATTTGCAGACCTGTTTATGGCTGGATCTACAGTTCCTAAGTGGGCATTCACTACTGCTTCGGATGCTGACGGACGTGTAATACAGGTACAGTATTGGGCAGATAAGTGGGCAGATGAAAATGGTGTTAGCTTAAGTACTTATAACGCAAAAGCTGCTAAGCTGGGTGACTACTTAAGATACTCATTGTTTGACAAATACTTCATGAAAATTGGAGCACAAGCTAAGACTCCTGCTTCAGGATATGGTTCTTGTCATTATCTCCTTGCTTGGTACTATGCTTGGGGTGGTTCAAATACAGGTGACTGGTCATGGAAGATTGGATGTAGCCATGTTCACTGGGGTTATCAAGCTCCTTTTGCAGCTTACGTATTGGCTAATGAAGCAGACTTCAAACCAAAGTCATCAAATGGTTCTAAAGACTGGGCAACAAGTTATCAGAGACAATTGGAATTATACACATACCTGCAATCTGCAGAAGGCGGTATAGCAGGTGGAGTTACAAACTCTGTTGGAGGACAATACAAGCCTTATACTAGTAATTCAACTTTCTACGATATGGTTTATGATTACGCTCCTGTTTACCGTGACCCACCAAGTAACAACTGGTTCGGTATGCAAGCATGGTCAATGCAACGTATGTGTGAAGTTTACTATGAAACTGGAAATGAATTGGCTAAAGAGCTTTGTGACAAGTGGGTTGCTTGGGCAGAAAGTGAGTGTACAGTTTCAGGCGATACATGGAAGATTCCTTCAACGTTGTCATGGACTGGTGAGCCAGACAAGTGGACAGGTTCAAGATCAGACAATTCCAACCTTCATGTTGAAGTAGCTAATTATGGTAGTGACATAGGTATTACAGGATCAGTTTCAAATGCATTTATGTTCTACGATCAAGCTACTCAAAAGTGGGGAGGAGATACTGCATTAGGTAAGAAAGCAGCTGACAAGGCTCTTGCATTGTTGAATGTAGTATGGGATAATGCTCGTGACGAGAAAGGTGTAGGTATTACTGAATCTAACGGATCATTAAGCCGTATGTTTACACAAACAGTTTACATTCCATCAGGATGGACTGGAAAAATGCCTAATGGTGATGTAATTAAGTCTGGCATTAAGTTTATAGACATTCGTTCAAAATATAAGGATGATCCTTGGTATGAAGGCGTTAAGAACCAAACTGAGGATAATCTCTTTGAGTTCAAACTTCATAGATTCTGGCATCAGGTTGACTATGCAGTAGCTTTAGGTGTAGCTGGAATGTTCGGTTACGATGGTGGAGGTACTACTGATGCTGGTGACGTAGATGGTAACGGAAAAGTTAATGCTATTGACTTTGCGTTGATGAGACAAGATTTGCTCGGACAAATTAACTTTACTCCTGCACAGGAGAAAGCAGCAGATGTTGATGGTAATGGAATATTCAATTCAATCGACTTTGCTAAGATGAGACAGTTCTTGCTCGGACAGATTAAATCATTTTAATAGTTAAATATATTACTTATAGTTTTAGCAGGAGTTTAAGCATTTAGCTTGAACTCCTGCTTTTTATTATAGATGAAAACCTCAAAACTAAAATTTAAGGACGTTTTTCATCTAAATTAGATAACGTTTGGATGCTATATAAATTTAACTTTGTGTACGTTATCTATATTTATGAACTATAGATTTATGTAATTATGTTTGCTAAAAAACATACTTTTTGAGAAGAATAGCATAATATAGATAATGTACACTAAAGTTAAATAAATTGAATTGATATATACTGGCAGTATAAGGGAAGTGGCAGACAAAAAGAGATAAATTATATTAGTTTTTTTAGAATAAATTATTAAAATTATTAGTATTATCATAAATTTATATGATTTTATGACGAAATATAGTATAATATAAAAAAATGTGTCTATGCCAATAAAATAGGAGTGAATTTTTGAAGGAGCTGATACTTGTGTCGGATAAAAACAAGGTGGAGGTCAGAATAGGCGGCAAAGATTACACTTTGATAGGTGTCGAGTCTGAGGAGTATATACAAAAGGTAGCACTTTATATTGACAAAAAAATGAATGAGATAATGCGGGTTAACAACAAGCTCAGCACTTCTATGGCTTCTGTTCTTTCAGCGGTTAATGTTGCAGATGATTATTTTAAAGCATTTGAAAATGTAATTAATTTAAACAAGGAACTAAAGGCAGCAAATGAGGAAATTGAGAGATTAAAGGAAGAAAACCGCAGACTGACCAATGAAAATGCAATTGTTAGCAACAAAAATACCAATTTTCAGCTTGAACTGGCTAAAAGGGAAGCAGAGCTGAGTGAAGTGAGGAATTCCCTTGAGAAGATCACTAAAGCACGGCTGTAATAAGCTAATAGCTGAACAAATAAAATAGCGCCTAATGCGCTTTTTTTGTGTATAATCAATACTATATTGAACTATTATAGTGATGGTGATAATTATGAAGATGGTATTTATATTTATAGACGGATTTGGTTTGGGTGAGGCAAATAGTGAAAAAAACCCGCTCAATCGTGCAAATACACCGGCATTGGATTATATTCAGAAGGTAGGAAAGGTAATGGCTACCGATGCGTCCCTTGGCATACCAGGACTTCCTCAAAGTGCAACCGGTCAGACTACTATTTTTACAGGTGAAAATGCCTCAAAGGTATTGGGAAGGCACTTGCATGGGCAACCTACTGTTACCTTAAGGGAGCTTATTAAAAAAGATAATATGTTTATGGAACTTTTAAAAAGGGGATTAAAGGTTACAAATGCCAATGTATATAGAACTGAGTACCTTGAAAAAATGTTTGACCCTGAGGAAAGGAAGCTGCGGCCATCAGTAACCACAGTGATGACGTTTGCAAGCGGAATAAAATTTAGATCAGTAGAAGATTATAAAATGGGCAAGGGTGTATATCATGACATAACAGGGGAAATTTTAGTAGAAGGTGGCTATGTGGAAAGTGTTATTTCACCTGGTGAGGCAGCCCGAAGGCTTTATAATATAAGTAGGGAATATGATTTTACGTTATTTGAACATTTTATGACAGATATAATAGGGCATAAAATGGATATGAGAGAAGCAGTTTCGGAAATAGAGCTCCTTGACAGCTTCCTCGGTGAACTGTTAAAACTTGTTGACCTTGATGATGACGTGATTTTTATTACGAGTGACCACGGTAATATAGAGGATATTTCTGTTAAAACACATACATTTAATATGGTTCCAACGGTGATACTAGGAAGAGTTAACCAAATTGATTCAGTTAAAGTTGAGTCGCTGACTGATATTTTACCTGCAGTGCTAAAAATATTTGATTCATAAAAGTTTCAAGTATTAATAAATGGAGTTCTTGAGTAGGAGATAGGATATGGATTTTGATAAAGTTGAGTTGCTAGCTCCTTCAGGAGATTGGGAAGCTTTTTTAGCAGCTGTTGAAAATGGAGCGGACGCTGTTTATCTTGGAGGGAAACTTTTTAATGCAAGGCAGTTTGCCTCAAACTTTGATAACGAGAAGTTGGCAGAGGCACTAAAGTATGCCCATGTAAGAGGAGTGAGCATATATCTTACAATGAACACTCTTATGGGAGATGACGAACTTATGGAAGCTGTGCAGTTTTTGAAGGAAGCCTATATTGCAGGTATTGATGGTATAATTGTGCAGGATATGGGTTTTGTAAGGCTTATAAAAAGTCTCTTTCCTGACCTTCCAATACATGCCAGTACTCAGATGACTGTATATAATATAGATGGGGTCAGACTTCTTGAACAAATTGGCTTTGAGAGGGTAGTTCTTGCAAGAGAACTATCTTTGGAAGAGATTAAAAATATAACTGCCAATACCTCAGCTGAAATTGAGGTTTTCGTACATGGAGCTTTATGTATATCCTATTCGGGACAATGCCTTATGAGCAGTATAATTGGTGGAAGGAGTGGCAACAGGGGTAAATGTGCTCAACCTTGCAGGCTGCCTTTTGAATTGATAGGTAATGACAGTGGAAAAGTTGCAAATGGTACATGTAAGGGTTCATACATAATGAGCCCGAAAGATTTGTGTAGTGTTCAAATTTTGAACGAACTTTTAGAAGCAGGGGTCAAATCGTTAAAAATCGAGGGAAGAATGAAGGGCCCGGAATATGTCGGGATTGTTGCAAGAGTATATAGAAAATATCTGGACAGGCTTGCAGCCGACAAAGAAAACACAAAGCTGCAATATGCTGTTGAAGATAACGATTTAAGAGGTTTGACCCAGATATTTAACCGTGGAGGTTTTTCAAAGGGATACCTTGAGGGTAAGATAGGAAGCACGATGATGAGTTATGAAAAGCCGAAAAACTGGGGCATATGGTTGGGAAATGTTATTTCCTATGACAGAGCTTCAATGGCATTAAAGCTCCTTCTAAAAACTGATATTTCCATGGGGGATGGAATAGAGGTCTGGAATGGTGAAGAGCAAAGTCCGAGCACTGTAGTAACCGGGCTTGAATTGAACGGTAGAAGGGTTGATACTGCCAAAGCAGGGGAAACGGTTTGGATAAGAAGTGTAAAGGGAAATATATCAAAGGATAACAAGGTGTACAAAACATCGGATAAAAAGCTTAACATTATGACGCTTGATACTATTTCCGGAAAATTTTATCGGAAAGTTTTAATAAAAGGTAATTTATCCGTTAGGAAAAAGCAGCCGATAGTTCTAGAGATCAAGGATGATATGGGAAATGATATAACTGTTAGGGGTTCATTTATATCTGAAGAGGCTGTGAACAGACCGATTACAAAAGAAAGAATTCTAGAACAGCTCAATAAAACCGGAAATACTCCTTTTGAATTTGAAGATGTGGAGGTTACGCTTGAAGAAAATCTGGCCTTGCCTATAAGTGAGATCAATAATATCAGGCGCAGTGCTCTCGAACAGCTTGAGTTAAAAAGGACTATGCGGTACCAAAGGAAATTGTCGGAGAATTTTGATGAAAAACAAAAGGGTCTGGTGTATTTCCCGGGAAATAGTCGAAATAAAGACAACAAATTGGCAATTTCAGCATGTATATATAAATTTAATGATAAAATAGATTATGGAAGTCTTGGCGTTGATAGATTGTACTTACCCTTTGGGGCTATGCTGACACAAAAATCGAAAAAATCAATTATTGATTTGAGAAGCAAAGGTCATGAAGTATACATATACATGCCTTCAATAACCAGGGGAAACTATGATGACTTAATCGGATCAAGGCTGGATGAAATTATAGATGTCGGGATAAATGGCCTGCTTGTTGGAAATATTGGGTTTTTAGGTCAGGAGAAATATGTATCCAGGATTAATACAATGGGGGATTACTCTTTAAATTGCTTTAACAGTTCCTCTTTAATGCAGTTTGCCCAAATGGGGTTAAAGGGTGTTACCCTGTCTCTTGAATTGACACTAAACCAGATACGAAAGCTTGCAGATATTCCAAACCTTATGAAAGAGGCAGTAGTTTATGGAAGAATACCTGTTATGACGAGTGAATATTGCCCTGTAGGAAGTATAGCGGGTGGATTTGACTCTAAGACAAAGTGCAGTGTTGCATGTAAGAGAAGTGAACATTATTTGAAAGACAGGATGGGTGCAATATTTCCCGTTATATGTGACAGAGTGGATTGCAGGAGTACAGTTTTTAATTCCAATGTAATACTTTTAGAAGAAAGTATTGATAAAATAAAGCAGGCAGGTGTTGATATTATCAGGTTGAATTTTACTGACGAAACTTATGATGAGATGGTTGAAATTTCTCACCTGCACAGAGCTTTAGCTGAGAAAGGAAAGGAAGCATTGCGGCAATACGACAGATTAATTGATAGAATAAAAAAGCAAGGCTTTACTAAAGGTCACTATTTCAGAGGGGTATAGAAACTAATGGAAGTCTTGCTTGTTGATAAGAGGTTTTATTTTTTTGGAGGTGTTTTATGTCGAATAATATTGAGGTTTATTTGGAAGTGTGTCGTGAAGGTGCTGTAATACCCTCATATGCAAAAGAAGGGGATGCAGGTATGGATGTATGTGCAGCACAGGAGGTTTTAATAGCACCTGGGGAAACAGTAATTATTCCAACAGGGATTAAACTGGCCATTCCTGTTGGTTATGAAATACAGGTAAGGCCGAGAAGCGGAATATCGCTAAAAACGCCTTTAAGGCTCTCCAATAGTCCTGGAACTATCGATAGTGGATATAGGGATGAGCTTGGTATTATAATGACAAACACTTCTGAGAGTGCTTTTAGTGACAAAATATTTGATATTAATTCCAAGGGAAACAGCAAAGGAACATACAGGATAAAGAAAGGTGACAGAATCGCTCAAATAGTATTGCAGGTCGTACCCAAAATGAGCTTCACAGTAGTTGATTCAGTTGGGAATATAGGAAGCAACAGAGGCGGTGGCTTTGGTTCTACGGGTGTAAGATAATGTTGGCAAGAAAATATAGGTATTTATGGGTGCATATTTTTCTTCACATTTATTAAATGCACCCGTTATTTATTAATGTCCTGTCTAGGAATAAGTGAAAACTTAACTGATGTTATGTTTTCAGCATTCCTCGACAGGACATTAATGGGGGTGGGTTCTAAGCGTATAAGTCTGAATGCTTACTCGTCTTTATTATCATTGCTTGTATCAGCATCGTCATTATTTTTGTTATCCTCATCAAAATCGTTATCGTCAGTAAAACTTTCATCTTCATTACTGGTGTCCTCTATTGTGATTGTACCTGTTTGAGAATCATACTCAACGTCTTTATCGAGTACGACAGCAATAAATCTTAATGGTACCATTGTCCTGTTGTTAATTGATTGTGCAGGCACATCAAGTTTCACTTCTTCACCATTTACAAGAACTATATCACTATCTAAGTTGATTTTAATTACTTTTTCATCTTGACCATATACAGACTTGGTAATAGTAATGGTTTTCGTTTCAGGATCCCAGTCAACATCTGCACCAAGGGCCCCGCTAACAGCCCTTACGGGGATGAGAGTCCTGCCTGATTTTATAACAGGAGGAACATCAAATTCTACTTCTGAACCTTTGATGAATACCATAATTGCCAGGTTATTCTTCTTTTTATTTAATTCCGAAATCATTTTTGTAAGGGCTTTTCTGGCGAATTTATCATGATGTTTGTCTTTAAGTTTGTCTTTAAAAGCTTTAAGCTGGATGTCAATATCAACATCAGCTTCTTTATCCTCTTCAACAATAATAGCACCGGTTTCTGAATCGTATTCTATTTCCTGATTTAATGCCTGAGCGATAAATCTTATTGGCACCATGGTTCTGTTGTTGACCAGTTGGGCAGGTACATCAATTTTAGCTTCCTTACCATTTACCAATATAGTGTCACTATCAAGTTTTAAAGTAACAACAGTTGTAGAAACTCCATAGACAGAGTCATAAACAGCTTTACTTACTGTGACTGTTTTGGTTTCAGCATCCCATTCAACGTCTGCTCCAAGTGCGTTGGTGATGGCTCTGACAGGAATAAGTGTTCTTCCATACTTAATTACCGGGGGTACATCAAATTTAACTTCCTTATCTTTAATAAATACTGGAACAGAGTTATCATGACTTTTCCTTTTTTCTTTGATTTTGTCCTTGATTTTCTGTTTTGTATCAGAGTCTACTATAGAAGGTTTTTTATCGGATGCGTCTTTTTGGGGCAAATCATTTTTAAGTTCATTATTTTTATGTAAATACTTACCGTTTTTGGCTGATTCGCTGGAGGATTGTTCAAAACTTGTTTGTGGGTTTTCCTTGGATTTGCCGCGATTTTCTTCATTACCTTTAGCAAAAACTGCAGGAGAGGATGATAATAACAAAAGCACCGAAACAAAACAACACAAAATCTTTTTCATTTAAAAGCCTCCTTGATTATATTGTATTCTCTTTATAATATTTCGTGGACAACATGAAAAAAATTGAGGTATTTTTTAAAAAATCATGCTTTACAACAAAAAGGATATGTCATATAATGTATACATCGAACATGTGTTCGGTTATGTCGAGTCTGGTTTCTGAGAATTCATAGCCGAAGTTATATTTTCGGCATTCCTAAATATTGTGATCTTAAAGGAGCAAGTTTTTAAATAGTACTTACTAATTTTTCTCAAATTGCCGATAAGGCATATGAGATTTTGATATAAAGGCTCTATGGGGTGGAGATCGCAAAATTATTTTGCACTGCCGTTGTTTAAGGATGCAAATAACGGGCAGTGAATTTATGTATACATAGGGAAAGGAAGCAACCATAACTTGATACGGATTGGATTAATTCTAAAAAAGTAAGTTTAGACGTAGATCCAGTAGAAGAGAACAAAACGGTTTTTGTTTCATATTTCAGATAGGAGGTTTTCTTTTATGGGTAAGGTTTTTGTAGATGTACTTGTACAATTTACTACTGAAGGTGGAAAAGTACCTCTAGGAATTCAATGGGAAGATGGGCGTATGTCCAGTATTGATAGAGTTATTGATGTTAGAAAAGCTGCTTCTTTAAAGGCAGGGGCAAAAGGGCTAAGGTATACGTGCCGGGTTAAAGGCAAGCAGATGTTTTTATTCTCTGAAGATGATATATGGTATGTGGAAACTACACAATAATAATGATGAATTTTCACGATAATAAATCAAGGAAATTGAAGTGCGATATAAAATCTTTATCGCGTTCAATATATATCAGAATTGTATAATGGGGGAGAAGTATGAAGAGGTTATTAAGTTTATGTTTGGCATTAATATTTGCTTTGGTAGCATTTAATGGTTCCGTATCTGCACAGGATTTGAAAAAGGAAATTGGTGTATTTGTTGATGGGTTGTCTGTAGAATTCGATGTGTTTCCCGTAAACTTGAACGGGCGTGTTCTGATTCCGTTCAGAGCTATAGCTGAAGCTTTAAACGTAGAGGTATTATGGGAAGCATCTACTAAAACAGTAACAGCATCAGATGCTGATACGTCTATCACACTTCAGATTGGAAATAAAACAGCTTTTAAGGATGAAGAGGCAATTATTCTGGATGTACCCCCAGAGATAGTAAATGGAAGAACCCTCATACCTATAAGGTTTTTTAGTGAAGCTTTTGGTTGTGAAGTACTCTGGGATGGAAGTGCAAATGCTGTGAGGATAGCTTCACCTAAGAAAGCGATGGATGTATTGGGTTTCTACGGTTTAGGTTCTGCCGAAGCCAGCAGTTGGACTGATCTGTTTGGAAAGAGTTATCCCCAAACGTCTTTGGGAAATACGGATATTGTAAGCGAACTGTCTTTTTCCTGGTACGGAATGGATGAGAAAGGAAACCTCACCCAAAACTATAAAACTGGATGGTTGAAACCGGATGGATGGGATAAGTTATTAGTGGTGGCAAAATCATATAACCTTAAGACAGAGATGTGTATAAACATGGTAGATGGTGAAAATTATGTTACGAATTTATTAGAAAATCAGGTATCAGTATCGAATGCCATATATAATATTGTTAATGAAGCTTCCATTTACTGTGGTGTAAATATTGATTTTGAGGGCTTAGGGCTTAGCCAGAGAGGACAGGAACTTGAAAAGGTAAAAAGCAGTTTTAATAACTTTGTTAAGCTTCTGTCGCAGGAACTCAAAAAGAAGGACTTGAGACTGACACTTTCGTTGCATGCACCAAACAGTTCCTATAAAGGTTATGATTATAAAACCCTGGGTCAACTTGCCGATAGGATAATAGTTATGGCTCATGACTATGGTATGAAACCCGAACCCGAAAGTCTTGTTATTCAAGCTATAGAGGAAGCTAAAAAAGATGTTCCGGCAGACAAGCTTTATCTGGCTGTCTCAGCAGCAAGTGAGAATGCAGACAGTATAAAAATAAAGGTTGGGATAGCAAAAATGTATGGATTAAAAGGGATTTCATTGTGGAGGCTCGGTTTAGTTTCGGATGAAATGTGGAGTGCATTGAGGGAAGTCATAGCTACAAGGCCGGTTGAAACAGAAACCATGCCTTAAACTGATAGTCATTTACTATTGAGAATTGTATTTTTAAAAAAGTAGTTTAAGGTTTTTGAAACACTCAAGCTGTTCATTATAGGGTATGACGTTTAGCCCGCTGGGGTTTGAGCACACATAATCTGTAATTTTGTCAATAAGACTTTTTTCTTGAATTCCTGTCTGCACTTTTATAGTGCTTTCAGGAATTTTCAATATATATGACGCAAAAGCTTTGTAAACCCCTATTCCGACAAAGCATACGATTTTGGGAGTTATCCTTAGTATCAAATCCTTTAAGACAGCTGACCCTTCTCTAAACTCGCTGGAGGTGATATCTTTTGCGGATTTTGTAGTTCTTGATACGATATTGGTAGAACCATAACCAAAGTCTAAAAGCCGCATATCTTCTTCGGGATCTAGTTTGTAGGGTGTTAACCCCGATTCGTAAAGGAGTTTCCAGAAACGGTTGCTTTTATTGGCATAATGATGTCCTGTTGCAGCCGACAGAGTTCCGGGATTATAGCCTACAAAAAGTATATTGAGATTATCCGAAATTATATCGGGCAGAAAGCCTGACTTATCCTGATTAACCATTTTACCACTCCCAAATTAATTTTTTCCTTTTGTAAAATGCTATTGCAGAATTAAGGAAAATGTTTGATAATACTTATTATGTACATACATTGCATGGAATACAAGGGGTGAGGAAAATATTCGTAAATGGAAATCTGGAATCTCTAAAGAAGTCTGTAATAGATGAATTGGAAGCACTTTCAAAAATACAAACAGACAAAAACGATTTTGTTCCGCCGGAGCTGGCAGAGGCTATTTCCGATATCAGCAGCAGAATAAACCGTGAAATTTCCGTATTTATTGACAGGAAGGGTAATTTAGTTGATATAAGTGTTGGAGACAGTAACACGGTTGGGCTCCCTGAAGTGAACGGAAGAAGGGATAAGTCAAGACTTTCAGGTATAAGGTGTATTCATACCCACCCAAATGGTGCCGGGATGGTTTCGCTTGTTGATATAAATTCCATGCTCAAATTACGGCTTGATGCTATGGTGGCCATTGGAGTGAAGGATGGTAAAATAACAGAAATATTTGCTGCCATACCTCAAAAAGCAGAGGAAAATGAATTTGACAAAGCACAAGTTTATGGTCCCTTTATGGCTCAGGATAAACGATTTTACGAGCTCTGGAGTATAATAGACGAGATTGATAAAGCAGCAAATGATACGTACTATGCAAATAAGGAAGCTGCAGAAAGGGCTATGCTTGTTGGACTTGAGACATCGACAGGAAATATTATAAATGGAAAAAGTGCAGGAGAAAGATCCCTCAATGAACTCGAAGAACTGGTTTTGACAGCTGGTGCACAGGTGGTGAAGAAAATCCTTCAAAGAAGACAGGGGATGGACTCGGCCTATTATGTAGGGAAGGGCAAATTAGAAGAAATGTGCCTTATAAGACAGGCGCTTGATATTGATCTTATTGTTTTTGATGATGAACTTTCAGGAGCTCAGCTCAGGAATATTGAGGAACTTGTCGGTGTAAAGGTAATAGATAGAACAACACTGATTCTGGATATATTTGCACAGCGGGCAAGATCAAAAGAGGGAAAACTTCAGGTAGAACTTGCTCAGTTGAAGTATAGGATTTCAAGGCTTATCGGACTTGGAAACCAGCTTTCGAGATTAGGTGGTGGTATTGGAACTAGAGGGCCTGGAGAAAAAAAGCTTGAGGTTGACAGGCGACACATTAGAAGAAGGATAAACTATCTTGAATTGGAGCTTAAGGAAGTTGAAAAAAGAAGAGGGGTTATCCGCAAAAGCAGGGACAAGGATTCATTACCGGTTGTTGCGTTGGTTGGTTATACAAATGCAGGTAAGTCAACTCTTATGAATTTGCTTTGCAGGGCAGATGTGTTTGCAGAAGACAAACTTTTTGCAACATTAGATCCCACAGCCAGAAACCTTAAACTTCCAAATGGAAGAGAAGCACTGCTCACTGATACAGTAGGATTTATCAGAAAATTGCCCCATGAACTTATTGAGTCGTTCAAGTCTACATTAGAAGAAGCTATATTTGCCGATGTACTAGTCCATGTTATTGATGTTACAAGTGACGAGGTTCATGATCAGATTGAAGTGGTCAATAATATTTTATATTCCATGGGAGCTTCAAGCAAGCCAATTGTGATGGCTCTGAACAAAGTTGATCAACTTGAGGATAGAAAAAGGGCTCCAATTGTTAATCCCAGGGGTGATGTGCTGGAAATATCCGCCATTACCGGTGAAGGTGTTGCTGAGCTGTTGAAGGCTGTTACCGATGCAATTGGGCAGGAGGAGGAAGAGCTGGAGTTGTTTATTCCCTATCAGGAAGGCTGGGCAATACCTTATATTTACAAAAACGGAAAAATAGTCACTCAATGTCATGAGGAGACAGGCACTTTATTAAAGGCTTGTGTGTTGAAATCTAAGGTCGATTCTATTAAAAGGTTTCGGGTTTGAAATAATTTGCCAGTATATTTCCAATACAATTGAATAAAATTTACCAATATAGTATTATAATAATATAGGGAACAGAAATAATGTATTACTCTTGTTTCTCCTATTGCAGGTTAAATTAATAATGAAAGGGGTTTTTACTATGTTGGTAAAGAGCTTTACAGGCGGAGTTGTGTTCTCTGGAGATAAGGTTCTCCTCCTCAAAGATGAGGAAGGGTGGATACTTCCACGAGAAGTATTACACAATGGAGAATTGCCAAATGAAGTTGCTATTAAAAAAGTAACTCAAGAGTCCGGAGTACAGGCTGAAATAGTTTCACCAATAGGCCAAACAAGTTACGAGTGCTTTTCCACCTCACGTCAAACACCATTCTTCAATAAAATTACCTGGTACATTATGAAATCTCAAAATGATGAAGTAAATAACGAAACTAACAAGAAAGACAGTGCTTTTGTCAGTATTGATGAAGCAATGAATATGATGAAATATAACCAGGATAAATCGTTGGTTAATTTGTCTTTTACAAAATACAGAGAAATGGAACAATGCAGTTAATTAAGGAAAATAAAATAGAATATTTTTAAAAACAACGGTACTTTAGACCAAAGTGTTTTTATTAACGAAAAGGACCATGTGTCCGTTCAACGGATTACAGGGTCCTTTGTTTAATGATTTTTAAATAATGTGCGATATGTTTTTTTAAGGTCTAAAAAATCTTTGAAAATTTGAAAGCATACTTTCCTATAACATGATCAAGAGGTATGGATCCTATCATTCTACTATCGTAGCTGAAATTTCTGTTATCTCCCATGACAAATATTTGATTTTCAGGAACAACAACTTTTTCATTAGGGAAATAATCCATAGGTTCCTTTATGTATGACTCCTCAAGTACTGCTCCATTTCTGTACAGCTTTCCATCAATATATTCCAATGTATCCCCGGCTTTGCCTACAACTCTTTTAATCCATAAAATCTCCTGCTTTTCTTTTGTAAACCTGCTTGTAAGTGCATTATACTTAATACTGTCGGTAAAATCATCGGCAAAAGACCGTGGTCTTTTTACACGACTATCAATAATGACTACATCGCCATAGTCAGGCTCAGAACCTAAGGTATGAATAAGTTTGTTTACCATTATCTTGTCATTTTCAAAAAACGTACCCTCCATAGAGCAACCAATGATTTGAGTTGGCTGAAAAACAAATGTATTTATAGCAAAACCGATTAGCACGGCAGAAACAATATACCCTGTCCAACTTGCAATTTCCTTTAAAACACGCTTCATAAAAAATCCTCCCATAAAAAATCATTCTATCAATATTATACACCATAATGGGTCAAAATCTATTAATTTTTTGTTAATTATCATTATGGAGATTTTCTTTAATACCTATCAAATTTCTTATTATTTGTTTTATTGCTGTTAAAGTGATATGTAACAAAAAAATACATGCCTTTCTCGTACTTTGAAAGGATTAAAAAGATTTTTACATTGCAAATTGGCTTTTCTGGGTTATAATAAATAAGGTACTTCTAAAATATAAGTCCCTACTCTGGATAACGAAAAAACTTGATTTGATAGTGTTATCAAAATACGAGGAGTAGATGTTGTTTTTTCGTTATCCTTAAGATGAATAATCTCATATTATAAAAGGTGGTTAAATTGGATAAGGAATACAAAACGGTACTAAATTCTGCGGTATGTGAAATTGAAGAAAAAAAATCCAGATTTATATCCTCTGTGAAACCGGTATCAAGCGAGGAAGAGGCTGTTTCGTTTATAAACGGATTAAGGTCAAAGTACTGGGATGCCACACATAATGTTTACGCCTATTCAATTGGAGGTAACAATATAATACAAAGGTTCACTGATGCTGGAGAACCTTCAGGTACGGCAGGACTTCCAATGCTCGAAGTAATTAAGAGGCTGGAGGTTCAGAACCTTGCAATTGTTGTTACAAGATATTTTGGTGGAACCTTGCTTGGCAGTGCAGGGCTTATTCGTGCATATGGCAAAAGTGCTGCTAATGGAATTGAGGCCGCCGGAATTGTAATTAAAAAGCTGTGCAGGGAAGTAAGCGTAATTATCGAGTACACCTTGTTTGGCAGGGTACAAAGTCTGCTTATTTCACAAGGATATACCATTAAGGATATTGTATATGAGCAGGATGTAGAATTGATAGTTTTTGTATTTGTAGATGAAATTGATAAATTTGTTGATATTATGGTTGAAGCAACTAATGCAAGGGCGGTTATTGAGCCCGGCGACGATACATACATAACTTTGGATTTGGAAGGTAAACTAATTTTGTAAAGAGGAGAGTGGTACTGATGATGGAGGAAGAAATGCTCAAAAAGAAAGTATGGGCGGTAATAGGAGCTAATAGTAATCCTGAAAAGTATGGAAATATGATTTATAAGAAGCTGAAAAACTATGGATACACAGTGTATCCTGTTAACCCAAATTTTGAGGAGATTGAAGGGGACAAGTGTTATAAGAACCTGTCTTCACTGCCCGAAACACCTGAAGTTATTGATATGGTTGTATCCCCTAAAAGAGGAAAGGAAGTAATTGAGGAAGCGGCCAAAGTCGGGGTAAAGTATGTATGGCTTCAGCCAGGAACGTATGACAATACTATAATGGATTTGATTAAAGAAAAAGGCCTAAATGCTGTACAAGCTTGCGTCCTTGTAGCTTTAAGGTAAAAGAAAGAGACATTTCTAAGAGGCTATATACTGTGCTTTTGAACATAATTCATTTCTAGAAATGAATTATGCAAAATGCACATCCTATGTTTATCTGTTTATCGCAGCGGAATTTACTACTTTGATTGTGGCTCCCGCTGCGATATGATAGATTTCTGAGAATTCTATATTTATAGCTTCTATTATCCTCAGCTGATTGTTGTGTTCGGTTTCTGGCACACAACTGACAGAATTCTCTATATGTTTTATAGGCAGAATAACGTGAAATTCACTGCCTATATTTTCTTCACTCTTTATTTTTATATTTCCTCCATGAAGCTCAACAAAAGATTTTACTATAGAAAGCCCCAATCCGCTTCCTTCTATACCTCTGGTCAAAGAACTGTCAACCTGCTGATAGCGTTCAAACACACTGTTTAGCATATGCTTGGGTATCCCAATACCTGTATCCTTTACAATAATGTGAACCTTATTATTTTTTTCTGAAATGTTTATTGATATTTTTCCTCCGGGATTTGTATACTTTATTGCATTTGATAATAAATTCAGTATTATTCTTTCAATTTTATCAATATCCACAGAAGTAATAATTTCTTCGGACATAGTGTCAAATTCAAGAGATAATGACTTTTGTTCGGCATAGGGTATAACTGACTGTGTAATCTCTTCAATCAGATATACGATATTGCAGCTGACCATGTTGGATTTAATATAGCCTGATTCGATGCGGCTAAGATCCAGCATATTGTTAATTAATCGCAACAGTCTGTAACAGTTTTGCTTTATGGTTGTAATATGTTTGCTTGATTTTCTTCTATCAACTTCAATGTATGAATTTTTTTGCTCAATAAGTTGGATTGCACCTAAAATAACTGTTAAAGGGGTTTTGAGCTCATGTGACATATTATAAAAGAACTGTGATTTTTCATTGGTACATTTAACAGTGCTATCATAAAGTGAAGCGATTTTTTCGAGAACTTTGTATTGAACATCAATTTCCTTCTGATATTTATCCAGTTCTAAATCTTCATCTCTTTCATGCTTTTTAGCATGTGAAGAGTGCCTTCTGAAGGAGAGTACATTTATGAAGAATAATACACCAAGCAGGACAACTTCTATAACTATAGTGTAAGTGAATTGTGAAAAAAATGCATGGACATTATAGAGGCTGCATTCCTTTAAAGCAATAAAGGAGGCCAAATTTAATATTAATAGAAAAGTAATAAATATGATGTTTATAACTCTTATGTATATCTTAGAAACCTGTTTAATGCCCAATTTACATCAATCCTTATTTGTTAAAATTTTAAATTCTGATTAATGTCCACTATTAGTAGCATAAATATGGTTAAAATACATAAAATGCCATACATATTCTATATAAAAATAACACGTATGTAAATATATTTTTTAAAAAACAAAGATAAATTATAAAAAAACTTTATAAATTGCACTTTTAATATTATAATTTATATTATCGCGTTCAATATGATATGTTTTATTTACAAGTTTTTATGGAGGTGTTTTATGTCAGGGCATTCAAAATGGGCTAATATAAAACGTAAGAAGGAAAAAACCGATTCCCAGAGAGGTAAAATATTTACCAAACTTGGCAGGGAAATTACCATTATTGTAAGAGAGGGAGGACCGGAACCCGAGGCCAATTCCAAATTGAAGGATGTTATTGCCAAAGCAAAGGCTGCAAATATGCCTAATGAGAATATTATGAGATGTATTAAAAAAGCTGCCGGGGAAGTGGATAGTGCAAATTATGAAGAGATAATTTATGAAGGTTATGGACCAGGTGGTGTGGCAGTTATAGTTGAAGCAATGACCGATAACAGAAATCGTACAGCAGGAGATGTAAGGCATTATTTTGACAAGTTCGGGGGTAACTTAGGTACAACCGGATGTGTGTCCTTCATGTTTGACCAAAAAGGTGTAATCCTTATAGAAAAGGATGGTAAAATCAAAGAAGATGACCTTATGATGGAGGCCTTAGAAGTTGGAGCAGAGGACTTTACAGCAGAGGAGGATGTTTACGAGATTACAACCTCTCCCGAGGATTTCTCTTTGGTTCGTGAAGCCTTAGAGAAGAAGGGATATGACTTTGTTGAGGCAGATATTGAGATGGTACCTCAAACCATGACAAAGCTCACCGACCCTAAACAGATTGAGCTTATGGATAAGCTAATTGAGCATCTTGAGGACTTGGATGATGTGCAGAATGTTTACCACAATTGGGAAGAGGAGTAAAGACAATGATGGTAAGGGTTTGGAGGATTTTAAGGGATTGAATGATGATGTATTCGGCATAATATATTATGGGTTAAGTTATATATCATAAATTCATGTTCCGGGAGCTGAATAATCCATTTGTATACCGTAATTTCACCTTCTTTATGTATTTGTTTATCGAAATAATACATATAGGAAGGTGTTTTTATGTTGTTAGGGGATGTATTAAAGGAGTTTGTTTTTGAATGTGAAATAAGGAGACTATCAAAACTTACAATAGAGATCTACAGGAATAATGGCACATTGTTCTTAATTAATGCAACCACGAACACATGTTCATGTTCGTTTATTAGCTTTGCTTTAGAATTCTAAGGTGTTTTGTTGCAAGGCTAATAAATTAACAGTTTTGCAGTCGATGGTAATATTTAAACTTATATGATATAAAATGGTTGCTTATATAAAAATTTAATGCCAAAATATCAATGGGTTTTTGATATAACACACTACTAAATTTGTTTAAGCCTAAAGAATGTAATAAATGATTTGGGATTACATTATATTACCACTATATGAATTGGTGAGTATTACTCATTGTATTTATCTTGGGGGTATTTATAAAGGAGATTAGTATATAGTATAGCCTCGAAAGTAACGGGAAATTAGACTGAAAATAAAAATTCAGGATTAATTCATAAGAAAATAGGCAAAAAAACAAAAAAACATAATGAACATGATAAAAGTATATTGTTAAGATATGCGATAGAGTAAATAAAAAATGCCATAGTAAATAAGCTTTGACCGGAGGCTCTAAAAAATTAGTTATAGTTAAGATGCTTGCTCAAGGAGTGTGGAAAATATACCTATACAATTCCAATTTTAGGGTGATTCTGATTTGTCAAGGTAGTTTAATACCATTAGCGGTATATAATATATAATATATAATATATAATGCTATATACCATCGGAAAATTTGATGATAAATTTTGCTGATTTGCAGGGGTGAAACAAAAAAGATGAGTTCCAAGAATCAGATAAATAAAGTCCCGGGAGTTTCCGAGAGCATACAGATTAAACAAAGGAGGGTAGACTTATCGTTTTTTATTACAACCAATAACATTAAAAATGGGAGGAATATTATGAAAAAGAGATTTTTAAGAAAATTTACAAGCATTCTTTTAGCAATAACATGTGCTTTTGCACTGTGTATTAATTCTAGTGCAGCAGACGATTCTACCGATAGTTCAAAAATTACAAAGAATGAAGCGATTAAAGCTGCGTTGTATCACGTTGTATTATTACAGAAAGCAGACCCAGATTCATCGTGGAAAGGTAAAAAAGTTAAAGCTTCAGAGATTGTTGAAGTATATGATGCAACTGATGAATTACATAGCTATATTATAAATCTAACAATAGATAATGAACCAGCTGGATTTGTTGAAATAGGCAATAATTCTGAGGACTTTCCAGTATTGAGCTATTCCTTTGAGTTTTCTCGTATGAATAGTGTAGATGTGAATAATTTCTTTACAAAGTCAAAAAATAAAAACAAAGATAAAAAAGTAAAGTCCAAAAAAGTAGTCATTATTGGTCCTGGAAATTTTGGATTAAAGGTTGATTATGATGATAATTCTGCTGATATAGTATCTATTGATGGAATAACTAATATAAGTGATGTTGATAACAAAAAGAAGGAAAAAGTTGCCAAACAAAAAAATTCTGATAGTAAAGTAATTTGGGGGAAGATTAAAAAAATACCCTGTGGAGAAATTGGTACTACAACTGATGGGGTGACAGACAGTTTAGCTTTCGAAAGCGGTTATACTGGGCGTATTTATGGCCTAGTTAGTGGAGTAGCCGATTTGAACCAATGTTATAGTACCAAGTGGACTGGTCCTTCAGGATGTTCACCCACATCGGCCTATAATGTATTTTATTATTGGAAATTCACAAAAGGCAAAGAATATCTAATCGACACTCGTGATGATACATTGTTAGCATTACGTACTGCAATGGGTACTTATTTTAACAATGTAGGTAGTGCAACTCTAGTAGAAAATATTGGCCCTGGAATGGTGACTGTTGCAAAAAATCGTGGATATTCAACGGCAACGCAGTCAGCTCATAATAATCCATCTTGGAGTACAATAAAGAATGATATTGTTGGTCCTTCTGTTATTACATTCTGGAATCAAACATATTATTGTCCTGATGGTGCACATTCTGTTACAGGAGTAGGGAATATTGAATTTTTCTACAATAATTCAATCTCCAGTGCAGGACACCAATATTTGATTATTCATGACAATTGGAATTCTAATTTTACTCCAACTAACGTTTATTTAGCATTTGGCAGAAACTATGATAGGATACATTCGATTAAATTTGGAATATAAGCCGATATTTGACTTGTTTATGTATGACAAAATGAAAGAATTCAAAATCAAACATAACATACGTAAAGGAATGAGATTGGTATGAAAAAATTGAAAGCTTTAATAATCCTTTTGTGTTTTTGTCTTTTGATATCCGGTTGTTCAGAGGATATTGTTGTTGACAAATTATACATTCCGGAAGGGTATAAGGACAAGTTGGAGACGATGAAAATGACGGAGATTGCTCCAATGCCGTATTTTAAAAGTCCTTTTATTACTATTACTAAAGATTTTGAAGGAAAACAGTATGCAGTTATATTTCGTGAGAACGAGGAAATAGAAAAGGTAATTTTACCAAAAACTTATGAGAGTATCGTAGATATTTTCGAAACAAAAGGTTGTAAGATTGAAAAATATGCACAAGAATTTTCTAATTTACAAATGTTTGAAAATAATAATAAATTATACTGGTATTTTTCAGACGAGGAAAAGGAAATTCACTTAAATTTGCAAGGCGAAGAAGAAGACCCATTTGACAAGAAATAGGTATAAGTAAAGAATATAACTTTTGGATTGCAATACTACTTTCTATAGCTTTGCAAAAAGATGAGAAGAGCTAAAGAACTTTATTGAAAGTTCTTTAGCTCTTCTTCTGTCAGGACACTTACAAAAAGTTTTGGCAAATCATTTTCGTTTGAGCACCCTTGAGCATAGTACCAGTCAAATACTTTTTTCTCAATTTCCTGATGAGTTCCTTCAATGGTGTTTGGATATACAGCCACCAGTTTGTTGGTTACTTTATCCTTTAATCCTACATGTATTGGACGATTATCTCTCATTTTAAAATCTACCTTTCATAATTTTTAGGAAAAAGGGCTGTTAAAAAAACAACCCTTTTTTCTGTTATTCTATCTGCAATTATTTGTTTGTATAGTTATTGCCAGTATAGGATTCGAAAACCTTTTTAACAATGTTTCCGCCGATTCTACCTGCATCCCTTGATGCAAGGTCACCATTGTATCCTTGTTTTAAGTTAACACCGATTTCAGAAGCTACTTCATATTTCATCTTATCAAATTTAGTTTTGCTGTTATTGTTAGCCATATTTATAGCCTCCTTTAATTTTTTGTTCACTACCAATGTGATAGTGTACTATTATAATGTGCAGTAATCGTTTTTTTATGAGGGGAAATTGATGTCAAAGGATGTCCAAATTTCCTTGTTACACTTCACAAAATAAAGGGTAAGAATAACCATAACAACAAGAAAAGATAACTTTCTTAAGATATAGGAGGGATTAAGATGAAATTGAGATCTGAAAAGGTGAAGCTTACTGAAAAGGACAAACTGGTTCTGTTAAAGCATATTAATGTATGTACTGATATTGGAGGATATGGGTGCAGTATCATGAAAGCTAAAGAAGTAAATTTTAAACTTAATATGGCGTTAAATTAACAGTAAAATCTTAAATTTTTAAACTAAAGGTGTCTATTATTATTAATAATAGACACCTTTTATGTTGCTTATGCCTTGTCTCTTACAGTAGGTGCTTCTCTGAAGAGTAAACTTATGCTGTATAAGCCTGCAAGGCCTACTATAGAATAAATTGTTCTCGCTAAAAATGTTGTTGAACCACCAAATAAATCTGCTACCAGATCATATTGGAAAAGTCCCACTAATAGCCAGTTCAATGCTCCAATCACTACAAGAACCAGAGCAAGTCTATCCAAAGGTGTTCTATTCATAGTTATAACTTCCTTTCTTATTTTTTATATGTGTAGTATTTCCGATAATTTTTTTATTAATGTATAGAAAATTATGTGCTATTTACTATTAGAAACAAATTTGGTAAGATTATTCCGAGTATTAAATTCAAATTTATTGGAGGAATTGATATGGCTGGTTTTTGGGACAATGAGGAGTTAATTGGAAAAATTGAAAAAAATAATCGTGAAGAAATACAGGTCAAAAAGGTTGAAAAAAAAGGTAAACAATATATAGATATACGTGTTTTTTGGTCAGACGGTGAGAGCGATGAGTTTAAGCCAAGTCAAAAGGGTGTAACTGTACCTTATGACAGTCTCGATCAATTAAAGGAATTGATAGGAAGAATTGAATGACGTTATTATTTTACAGAGGGGCTAAACGCCCCTTAAATCTATTTGCCAAGATAATCAAAGACAGTTTGGGCGAATATTTCCATACCTGTTGCAATGCAGCTTTCGTCAACAATAAATTTACTGCTGTGAAGGTTTTCAAAATGTTTTGCGTTCGGATGGGTACAACCTAAGTTAAACAATGCACCCGGTACGCTGTTTAAATAATATGAAAAGTCCTCTGCAAGCATGGAGGCTTGATTGTTTAGTATAATGTTTTCTTCTGGTATGACTTTAGAAGAAGCTTCAACGATCAAATCAACTACTTCTTTACTATTGATAACCGGAGGATAGCTGGGATTGTAGTTAAAAGTATAATTTGCCCCCATAGCACCTGTTACAGAAGAAATAATAGCATTCATTTTCCGGGAAATCTCCTGGTGTAGCAAGGGGTCAAAGCATCTTACAGTGCCTTTGATTGTAGCTGTTGAGGGAATTATGTTAAAGGTAGTTCCTGCTTGAAAGCTTGTGACGGATAAAACGGCACTTTTTAGAGGATCGATATTTCTTGATACTATAGTTTGAAAAAGATTTATTATGTTTGATCCTATAACAATTGGATCAATAGTGTTTTGAGGTTGGGCAGCATGACCGCCCTTACCTGTTATTTCTATCTCAAATTCCACAGGAGATGCCATTACAGGGCCGGGGCTTATGGAAATCTGACCTGACTTTATACCCGGAGATACATGCAGTGCAATTATAGCATCCACTTCAGGATTTGAAAGAACTCCCTCGTTTATCATAATTTCTGCTCCGCCAAGTCCCTCTTCTGCAGGCTGAAATATGAATTTTACATTGCCTTTAAATTTATCTCTGTTTTTACTGAGAATATGTGCTGCTCCAAGGGCAATGGAAATATGTACATCATGACCGCAGGCGTGCATGAGGCCTTTGTTGGCAGAGGCATATTGTAAGTCGTTTTCTTCGAGAATTGGCAAGGCATCCATATCAGCTCTTATAGCAACAGTCGAACCGGAGGTGGCTCCTTCTAAGAGGCCGATGACACCGGTGCCTGCAATACCTTTGGTAACTTTTAAGCCGAGTTTTTCTAGGTAGCTGGAAATAAGAGAGGAGGTTTTAATTTCCTTAAAGCCTAATTCAGGAAATTGATGAACCTTTCTTCTTATTAAGACTATTTCGTTTAGTATATCTGAAGAGTTTTGCTTTATTATATCGGTAAGCATAATTTATCACCTTCACGATTTATATAGTATAAATTGATAAGGCCATTATAGCATTTTGGAAACAATATAGAAAGGAAAAACTCCTATTCCTTGGTCTTTTTTTTAGTATTTTCTTCAAAGTATATACAGTCTGTTGTTATTAATGCAGAATTCATAGTGACATTATCTAAAGAGCACTTACCATCCTTTTGATGAATGCAGTTGGATGAGCAGTTGATAGTAGTCATAAATTCACTCCTAATAGAGAGTTTAGATAATTTTTATAAACTTCCATATAGTATTATTCCCGATAAACATCTAAATATTTATGTAATTGCTCTGAAAAATCAAAAGCCGCACCTCTTGGAAAGGTGCGGTTTTATTTGAATAACTGCCGACTACCCTTGTAATCAACAGCTAGTGCTTTTGAACATAATTCATTTCTAGAAATGAATTATGCAAAATGCACATCCTATGTTTTTTGCTGATTAACAAAATAAATTCTAGAATTTTATTTTGTTAATCAGCACTAGTAGCCAGATAATAGTTCACTTAAAATTGAATTTTATCTATTGTATATTATGAATTTATATTAAAAAGTGTGATAATATTTATATTATGTTCAACGATAATATATCTATAGTTTATTATCATCATAAATAATATATTCTTGTAAACTAAGGGATAACGAAAAAATAACATCCTATCCTCATATTTTGAAAACATGATTAAATCAAGTTTTTTCGTTATCCAGAGTAGGAACTTATATTTTGTCGTACCTAATGTAAAGGTACAGCTAATGTGTTAAAAATATTTGTAACTGGAGTTTTAATATGAAATATGTAGATATTCCCAATATACCTGAAAGTAAAGTAGACCTTGCAATTGTCGATGGTAGAATAGCCAAAAGTCTTGAAAAGGGCCTTTTAGATAATAAAATTCATATAATTAAAACAAAGGCACATCCATCTTTGTATGCATCCGTAGCGTTTCATCCTGACATGTTTTTTCAACACCTTGGACATAGAACCATTGTTTATGCACCAGGTACAGATGTCAGCACTCTTCATGAACTTGAAGAAAATGGCTTTTGCTTGATAAAGGGGGATTGCGAAATTACTTCCAGGTATCCTGGCAATATTTCGTATAATGTGGCAAGAATCGGGAGGTATGCATTTCACAATACCAGATACACGGATAAGGTTTTGCGGGATCGGTTTTTCAAAAATGATGTTGAATTGATTCATGTAAACCAGGGATATGCGAAATGTGCAATTTCTGTTGTAGATGAAAACTCTTTTATTACAATGGACAGAGGTGTTGCAAGGATTGCTGAAAAGAAAGGTTTTGATGTCTTAGTTATAGAAGAAAAGAATATTTTGCTTCCAGGACTTGACAATGGATTTATAGGTGGAAGTACCGGATTGCTTGACAGGAAAAAGTGGGCTATAGCTGGCGATATTAGAGCATTATCCTCTTTTTGTGAGATTATGGATTTTCTAAACAATAAAGGTATTGAAATTATTTCTTTATCAAATGAGCAGGTTGTCGACATAGGTTCTTTGCTTCCGATTGTTGAAAGCTCCGATTAGCTAAGCAAAAGTGGAACAAACAGGAGTTAAATCGAATTTTTTTGTTATAGAGAGTGGGAACTTTATTTTTAACTGTACCTTATTTACAATCAACTAAGATGATGTGCACTTGTAACTTACTATATTGATTTGCATATAATATACTATGAAAATTTATAATGTAGGAATATTAAAATATAACTTCGGCTATAATTTCACTTCAGGCCTTATTTAATTCAAATAGGTTACGTGAAAAATCTTAAGTAATATTTCAGGTATTCTTATAGAACAATAGGTATGTATGTTAAAAAAAATTGTAGACGAGTGCCATATGGTAATAATTGCATATATCGCTTACTGCATACAACAAATTACTAAGACATATACTACGTTTGAAGGGATGTGAAGTTGATGCAGTGTCTTTGTATTGGGGTTAATGATTGTGCAGAAAGTGTAAAAGGTTATATATCTAACGAAATAGGAAAGCTGAACAAATCAGGCATAGATTGTTTTGTATCCGACAGTGTTGACTTAGATGGCTCAACTTCTGTAATTTGCACAATTAACCAGATAGAAAAGTACACACCCGAATATGATGAATTGGTACTTAGTGTATCAAACGGTCTTGCAGACTATATAATTGAACAGTATGAAGAAAAACTTATTCTCAGAATAATTAATAGCAATTACTGCTATTTTAATACAATAGAAAAGAAAGAAATATTGAGATTGGCTCTTTTGATTATAAAAAATGATGATAAAAACTTTTTAAGCAGTTTGTATCAGATAAGGAGAAGGAATATAATCATCAGAAAGCTGATAGAATATTTTGAGAGCTCAGAAAAAGTAATACTGGACGGTTTTGTGAACTTCAGACTGAAAGATTATATGAAAGACCTGGAAGAGATTGTTGACAAGGCTGTAGACGATTTTCTTACAGAGAGAGAATATAAAGAATTTATCCGCCTCCTAAGATACTTTGTTGATATACAGGAACCTAAGTTTAATGTAATTCACGTATTGGTAGGCTATGACAGCAAATATATCTTGCTGGATGAAAATAAGAGGGAAATAACTAATGAATGTATTCAGGAATTTATGAACGATATACCTGAAGGTGAAATCAATTATGATGATTTGTTGGTCAGCTCGCTTATAACTATGGCACCAAAAAAAGTAGTTATTCATAGTGCTAAAAGCTTCAGGAACAAGGAACTTTTGGAGACTATTAAAAACGTTTTCTGGGGTAAGTCGATTATATGCCCTGATTGTGAACTATGTCTTGTTAAAGTGGCCAGAAGTGAGAATAAGAGTTAGGTGTTATTCTTGAGTTTTTGCCTTTGGAGTGGGATTAGTGCTTGCAAAAAGCAGCTATCTCACTTTTTTGTCTCATAATTCTACTTTTAAAAACAAATAGTACTAATTTCCTACATAATTTTTTCACAATATATATTGACAATAGGAATTCAAATGATAAAATAAATTGTGTAACACAATATAATGTATATTAATAATTCAAATGGTACATAATATAGAAAAGTAATTAATATTGCTCAAACCTTCAGTTATTATATATATTGTTGTTTTTTTAATCTTCCACGGAAGATAAAAATGAAAAAAGCTAATGAAAAATTAAAAAACTAAAGATGAATATCCAGGGAAATAAAAAGAGAGTTTAACTCTCTTTTTCCCTTTTTATGCAACTTTAGCTTGTTCTAGCTCAATGAGAGAAAAGCTTAATCCTTCTTACATATTTGAATTGACACATATATTTGTGGTAGAATTCGCTTAAGTGTTAATAAAAAATGGTGAAAATGATTTTACAAGGACATTTAATATAAGATTAAAGCATCTGTTTTAATTATTTGTTAATGTTGTCAAAGGTTTTTAAATATAAATAGATAGAGGGAAATATATTCGGAGTATACTGGAGGTATATCCTTGAGAGTAGTAGCATTCATTGGACCAAGTGGTACGGGTAAAAGCCACAGATCTGTTTGGGTAGCACGTGAACGAGAAATAGAAGCTATTATAGATGATGGTATTTTGATAAGGGGCGCTCAGATAATTGCAGGGACTTCGGCAAAGAAAGAGAAAACGAAGATTGCTTCAATTAAGAGAGCTTTATTTACAGACGATGTACACGCTAATGAAATGAAACGTGCCTTTAAGAATTACAGCATTGATTCTGTACTCATTCTTGGAACATCGGACGGTATGGTTGAAGCTATAGCAAAGCGTCTTGAACTTCCGGAGATAAGCGAAAAAATACATATACATGAGGTGGCGACTGATTTTGAAATAAAACAGGCGCTTTCAACAAGAAGGGAACAGGGCAAACATGTTATACCCGTTCCGACTTTTGAGATAAAAAAGGACTTTTCAGGTTATTTCCTTGACCCTTTGCAGGTTTTCAGAAGGAAAGGCAAGGGGAGCTTTCAGCTCATTGGGGAGAAATCTGTAGTAAGGCCTACTTTTAGTTATATGGGAAGCTATACTATTTCGGACTATACTATATATCAGATAGTAGAACACGTTACATCAAAAATTGAAGGGGTCAATAAAATTTCACGTTTCAGGGCGGAAAACCATGTTGACGGCATATATATTGAAATGGATCTGGTTTTAGTCTATGGATGTTTAATCAGACCGTTGCTCAAAGATGTGCAGGCTAAAGTGGCTGAAGAGGTTGAAAAGCTGACTGCACTTAATATTAAAAGGTTGGATATTACGGCAAAGAGTCTTATAGTGGATTATAAGAAGACTGTGAGTGCGTTTTAAAGTTAGCAGAAAGTCGGCATTAACAACTTTAATATGATTTTAAACACCCTATCCTATAAACCGGAAGGGTGTTTTATAATGTGAGGAATTTACTTTAAATTACAGTGCCCTGCAATCTTTTGAATACTCCTTATAAGTGCATCCTTTGAATTTCCCCAAGGCTCATCATTATAGCGGTAATCAAATTTCTTTGTGAACCAGTTTACTTCCTGCTGTATCCGTTCCATGTTGTTTATTTGTATATTCATAAGGTTATCCACAAATACGGCTGTATCCTTTGGAGAAAGATACTTTTTTGTACTTGAGAGCAACTGCTTTAGATGCTTTAAGCAAAAGCCCTTCTGATTATTGAACATGGACTTGAATTCTTGTTCCTTAAAGAACAAGTAGAATATAACATCGATATACCTGTCCATTGTTTGCTCCAATCTGCTGCAAATGGTGCAGGAGTTTTCGAGTTCCGAAAGTTTGTTAATCAGGTCATTTACAAGCTTTTCGGTTTCAGTTTGTTTGGAAGACATCTTATTGGAAAGATTTTTTATCATGGATACTTCAGAATCTTTTTTTAGTTGATCAGCCTTAGCGGTGTACATTTTTTTTAGACTTAAGTTTTGCTCGCACATGTGAGTGTCTACAATAAGACCTAGGCCAAGTCGGTTTGCCTGTGTATTGTAAAGCATCTCAAAATGGGTTTTGCAAAAACCTTTTTCATTGGTTATCATTCTTCCGTCCGGTTCCATAAGGAAGGGACCTAAAACATAATCTATATTTTCGTCTTCAAGTTTCTTTTCAAGTATGCACAAAGGACACTCGCATTCGGTTTTGAAAGCATCGGTTACCGGTATAGTATAAATCTTCTCCTTCATAAAATGGTGTTTCCTTTCGAATTATTTTATAGGTAAGCATCGATTTTTTTACTTATTAAGATTATACCAGAAAAATAGGGTATTATATATAGGGACAAACAACACTAAAGATAAATAGCAACCATTAAATTTAGTTTCAGAGTTGCAAATACATTATGAAAAAAGATTGGTGATTATATGGACTACAAGGGATACAATGTAAGTCAGGATGGAAAAACTGTTATTGTTAGTAATATTAAGGATTTTAATCCTGTGCATACTTTTGAGTGCGGGCAGTGTTTTCGATGGGTCAGTCAGGATGACGGAAGCTATACAGGTGTTGCAAGGGGCAGAGTGTTGAATGTAAAAGTTGAAGATGGTGTGCTGATTCTCAAGAACACTGACCTCGATGATTTTAAGAATATCTGGTTTGATTATTTTGATCTTGGTCGGGACTATGGCAAAGTAAAGGAAGCTGTGATGAAGGATGATACAATGAAGGAAGCTGTGGCCTTCGGATGGGGAATTCGTTTGTTGAAACAGGATATATGGGAAACGCTGATATCATTTATTATTTCTGCTAATAACAGAATACCCAGGATTATGAAGACTGTAGGAGTAATATCAAAGATATATGGTGGTAAACTGGAAATGGACGGCAAGTACTACTATTCCTTTCCGGGTGTGGAAAAGCTAATACAATCATCTCTTGAAGAACTTGAGGTTTGTAAGGGAGGCTTCAGGTGTAAATATATCCTGAATTCTTCAAACATGCTTGAAAAAGGAGAGATCAATTTGGGTAAAATACACCTTATGGATACGGATAGGGCAAGAGAAGAATTAATGAAATTTCCCGGTGTAGGGCCAAAAGTTGCTGACTGCGTGCTGCTTTACAGTGGTACAAAATATGATGTATTTCCAACAGATGTATGGGTTAAGAGAGTGATGGAAGAACTATATTTTAAGAGAGAAACAAGCCTTAACGAAATACAGAAATTTGCAGCCGGATATTTCGGAAATTTTGCAGGTTTTGCACAGCAATACCTTTTTTATTTTGCTCGAGAAAACAGGATAGGGACTAGATAGTTGATATATATAGTAATACATAGAAAATATTCCCTTGGGTAAAAAAGTTAATAAATCTTGAAATGCTTGAATTTAAAGGGTTAAAATTCTAAGCCAAAAAGAAAATTAGATTTTTTGAGAATAATAGAGTTTGATAAAAATATACGTGATTTAACGACTTTAAAAGTATATTGTATTGTTTGTTTTATGAGCTTGTATAATGTTATAATAATTTTGAACGAAACGAGTTAATGTTAGCCTGAGGTGTTCGAAATAGCCTATAATTTTGAACCTACATTAGACGTAAGGGAGTTCGGAGTTTGAAATCAAGATGTCAGGCCCCAAGCTAATTCCGACACATACCAAAAGGTGTGTGCAACGGCAGGGGAAGGCAGAGGTTCTCAGCAGGACACCCACCTAGCCTGGGCTAGGTGTCGAAATATAGGGGAAACGGCATTTTGGGTATTAAATATAAAATATGAAGGCTCCGGAATTATCCGAAGCCTTCATATTTTATTTATTTCTATATATTACATTGCTCTTCCAGGTATTATTGCGTCAATAATTCCATAAATTAATGCACCAATTATAGCACCTACAATAGAAACATCATATCCGGCAATGAAGAACTTGGTTACATATATTATTACTGCTGCAAGTATAAATCCGGAGATTCCCCTTCCAAATGGTGTGGCATTTACACCAAGAAGTTTTAATGCAAAATAATCGAGAGCAGCAAGTGCTATTGAGGCAAAAAGCAACGGCCAGATTCCGTTAATTGTAAAACCTGGAGTGAGTGCAGCGGTAATACCTAAAACGATAGCACCTACTACAAGCCTTATTACAAAATGCGTTATATTAAAACCTTCTGCTCTTGCATTATAATGATTAGCCATTATATCACATCCTTTCGTTAGCATTTACATCATAAAAAACTTAATCACTAATATTATTTATAATTATTAGTTTTTTATTCAATTGTAATACTTGATTCGTTCCTTAACAAGTATAAAATGTATAAAATTACATATAAAATATATGAAATAGCGTTTTAAGGAATAAGATTAGAAACGATTAGAACTTATTATATTTACTTTGTGAACTAAATTTGGTAAAATGGTAAAAATATCTTTAACGATGATGATTGAGTAGAGTAATCTGGCTACCCTTAAAGAGAGGAGATGTCGATGGCTGAAAACAGCTCTAGGGCAATGGGCAGATGAAGTGCACTTATGAATCGGAAATTTGAAAACGTTGTATAAGACGCCGTAGACTTTCCCGGAGACGCTCCGTTATGCAGCACAAGATGGTTTTTCCAATTAGAGTGGAACCGCGTGTTAATCCTCGCCTCTATATTTTTTAAGGCGAGGTTTTATTTGTTTGAGAAGAATAGTATATACTTAGGTATAGACTTATAGAAATAAGCACATGAGGGGAAATATAATCATAATCTTATTTGGACAGGGGTGTTGAAAATGTTTAAACAGATGCTGGAAGACGCAAGATTTATAGCACAAAGAGATCCGGCAGCAAAAAGTTCATTGGAAGTAGTTTTGCTGTATCCTGGATTTCACGCAGTTTGTTTTTATCGTTTGTCCCATTGGTTTTATAAACACAGAATATTTTTTGTTGCCCGAATGATTTCCCAGATTGCTCGGTTTCTTACTGGAGTTGAAATTCACCCGGGTGCAGTAATTGGAAGAGGTCTTTTTATAGACCATGGTATGGGGATTGTCATTGGAGAGACTGCTGAAATAGGCGATAACTGTACAATATATCACAATGTTACACTTGGTGGTACAGGGAAGGATACAGGTAAGAGGCATCCTACGGTAGGTAATAATGTTTTAATAAGTGCAGGTGCAAAGATACTTGGTCCCTTCAAGGTTGGAGATAATTCAAGAATTGGTGCAAATGCAGTGGTTTTAAATGAGGTGGAACCTAATACGACAGTGGTTGGAGTTCCCGGAAGAGCGGTAAGAAGGGGAGAGAGGAAGCTCAGCCCGTCTATTGAACTCGATCAGGTACATATTCCCGACCCTGTTGCACAGGAGTTATGCAAGATACTATACAGAATTGATAATCTGGAAAACCTTGTTTCAAAAGAACATGATATAAAACTTGACGATAGAGTGAAACTAATGCCTCGGAATATTTTCGAGCAGGAGTGCAAAAAAAATTTTAAGGAAGGCGATAGTAATGAAAATTTATAACACATTGACAAGAAAAAAGGAAGAATTTATTCCTATTAATGAGAATGAGGTCAGGATGTATTCCTGCGGACCTACTGTATACAACTATTTCCACATTGGAAATGCCAGGCCGTTTATTATATTCGACACGGTAAGGAGATACCTTGAGTACAGGGGGTATAAAGTAAATTTTGTTCAGAATTTTACCGACATTGACGACAAAATGATTAAGAGAGCTAATGAGGAAGGTATTACCGTTAAAGAACTTGCAGAAAGATTTATAAACGAATATTTTATTGATGCGAAAGGTCTTGGAATTGACAAAGCCACAGTCCATCCAAAGGCAACAGAAAACATTGATGCCATTATCGATCTGATAAAAAAGCTTGAGGATAATGGGTTTGCATATAACGTGAAGGGTGATGTATACTTCAGTACTAAGAAGTTTATGGAGTATGGCAAACTTTCACACCAGTCTTTAGATGACCTTGACCTTGGTTCAAGAATAGATGTAGATGATAGGAAGCAGGAACCCATGGATTTTGCTGTATGGAAGGCACAAAAACCCGGTGAACCGGCATGGGATAGCCCATGGGGCAAGGGAAGACCTGGATGGCATATAGAGTGCTCTGCTATGGCTAATAAATACCTTGGAGAAACAATAGACATTCATAGTGGAGGACAGGATCTTGTGTTTCCGCACCACGAAAATGAGATAGCACAAAGCGAAGCTGCCAATGGTAAGCCCTTTGCAAGGTATTGGATGCACAATGGATTTATTAATGTAAACAATGAAAAAATGTCAAAATCCGCTGGGAACTTTTTTACCGTAAGGGATATTGCAGAAAAGTTTGATTATGAGATAATCAGGTTCTTTATGCTTTCAGCTCATTACAGAAGCCCTATAAACTTCAGTGCAGATCTTCTGGAGCAGGCACAAAATGCTCTCGGGAGGATATATAACTGCCTTGATAATCTGTTGTACCTTGGTGAACATGCTCAGTTAAAAGTAATAACAGATGAAGAGAAGGTATTACAGAGCAGGCTTTTAGATATAAAAGGCAAGTTTATTGAAGGAATGGATGACGACCTCAATACTGCAGACGCCATTGCAGCAATATTTGATATGGTAAAGGAAGTAAACTCCAATATTACTGCAAGCTCGAACTCTTCAAAGGAGATAATTGAATTCTCTCATTCATTGATAAAAGAGCTGGGAGGAGTCTTGGGAATAGGGCAAAAACAGAAAGAAAATAATCTTGATAGTGAGATAGAGGAGCTAATAAACCAGAGACAGCAGGCAAGAAAGGATAAGAACTGGAAACTCTCTGATGAGATAAGGGATAAGCTCAAAGAGATGGGCATAGTGCTTGAAGATACACCTCAGGGAGTTAAATGGAAAAGGGTATAAAAAAATTACTCATTAGTGGGTTAACAGTGTTAAAGGGCTATAATAATATTTACTTGTTAAAATCGGTAGTATATAATACAAAATGTCGGTTTAATTGCAGTAACATTGCCCATAGCTCTTGTTGTCTGTAATAAAATGGAACTTATAAAAATTTTGGTTCAAGGAATATTATATGAATGATATATATGGCAAGATTGTAGAACAATATAATTTTAGTGAAAATGAAGTAAACAATATAGCTCCTTTAGTGCTGGCATATATAGGTGATGCAGTATACGAGGTTTTTATACGCACGCTATTAATAAGTGAAGGCAACGTTCCTGTTCATAAACTCCATCAGCGTTCGATTAATTTTGTAAAAGCAAAAGCACAGTCTGAAATTATACATAGGATAATGGAGAAGCTAAATCCGGATGAGCTTGATATTGTGAGAAGAGGCAGGAATGCAAAATCGGGTACAATTCCTAAAAATGCTGATGTGACAGAATACAAATATGCTACTGGTTTTGAGTCGTTGATAGGGTATTTGTATTTGAAGAAAAGGAATGAACGTTTGATGGAAGTTCTGAACATGGCTATTTTAGAGAACTGATTTTTATTATATGGCAGTTATGATTACGAGATGCTGTAATACTATAAAAGAAAGAGTTGAATATAATGGCAGAAAACAAAAGAAAATCTGATATTAAAAAGTCCGGGAAAAACAACGAAAGACCTTACGGAGCCAATCAAAAGTCTGGAAGAAACAATGTACGGACAGGCGGAAGGCCTGGAGGGTATAATGACAGACCGGCAAAGGAAAGTGGAAAGCCTGGAGGGCATAATGTCAGACCGACAAAGGAAAGTGGAAAGCCTGGAGGTCACAATGAGAGACCAGAAAAGGAAAGCCAAAAACCCGGAGGACAGAGTGGGAGATACGGGAGAAACACCACAAGATTTGAACGGCCCGAAAGAATGGATAATGCAGAGTTTGATAATGTAGATGAAGGGCTTGATAAGCTTGAGGGCAGGAACTCAGTGCTTGAAGCTATCAAATCAGATAGAACCATAAATAAAATACTCGTGTCAAAAGGTGACAGAGAGGGTTCGATAAAACAGATAATTGCTCTGGCTAGAGAAAAGGGAATTATCGTACAGGAAACCGACAGAGTAAGTTTGGATAAAATCTCTACTACTCATTCACACCAAGGAGTAATTGCCTTTGTTGCCGTAAAGGATTATGTTGAAGTTGATGATATTTTGCAAATTGCTCAAGCAAAGGGAGAAGCACCATTTATAATATTGCTCGATGGAATTACCGATCCACATAATCTCGGCTCAATTCTCAGAACTGCAAATGCCGTTGGTGCACATGGAGTTGTTATACCGAAAAGAAGGGCAATAGGTCTTACAGCAGCAGTATCAAAAGCATCGGCCGGTGCAATTGAATATGTGCCGGTTGCCAGGGTAACCAACATGGCTCAAACCATTGAATATCTGAAGGAACAGAATATTTGGATAGTCGGAACCGATCAGTCGGGTGAAAAATCCTTTTATGATATTGATTTGAAAGGACCCATAGCCCTTGTTATAGGAAGCGAAGGTGAGGGAATGGGAAAGCTTGTCGGCGAAAAATGCGATTTTGTTGTAAATCTGCCTATGAAAGGCCAGATTTCATCACTCAACGCAGCTGTAGCAGGAGCAATAGTAATGTATGAAATATTAAAGCAACGGGACAAGTAAGAAAAATGAGGCAGGAATGTTGATTAAAAAGAAGAAAAATTTAATATTTTTTAAATTAGGGGTACGAAAGAAACTCAATCTGCCGATATTTATATAGAAAGATATATTTATGAAGGGTGATTGAAGAAACATAAAGGAATCTAAGGGATAAGCTTGACAGAGAGCAAAAGTAATTACGCCAATACTACAGTGACCAATTTTGGTCAAATTGGTGAAAACATGAAGAGATGCGGCTTGTAAAGTAATGGGTTTATAAAAAATTACTTGACATGGCTATATCTATAAAATATAATGTTCATAGTTGTGCCTTATTTGTTGATTTACGATACCTTTGACACTAAGGTATGGTAAATTTTATCCTCTATTCTTATAGCGTTTCTTCTCTATATTTGTAATTAAATTATGACAAGAGGGGGCATTATTTTGAAGTCAAATGCGCAGGTTGAGGTAGTTAGGTCTTTTAATACAATGCTTGATGAAGAGATAATAGATGAAACAAGAACCGGCGATTACAAGGCCCTCGAGTACCTGATCAACAAGTACAAAGGTTTTGTACGTGCAAAGGCGAGAACTTACTTCCTTATTGGAGCAGATAGAGAAGACATTATACAGGAAGGAATGATCGGACTTTATAAGGCTATAAGAGATTTCAGAGAGGACAAGCTTTCTTCTTTCCGTGCTTTTGCTGAACTATGTATAACAAGGCAGATTATAACTGCTATAAAGACAGCTACAAGGCAGAAACACATACCTTTAAATTCCTATATTTCATTAAACAAGCCAATTTTTGATGATGAATCGGATCGTACACTTATGGATATTATTAGTGAAGATACTATAAACGATCCGGAGGAAATGGTAATTAACAGGGAAGAATTTTCCGGTATTGAAGAAAAGATGGGTGAAATCCTTAGTGGACTTGAATGTGAGGTTTTGGGTCTGTATCTTGAAGGCAAATCCTATCAGGAAATAGCTGTTGATCTGGACAGGCATGTAAAATCTATTGACAATGCGTTGCAACGAGTAAAACGCAAATTGGAGAAATATCTGGAAGAAACTAAGCAATAATTTGAATAAATCAAAGAATTACCACTGGACTATTTTCGGTTTTAGTGGTATAATTCTTTTTGCTTCGAAATTGTAGGCGGGTGTAATTCAATGGTAGAATATCAGCTTCCCAAGCTGACTGCGTGGGTTCGATTCCCATCACCCGCTCCACGAAATTTAATACATGCCCTCATAGCTCAGTCGGCAGAGCGCATCCATGGTAAGGATGAGGTCATCGGTTCGATTCCGATTGAGGGCTCCAGTGATAAGACCCTTGAGACGTTGATTAGTCAGTGTTTCGAGGGTTTTTGTTTGCCCTTTTGTGTTATCTCAATTGATGTAAAATTTACAGTTATTGGTGGCCTAGACAATTTTTTTATGTGCGAAGTTTGAGTTATATATAAAAAAATATGAAAAAAAATTATAATAAGTTGTTACATTTTTTAATTTTCATATGTATTAATTAATAGATAAAACAAAGACTTACTAAATTATAGTCAATTGTATAATGAAGGTATTTGGAGGTATAGTTAATTGGATAATGACAATATATTGGTAACAAATATACTTAACGGCAATATTGATTCGTTTTCAATACTAGTATCTAAGTATGAAAATCGATTATTTAACTTTTTACTCCGTTTGACCTCATCTAGAGAAGACTCTGAGGAAATTCTGCAAGAAGTTTTTATAAGAGTTTATAATTATCTATACAGATATGATAGCAAGTGGCAGTTCTGTAGTTGGATGTATAGCATAGCCGTCAATTCTTTTAAGGACTTTTATAAGAAGAAAAAGAGAAGAATCACTGAATATTATGACTATACATTTGATTATATAGTAGATTCATTCTCGCCTATAGAAGATGCTTACGAAACTAAAGAACTTTATGATGAGGTTGTAAAGCTAATTAATCAGTTGAAAGAGGAACAAAGGGCAGCACTTATACTTAAACATATTCAGGGCTTTTCATACAGTGAAATAGCAAGAATACTAGGGATGTCCCCAGATAATGCACGAATGATGGTGTTTAGGGCAAGGCAAACCATCAGTTATGGATTTTTAAAAAATATAAAGAGAGGTGTATAGAAATGATTTGTAAATATGATTTCGAAGAAATAACTAAGTACTTTGAAGGCAATCTATCAAAAGAAAAAAATGCCGAAATAGCAGCACATGTGGACACATGTAAGATATGCAGTACAGTGTATAGATCTCTTAATTTAACTAAAAAGTATGTTAATGCTGATGTTGCATATAAAGGTAATGTTTTATGTTTAATTGAGGAATCACTGGATAAGGATAAATATCGTAGAGGCAAAAAGTGGTTGTTTTTCTTGGATAAATTACTGTTTAACAACAAAAATATCATTAAAAGCTCAATTGCTACAGCGATTGTTTTAGTTTTCATAGCATTCACTCTACAGAATTGGTATATTAATTTAAATGATGAGAAACTCAAAGGTGAAAAGATAGCAAATAATGCGGAAGAACATAATAACTCGCCTACAACCAGCAATAATAGTTTAGGCAATGACAGTACTATAGTATCTAAAAGTGTTACTGAAGAAAAAATATTCAAAAAACTTTTAGAAGAAGGCGACACAAAATTGAAATTAAAAGAAATTCTTGAAAATATTCAACCTATAGATTGGAAAATTTACGAAAAGGTTAGTAATGGAAAATCTATTGACTTACTAAATTTTATATACATCAATATCAATTTTGTAGAAAATAATGATATTCCGTTCCTTTTGAGGGCTAATAAAAATCTGGATGGAGCATATTCTGAATTATATTCATCCATAATAGGAAAACTTTTCATAAGGGACAAATTTCAATTTGTAAAAATATTGAGTAAATTAAGCCCTCAAGAAATAAAAGCTGCATCTGAATTTGTTTCTTATTATTGCAGTTCAAGTTCTAAAAATGTTATAGAGGAAATGAAAGAATTATTGAAATCAAGTGATATAGGTGACGATGAAAAGAATACGGTTAAAATTTTAATAGGTTCTTTAGATGAAATACTGACAATGTCACCGGAAATACCAACCACCTATATAAGCTACAATGGGTATAAAATATTGGCTTATACTAGCACTGATCCGTTAATTAATGAAAAAACTGTTAAGATATTTCAAGATACTTCTTTAAGGTTCTTATTTGCATTAATAAAAGAAGATTCACAAGTATTACAGGGATTATGTACAGAAGAACTTTATAGCGAAATCACAAAAACATATGAGAACAAAGAGATTCAAAGTATGTATAAAGACTTGGTTGGTGCTAAAATTACTGGTTTTGAAAGCATAACTTCTCCTATTATTTCGGAAGATAGCAATAATAATAAGAAAGTATATGTAAATATTCTATTTAATACTAGTAGCTTATCACGAGTTGTTCATTTTAGTATAACATTTAGCAATGAATTAGAAACGCCTAAAATTGAAAGTTTTGGAATTTAAGTTTATTTAAAAGCTGCAGTAGATCTGTCCACGAAAGACGAGCAGAATAAAATAGCGTAGTTCTAAAAAATGACCCGTCTGATTATACTGAACCGCTTCCTGTCAAGTAGATAGGAAATAATTATTTTAGTATAAATATAATAAATAAAAACCTAAGGGGTATGAGAGAGGAAGTGTAGCGAGTTGAAGAAAAAAGTATTATTATCATTTGTATTTTTGGTTGTTGCATCCGTATTTATTACAATGATTTTATCTTCATGCACTAAATATGATAGAGGGTTGTCAAATCAAGCAACAGGAAAGTTTGAAGAAAACTTATCTCAGAACCAGAACCCAAAACTCCCTAATGCATTTGATGTTGAGAAAATTAAAAATGCATTATCAGAGTATATAAATTACCGAATATGGTTATATCCATCAAAAATAGAGGATAATTATTCGCCGGAAAATTTTGATAATTTTATGAACAAGTCCATTGATATAGAAATTCGTGTATACAATACTGATACTTTAGAGTCTGTGTATGGACACACAAGTATTGGGCATTTACTAACTATTAAAAATGAAAATGGATTTGTATATTGCAATGGTCAAGTAAGAGAAGGAGATACTATGTGGCCTGAAGGTGAAAATTATCAAGTAGTTGAAAAATATACATATACTATTCAATCACCTAGAAAGCCAAATTATGGTGCGTCCACTCGAAAAGATGAAATGATTTCAAAACTAGAGTTTACTGTAAAATCTGCTTGTGAGAGCTACTACAATGAGGATGCACAACCTGATAAATGGACAAATCTTGAGGTATATATTGCTGACTTTTATGAATATGAAATGGGTGCACACGCATGGATTTGTAGACAAGATGGAACAGCAGTATGTTTTCCTGTATATTTTGAAATTAAGAATGGTTTATTGGAAATTCAACCCGCTAAACCATATGAAATCAATAAGAATGAACTTTCAGAATTTTCTAAACATTTATTTGAGAGGGATATTAGTGATGCTGTAAGAGTTTTTAAATGTAATTTTAGTAACTGATACTTATTTATCTTTGGTTTTAGGAGCATTCGTGTAAATAAGAAGTATGATCTTTGAGAAATAGCTTCCCTGACGTACAATATGAATGTGCTAAATCAAGCCCGATAATGTATAAATCAAACATAAGTAGGAGTAGATATCGGTAGCAAGATTCATTACGCTAGAGCTTTCGATTTTAGAGCCCTTGAATTTTCTAAAAAGCATTCGGGTTTGAAAACAACAGAGAAGGCTTCAATGCTTTTGACAGCTGGGCTACAGAGTTTATGAAGAAAAACAACAAGACAAAAGCATTTGTTGGAATGGAACCTACTGGTCATTGTTGGTATGGTTTTGGATGTCATTTACAGAACATGTGCGTAGAATTTGGTATGGCAAAGCGTTCTAAAGAGCTAGATGATAACACACCAAGTAAACATGATCGTAAAAAACCAAAAACAATTGCAATGCTGGTCAAAGACGGAAGATATCTGATTCCGTACATGCAGGAAGGTATATACCGAGAACTAGGAAATCTTTTGGAACTACGCCGATAAAATGTTGTGCAGTTGATTAGCATACAAAACAGAGTTAAAAGATGGTTGGCAATATACTTTCCTGAGTTTAATACTGTTTTTAAGAAATGGACTGGTAAGGTAGCATTGCTTATGTTGAAGCATTTTACTATCCGGGGTTGGAGGAAATGCTTGTATTAAAGGGTGGGACAGCCACTAATTTAACCATATTCAACCTCCCCAGGTTATCAGTTGATATTGACCTGGATTTTTCCTCTGATGTAACAAGAGAAGAGATGCTTACTAAGCGAGATACAATTAACACTTTGCTGAAAAATTACTTTGAATCCGAAGGATATTAGTGAGAAGTTATGTAATTACCCCTTTTTCTTGCAAATTTTTCGACTATGTTTTAAAAATATGCTAGAATAATAGTGGTAAAATACGACAATGAAGGGCGGGCATTAAATGGCTAGCGAAAAGATAACACTTGAAGAATTAAAATCTTTCTTATGGGAAAGTGCCAATATATTGCGTGGAAGTATTGATTCCAGCGACTTTAAGACATACATTTTTGCCTTGTTATTCTACAAGAGGCTTTGTGATGTATGGGAAGAAGAATATGAAAAGGTTAAAGCAGAATATGGAGAAGAACAGGCTCTTGACCCTGACGAACATAGATACAATATCCCTAAGGATTACTTCTGGTCTGATATAAGAAAAGTCTCTAAGAATATGGGAGAAGCTCTAAATAAAGCCTTTAACAAGATAGAAGATTTAAACCCTAGACTATATGGTGTATTTGGCGGTATAGACTTTGCCGACACCAATAAATTCAGTGATGCTACCATTGAAAAGCTTCTAGCCCATTTCGATAGAAAAAGACTACGCAACTGCGATGTTGAGCCTGATATTTTAGGTAATGCTTATGAATACCTTATAGCCCAGTTTGCCGATGATGCAGGTAAAAAAGGTGGGGAATTCTTCACACCTAAAGAAGTTGTAAGGCTTATTGTGGATTTGATTGACCCTGTAGAAAATAATTCGGTTTATGACCCTGCTTGCGGTTCTGGGGGTATGCTTCTTGAATGCTTTAAACATCTTCAAACTAAAGGCTGTAACCCTAAAAACCTCACCATGTATGGTCAGGAAAAGAACCTGAATACTTGGTCTATCTGTAAAATAAATATGTTCTTGCATGATATTGAAAGTGCATTTATCGAACGTGGTGATACGCTTGTTGACCCCAAACACCTTGTTAATACTGGTGAAGGAACAAGAGGTGCTTTAAAGACTTTCGACAGAGTGGTGGCAAATCCCCCATTCTCTTTGAAAAATTGGGGTGAAGAAGTTTGGAAAGCTGGTGACCCATTCGGCAGGGATAAATTTGGTGTGCCACCTAAGAGCTACGGCGACCTTGCATTTGTGCAACATATGATAGCTTCTTTAAATAGCAGGGGTGAAATGGGTGTGGTGCTTCCTCATGGAATTCTATTTAGAGGTGGTAGTGAAGGAAATATAAGAAAAGGTATTCTTGAAAGTGATTTGATTGAAGCAGTAGTTGGATTGCCACAAAACTTATTCTTTGGTACTGGTATTCCTGCCTGTGTGTTGATTATTAATAAAGATAAGGATAATGATCGAGTTGGTAAAGTGTTGTTTATTGACGCAAGTAATGATTATCAGGAGGGTAAGAATCAAAATACCCTGAGGGAGCAGGATATTGAAAAAATAGTGAGTGCATTTAACGGATACACTGATATAGACAAGTTTTGCCGAGTTGTTGAATTGAAAGAGATAAAGGAAAATGATTATAACCTTAATATAAAGCGGTATGTAGATACTTCTGAGGAAGAAGTAAAGATTGATGTACGGGCTAAGGTTGCCGAATTAAGGGAACTTGAAGCGGAATATGTGGTGATAGAGGAAAAGTTTAGTGGGTATTTGAAGGAGCTTGGATATGAGTAATTTAGTTTTGTTTGAAGATAAAAATGTAAGAAGGATTTGGCATAACGAAAGATGGTATTTTTCTGTAATTGATATTGTTTTTATTCTTACAAATACGGAGAATGCGAGAAGATATTGGAGTGACATTAAAAGAAGGCTTAAAAAAGAGGGTTTCAATGAGTTGTACGATTTTATCGTACAACTGAAATTACAATCAAGTGATGGGAAAAAATATCAGACTGATTGTGCAGATGCGGAAAGCTTGTTAAGAATAATTCAAACTATACCGTCTCCCAAAGCAGAACCGTTTAAAAGATGGCTTGCTAAAGTTGGTTATGAAAGATTAGAAGAAATTGAAAACCCTGAGCTTGCAACAAGGAGAATAAGGGAAACTTACAAGTTAAAAGGTTATAGTGATGAGTGGATAGAGAAAAGAATGCGTGGCATTGCTGTTCGTGATGAACTGACTGATGAGTGGAAAAAACGAGGGGTTAAAGAACAGCGAGAATATGCTATTCTGACAGCTGAAATAAGCAAAGCTACGTTTGGGATGACACCAGCAGAATATAAAAAGTTTAAAGAACTTGATAGACCAACTGAGAATTTACGTGACCATATGACCGACTTGGAGCTTATTTTTACAATGCTAGGAGAAGCTTCCACCACTGAAATCGCTAGAAATAGAGATGCTACAGGATTTGTAGAGAATAAAGAAGCTGCGATTGAAGGTGGTACTGTTGCAGGAAGTGCAAGAAAAGATTTGGAAAACAGGACTGGTAAAAAGGTTGTTACTAAAGATAATTATAAAGGTTTGACTGAGGGCAAAAAGAGGAAGAAGCTTAAAGGAGAATAATCATGAGTGTTCGTGATGGATATAAAATGACTGAGTTGGGCGAGATACCTAATGATTGGGAAGTAAAGAAATTAGATGATGTATGCTTGGTTCTTGATAGCAAAAGGAAGCCTGTAAAATCGGAGGACAGGGAAAATATGAAGGGTGATATACCCTATTATGGTGCTTCGGGAATAATTGATTGGGTGAATGATTATATCTTTGACGAAGACTTAATCTTATTTGCTGAAGATGGTGAAAATATTAAGACAAGAAATTTGCCCTTGGCTTTTAGAGTATCGGGAAAGTGTTGGGTAAATAACCATGCTCATGTATTTACTTTTTAATAAAATCACGAACAATACAAATCTTCAAATATAGTAATATCAAGCCTTCTACGACTTGGGTCAAAATTTGACTCCATCCATGGTAGGAACGAGGTCATCGGTTCGATTCCGATTGAGGGCTCCAGATTTAAGCGGCTTTCAGGGTTTTCTGAAGGTTGTTTTTCATTTAATACCCTTATGAGAAGAAGTTAACTTGTTTTAGGTTTTCTGGTAGTTCAAAAGGAAAGCGTCCAATTTGGTATTTGCCGCAAATTTATTGGATGCTATTAAATTATTAACGTAGGTGTACGAAAGTATATACCTGCGTTATAATAACAATAGTATAATTAAGGACGCTATTAAAATTTTAACACAGGTGTATAAAAATATATACTTGTGTGCTAAAATTAATAGTAGGTGATGAAAATGAAACATTATGAACAACTTTTAAAGTTAGAGGTTTTTAATTTCAAAAAAGCTGAGCAAATTGTTGGAACAACAAATGCTACCAAACGTTTACTAGATCGGTATGTTGAAAAGGGTCTTTTGAAAAAGATAAGGAGAGACTTTTACTATTGTAGCAACCTTGAAAACAAGAATAGTACAGTAGACAGATTCATAGTTGGAAGTAATATAAATGCGACAGCTTACATATCTCACCACTCTGCTTTTGAATATCATGGCCTTGCGAATCAGACATTTTATGAGGTGTATGTTGCTTCTGACAAAGTTTTTAGAAACTTTGAATTTGAAGATATAGCTTATAAATACATAAAGGCTCACTTCGATAATGGAGTTATGGTTCCAGAAACGAACTCAAAGATACGAGTTACAAATGTTGAGAGGACCGTTATAGACTGCATAAAAAGTATAGATCTTGTCGGAGGGACAGAAGAGCTTTTCCAATGCCTAGATTCTGTTTTAACACTTAACAATAACAGGCTCTATGAGTATTTAAAACTTTATGATATACAATTCTTGTATCAGAAGGCAGGATATATATTTGAACGGTATAAAACTGATTTCGGTATCAGGGATGAACTTATAGATGTTTGTTTACAAAAGGTAGGGGAAGGTATAAGATATTTTGATGAGGATGCTCGGGATGGTAATGGTGTATTGATTAAGAGATGGAATCTCATAATACCGAAGGACATAAATAATGATTTTAGCAGGGAGGTGACGGAGTTTGTATAATTGTGATAAAAAGTTTTATGCAACTCTTTCTGAGAAAACAGCATTTCAAAGGGATATCCTTGAGAAAGTTCATAGGCTCACTATTATTCTCGATTACATAAATTCTCATCCTAGGTTGGAGGAAATGCTTGTTTTAAAAGGTGGAACAGCAATTAATTTAACCATCTTCAACCTCCCTAGGCTATCAGTTGATATTGATTTGGATTTTTCCTCTTATGCAACAAGAGAAGAGATGCTTGATAAGCGGGACACAATTAACACTTTGTTGAAAAATTACTTTGAATCTGAAGGGTATGTAATAAAACCTAATACTAAAAATCATTTCTCCTTAGATTCCTGGGTAATTGGATATACCAATACATCTGGAAACCCAGATAAAATAAAGGTTGAAATAAACTATTCTTTAAGACAGCATATCCTGCCAGTAGAGAGGCGTAATATAGGTACTGATATATTTACAGTACAACGTAAAATTTATAGTTTATCAAAGCTTGAGCTGTTTGCAAGTAAAATCGCAGCTTTATTAAACAGGACAGCTGCAAGAGATCTGTATGATTTGTACAACATAGTTAAATATGGTCTAGTTGAGGAAGAGGAATTTACTTTACTAAGGAAGTGTATTGTTTTCTATAAGCTGATTTCCTCAGAGGACAAAGTGATCACTTTTGATACCTCAGTCATAGACAAGCTTACAAAGTATAAGATTGGTACGGATCTTTTTCCGATGTTGAGGAAAAAGGAACCGGTTGATTTGGAAGTTATGAAGCAAGTAGTTAAAGAATTTATTGGTAGTGTTATGGTATTATCTGAGGGGGACAGCGAATACATTAAGAAGTTTAAGCAGGGGGAATACGTTCCGGGACTGCTTTTTGATGATGAGCAAATAATTAATAGAATTAAGAATCATCCAATGGCGATATGGAAGGTAAATAACATAAAGTGATAATATCTACTTCACTAAAATCAAGAGTTAAAAGCAAGCGTATTTGCAGGTACTGTAATGGAGGAGATACTAAAACAAATGCTTGCAAATTCTTCGACTATGTTTTAAAAAATATGTTAAATAGTAGTGTTAAAATATAAGAAAAGTGTCTAAAAATATGGGTGAAGCCCTGAATAAAGCCTTTAACAAGATAGAAGACTTGAACCCCAGACTATATGGTGTATTTGACCTAAAAAAGAAGCTAATATTTGAAGGAAGTGAAGTGTCCGAAAAAATCGGACAATGATTAAATTGAAAATTTTTTAAAAGGTTTATATAATCAATGTTTAGAGATGTGTATCACGTTATGAGAATTGATACTAGAAATGTTTCTGCTTTTATTTGGGATATAATCGTGTAAATATTTACAGCTATAGCCGTTCATTTTATACTACCTTTAAATGTAGGGATTACTACGTATTGAGGGATGGATTATTGCTGTTTGCCCATAATGGTTTTAAGTATAACTAGGGTACAAAATGTACCTAAGTACATATTCGCTTACAGGTAAACCATTCGGTTTTTATTTTAAGTCTATTGATTAGACAGAGATTAGTGTAAGAATCATTTGGTTACAAAATATTGGAAGTGGAAACTTTGAATATGAATAATGTAATAAAAGGTAACAATATTGTTTGGGGTGATGATTATGCTTACTACAGGAGTAGTTGGTGAAAGAATTAGGAATGCAAGGGAGGATAAGAAAATAAGTCAGAAGCTGCTTTGTGATATGCTCCAAGAAGTAGGGATAGTTTAAGCTGGTAGAAGAAAAATTGAGATTAGATATTAAAGGTAAAGCAGATGAGACCCGATACAAATGGAGAACAAGTCTGGCGATAGCTTTGATGTGAAATATAGTAGGATGGAATAAAATTCTCTTGTGAATTGCCGTAACTCGATGCTGCTGGACACAGCCTTTGTGCATTTAAAAAGTGAAATGGTTTACAAATGGTTTGCTTTTTATAAAATCATGGACATTACAAATCTTCAAACATAGTAAAATCAAGCCTTATGTGACTTGGACCAAAAACTGAACCCATCCATGGTAAGGATGAGGTCACCAGTTCGATTCTGGTTGAGGGCTCCAATGAAATCAAGGGTTGTAGGCATCTATGCTTACAACATTTTTTGTTTGTTAAGGAAATTATGGTTATTTTATATTTCTTGGATTCGCTTAAATCAAAGGATAGAGTTGAAAAATACTAATATTACCAGCAGAATATAGAGTATGAAAAAGACAGAGTATTTAAGATGCGTATACTGGATGCAACCTCCGATAATGCTTTTTGTAGATAAGTACAGCAGGGATGAAGTAGAAGATGTTTTGATAAAAATAATATATATGTTATTTCTTCGAACGAATTTAAAACGAGCAGCACCATTGTTAAGCTCAATATGCTAAATGACATCGTCATTCTATATGAAACAAGCAAATTTGAATAAGCAGCAGAAGGTTTTGCATCAAATGAAAGGCATTTGTAGACCTGTATTATGAAGTAACCCGGCAGGAGTTTCCGTTGACTTTACAGGAACTTGCACGAATTTACTCACATATGGATATGAGGGGTGTTATTGATAAGAAAACTTATAAAGTGGCATACGATAGAAATGCTCATTATGACATTCGTTTCATTGTTGAGAGTAAGTACATTAATGAAGCGGCTTTTAAGTTTGTTGATATGATCAGAGGTGATAAATAAGTGAGTGGATATAAGCGGTACTTAATTCATAATGAGGTCTGTTTTTTAGGGAAACGCTTGAAGGCGGGATAGAAATATATGGACTTAGAAATATTGTAAGATTGTAACTGTTCTTATGGGACTTTGAAATTTTACCTTAATCCTATCACCGGTCGTTTTGGTATAACTCATTTACTAAAAATACACAAATATATATTCCAGGACTTGTATCCGTTTGAAGGAGAAGATATTAGTTTTACATTTTTTGCAGATATCCCACCCGGGGGTGGAAGGAATGCTTGCTAAGTACAAGATGCATCCGTCCTTGATTGGTAGGATGCATTTGTTATAAAAATTTTTAATACAAAATGCACTAATTGATACATAAACCTTGACTTATCGCATATAATAAAGTATCATTGTATTATAAAGAGGTGATGCAATGAATCCCTATAACCAGAACTACACAAGAGAGCAGATAGACGCTATTCTTGACAAAATTAAAGATTGTGTGGTAAATAACAAATATACCATTGCACTAAACGAAAACAGACAGGAAAACGTAGACTTTATCAATGAATATAATATTCGAAGTGACAAACAGAAATCAATATTATTACAGCTCAGAACAGAAGACTTTTGTCATACATTGCAGAATACGAAAATTGGTTTTGAATATGAAGTTCTCTATGTATTTGTGCCGCAGGTTCAATTATTTAATGCTGACGGAGAAGAAGAAACAGTAGATGTTTACACTAAATTTAACGTTATAGATATGTCAAACGGAAGTCGTACAGTTGTAATATCTTTTCATAAACTAAACAAGCCGATAGATTACCTATTTAGGTAAATCGGGAATTGAAAGGAGGCATTGTTATGGGTGAAAGAAAAGTATTCTGTGAAGGATGTAGAAATGATGTTACTTTCACTATCAATGAAAAGAAAATGGAAGGCACTATTAAAGGTGAAAAGTATTCATATGTTGGGAAAGAAGCACATTGTGTAGATTGCGGCTCGGAAATTTATGTCGCAGAGGTAAGTGACTCTAATTTGAAAGCACTATATAATGCATATCGAGAAAAGAATAATATCGTATCGCTTGAGGTGATTTTAACAATACCAGAAAAATATGCAATTGGGAAGCGACCACTTTCACTTTTACTTGGCTGGGGAGAACAAACATTTTCCCGATATTGCGATGGAGATATGCCAACAAAGCAGTATTCTGAAATTCTACAAAAGCTTTATGATGATCCAGCTTATTATGCAGAAATGTTGGAAAACAATAAAGGAAATCTGAAAACTACTGCATCTTATGAGAAAAGCAAAAGAGCAGTAAATGAACTTCTCGGAAGAACACAAAACACAAAGACAAAGATAGATTTGGTTATTGAATATTTGATGAGTCAATGTGAAGATATCACACCATTGGCATTGCAGAAAGCATTGTATTATATTCAGGGATTTTATTATGCTTTCTACAAAACATTTCTCTTTTCTGAGGAGTGTGAAGCTTGGGTGCATGGTCCTGTCTATCGGGATATATATTTTAGGTATCGCGATTATCGATTTGACCCAATTGAAGGGAATGATGAATTTGATGTTGCGGTATTTTCATCGTCCGAGAAAGCAATTTTGGATAGCGTGATTAAAAACGTATGCTGTTATAGTGGAAAGGTGCTTGAAAAGTTTACTCACTCAGAGGCACCATGGCTGGCAACCAGAGGAGACTTGCCCGAGACAGTAGCATCTGACAGAACCATTCTGAAGAAACAAATTGGAGATTACTTTAGTGCAGTCAAAGAGAAGTATAATATGATTAACCCAAATGATATTAAAGGTTATACGCAAACTATGTTTGAACAGATATGATATGTGTTGACAACCATTTTTCATTAATAGAGAAATAAGTTATTTGATTATTGGCTTTCCTGCTCTTATATGGGGGAAAGCCAAAGTCATTTTTCGGAGGTGTTAATCCGGGTGATAAAACGGCAGATTTAAAAATGGGAAACTATAGAACGGCTTAATGTAAATCTTGTCAACCTATAAAAATCACTGAAACACAAAATTCCTGCACACTTCTGTTTTACATAAAAGCCCGCCAATAAAAACATCAGCGGACATAGCGGGCATACTCTATGACGGTAAAATTAATATTTGCTACAAATTGCTACACTAACTCAAAAATGAAAATGCAATAACGCCTGATTTACAGGGCTTTTTAAGGATTCATTGCGGTTTAAAACTATTCCATGGTAAGGATGAGGTCACCAGTTCGATTCTGGATGAGGGCTCCAGATGAAATCAAGTGTTGTAGGCATCTATGCTTACAACATTTTTTGTTTGTACAACAATAATACAACAACCACCTTACCGATTTTACGATATACAATTCCTATATCAGAAGGCAGGGTATATATTTGAACGATATAAAACTGATTTTGTTATCAAGGATGAACTAATAGATGCTTGCCAGAGAGATAAAGGTTGGAGATGGTATAAGGTATTTTGATAAAGAAGCTCGAAATGGCAATGGCATATTAGTTAAGAAGTGGAATCTCATAATACCCAAGGAAATAGACAAAGGTAAATATAATATGGTAGGACAGGTGTTATAAAAAGTATTTGGTATATTGTAATTGGTTAGTTGGAAAACCATATTTTATTGATATAGTATTAAGAATTATGGTATAATAATAGCAGAATAATTAATTCTGGAGGTTATTGTTTATGATAATTAAGTCATCAACATCATTAAGAAATGATTACGGCAAAATTTCTACCTTGGCTCATGAGGTAGAAGAGCCTATATATATTACCAAGAATGGTGAAGGAGACATTGTGGTAATGAGCATTGAAGCTTTTGAAAAGAGAGAGCAACTTTTAATGCTCAAAGCTAAGCTTGCAATGGCTGAACAGTCAAGGCTTTCTGGAGAACCCACAGTTTCGCTAGAAGATGCTAAAAAAAGGTTAGAGGAGAAATACAGAAATGCAGGAGTATAAATTAGATATTTTAGCCCCTGCATGGGCAGAACTTGAGGAAATTGCGGACTATCATTTAATTATGGTTGGTCCGGTGTCTGCAAAAAATATAACAGATCAAATTCTTACATCGCTTGAGCGGCTTAAAACATATCCGCTATCGGGTGTTGCTATCCAAGATAATGAATTGAATTTATTAGGCTATAGATTTGTAACTAGTGGAATACTCCTTGGAGGTGCTTGCACCCGATGAAGCGATGCGGGCAGAATGACCTCATGCTCCTGCTTCAGGGGCCTTCTGCATGCTTTGCCCTTTACGAAAATGGACTTGTTATGTGTAGTGCACATCACTTGTTATTCCCCCATAGTTTTCTAACCTTATTTCCAGTTATTATCCCATTTAGAATTAGAGTTATCCATGTTATCATAATAATGATTACTTCATATCTATCCATCTTATCTAGACCGTATCTTGTGTGAATATAAACAAATCCTATGGCTGCGGTTATCACTGCAATTAAATTTATTTTCGATATAACGCTTGTATACTTCCCTTTAAATACTGGTATTAAAAATCCAAATGATACAGCCATCATAATGAATCCGAGTTCTTCCATAGCTATAAAAATGCCATGTGGATTATATTGAGTTATTAATGCAATCCCATCATATTCTTTATTCAACAAACTTATAGGTACAACATTTACTTGAATAAAATAGTTAATAAGTAAGATAACTGATGAAACTATTGCAAAGGTACTTGCAACCTGTATATAAATTTGTTTTTGTTTATTTACAATCGACTTTATCGAAATCATGTTTATCAAATAGATACAAATCATGAACAATGCCATATATTGCCAAATATAATCTCGTGGAAACCGCTCTATAGTCTCCAGGAAAGGGTATAAAATACCACCATCACTAGGAGCATTTGCTCCTGATATTGGAACAGCAATCATTGCAACTGCGAGGGTTATAAATGTAATCAACGCTAATCCATAACTTGTAAAAAATACAAGCCTTAAATCGTTCTTATTATCTGTAAGTAAATTATGATCTTTCATCTAAATTCATCTCCTATCACCTTATTGGTGTATTAAAGTCTATTAATACGGGCATTTCACATAACGGACAGAATCTCCGACGCCGCTGAAGCCTAGAGGTGATGCTTGAGCTGGACCCTCAAAGCCTTTCTTCGCAGGCGGTGGCCCCGTCCACCCAGCGAAAGCGAGCCGTTTGTCCAGAGACAACTGGCTTAAGCGAGTGTGGGCAGGATGACCCGCATGTTCCTTCTCCAAAGCCTTTCTTCCTGCTGGCCCTTTATGGAGATTCATTGTTCTGTGATGTACCACGCCTCGCAAAGAAAGAGCACCATGGAGGGTGCGGCCTAAAATGAAAACTCCATATTATTACAATCGTCAAATAGTATACAAAAATTGTAATACTGATTTTTAATTCATTATTTATACGTGACTTTTTTAAAATGAACATTGAAGGTGTATCTACCAGTAAATTCTCCACTATCATTCGTTATCCATTTAAAATCAACAATTGCAGTATCAGGATTCTCCCATCCAATAAATTTAAAATCGGGATCGGGTCTAAATTCTCGCGGTTTTGCTATTTCGCCGAAATGAGAATAAACTTCTGTTAAATCAGGTAATAATATCAACTTTCTTTCCATAATATCAAAAACAACACTACTACCTTCAATTCGTGATACAAAGTACATTCCTACGTACCGACTGTCTGATGACCATGAAAAGTCTACGCCATAAAATGGTGATGTAGAATTCCAAATAATATCTCCGTTATCTAAATTCACAATACGAAGACCTTCATATGGGAATGCTCCTCCTGCTGTAACGCCAGTATAGGTCCCATATGCTTCAGCTCGATATTTACCTGTTGGAGAAACAGAAGTTTGAGTAGTCTAACTTTTATCCATTCAACAGCATAGAATGGAGTAGCATACATATCTCCTCCTAAATAACCATCTAAATAAAGACCCCAATCTCCATGATACCAAACATCCTTATTAAACTTTTTAGCGTTTTTTAATAAGGTTACTCAAAATTACTTCTTATTAAAATTTTAGTGCATTTTTTTTAATAACGCAATGTTTATTGCATGAAAAAATTAACAATTATTTTAGTGCTAAATGAATTAGCTTTGCAAAGATTGAAGATTACCATATTTCTATAAATTTATTCCATGGTTTGTTAATGGGATGTTTCTAAAAATCTGTCCCTTCAAAGCCTATAAATACTGAATTCCAAGCCGTTGAGACATTAAAAGAATTTTATTCATCTATGAGAAAACTTAATGTAGAAATAGGAACTATTGAGCATGTATACACCGGTATAGTTTCAGATGCAATTTTTGACACACTAGAGATACTGCGGGATGGCAGTTAACTTTTATCAAGACGATAGATGGTTCTGTTCTTCGTATTCCCATTCAGTTAGGGTATTGCTTTTCTTTATTTTAGGCAATTTGAGGGTCTTTTGCTTGTCATTAAGCTTTGTTTTATAGGGGTAGTATTTACAGTTGTTGGTCTGAAATTAGGCCTATAATCTGCTAAAATGGTTCAAAAGTGCCATAAAGTTATTTACTTTGTATTCGATAAGTTGTAAAATTAATTTATGAATATATTAGAATATAAAATGATAGATATTCAAAAAGAAAATACACAACAAATTAAAAATCATTCTATTATAGGTAGCATATCGTTGATAATATCCTTTATCTTGTTAATCATTTGTGTTGTTTTTTTCTTAGGTGTTGCTGCTAATATACTTAATTTGGAACGTCCGGATAACAAGTATTTAGTTTTAGCTATTCGGTCAGCATGCATTTTCTATGTTTTATTAAACTTGACTGGTACAATACTTGGAATAGTAGGAATGTTTCAGAAAAACAAATACAAGATCTTACCATTACTTGGAATAATAATCAATGGTCTAATACTTACATTAGTTGTTGCAATGATAATAAGTGTAGTGAGGAGTTTATGAATTAACGATGCTGTGACTTGCATAATTATTTAGCATGTTTTTTGGATAATATATGCCATAATTTATTTGGGAGTTAACATGATAAGATTTTAAAACGGTAGGCCAATTTGATACCTGAAGATGTATACTTAAATTGAATCTCGTTATCATTAAAATTTCCAATTTAAAAAACAAATGAATCATACATACATAAATGAATAATGTATGATTGTATCAAAAGGACCAATCATAAATTATTAACTCAACTTTCCCACTTATAGTATTTTGAGGCTCTGGTTGCTCACAAGTTAAGGTCAAAAAGTTTACTTTTTGACCGCGGTGAGCGATGCTGCGTTAGCAGCAAAGAGCCCATAAATACTGTGAGAAAGTTGAGTTATGTATTATAAAAGAATAGTTTTCAGGATATTACTAAAGTATAAAGTCTTTAGTTTTTTATCCTAAAAAGGAAGGGTATTTATTGAATGAACTTTAATTGGAATGCTGAAACATATGCTTTAGTATCAGGAATAGTATTATCGTCTATAGGAGCATTTTTTATATTAAAAAAAAATTGGAAGCAATATGGGGTTTTGTATATTGCTACTGCTGTAGTTGGCAACTTATTATGTTATATGTTTATTAAAATGGGTTTGTATGATTTCCCATATAGGCTATTTCCTTCTTTATCACCAATGCCTTTTTTTGCTATACTAACCGTATTCCCATTTTATGTTGTATTTGGTGTTCGATATAGTCCTAGTAAATGGGGGTACAAAATTCCATTTTATTGGGCATTAGTTCATATAGGCATGTTTTTAGAAGTATTAGCTCAAAACCATACACAGACAATCAAGTATCGTAATTTTTGGGATACTTGGGACTCTTATACATGGTGGTGGATATTCTTATTGGTATTTGAATATGTTGGGGGGCTAATTGTGTCTGAAGAATATAGGAAACCAATCAATGAGGAATTATTAAAGTATGGGAAAACAGGGTGGTTTTTATTGCATTTTATTTTAATCACTACTATTTTTTTAGCAGGATTCTATATGGGTAGAGTTACATAAAAGTAATATAATATGATCCAATTTGGCCAGAAGCAGGTCAAGGTAGAAGTAAAGCTGGAAGATTACTTTAGATAACCAAGTTGGGTTGATGTATTGAGGTATTGATAATTGCCATAATTGCCCGTATATCCACCTATAGCATATATCTTGCTATTTGCCGATGCTACGGTTGGTGAAAGCCTGTCTGAATTCATAGAAGTATTGAGAATACTTCCGGCAACTGCTGAAACATTCTTTTTAATATTTATTGGGTCAGTGGATACGTTTGTAAAGTCAAACGGATTGGTAAACTGCATATTTGGGTAATATACCTTTCCGCTTTGTTTATCGGTGATTTTTATGTCCTTCGCCAAAGCAGGATTTCCGAAGTTTTCCTCAAAAAAGGTGACGTACCAGTTTCCATCTGCATTGTCATACCTGTCATAAAGGTCTGTGAAGTCAAATACAAAGGTACAGTCACAGGCTGTGTCAGTTCCGTCAAAGCTGATTGGGGCACTTGTTCCGTAAATATTAGGACCGCCGCAGTCCCAGATTGCCACAGGTTCATTGTTGTTCTTGCTGGAAAAACCCAGACGTGCTTTGAAATCGTATCGGCTTGCATGATTTACAGTATACTCTACAAGCATCTTAGGTGAATAGTTAATTTTGGGAGTGATCCAGTAGGCTCTGTTATATGTTGTAGAATTCATACCAGCTGATTCATTCCATGGATATGTACGTTCGGTTTGGGCAGGTACTCCGGATACCGACGATGCCTTGTTAAGTGCATCATATGAAAGCCATGTGAAGCCGTCATTGCTATACCAGGTATAGACGACCTGACCATTCCTTATGATCTCACTAACTTCATCGGTGCCCCAGGAATTTGCGATTTTCAAGGCACCCTTTTCACCTCCATCAACAACTCCATTTTTGTTTATATCCACCCAGTTCACCTCCATCAACAACTCCATTTTTGTTTATATCCACCCATAGATCATCATTATATCCCACTACCGTCATTGCATGTCCATCGTTTCTGAGGGCTGATGCACCGTCCATGTAAACAATATGCTGATTAACAAACACATCATCTGCAGTTGTACTCAGATCGTCTTTAACCTTGTCAAACATCCATCCGGTTAAGTTTGTACCGAAAACCAAAACATAACCATCGTTTATCAATTGTTTCAAGTTGTTTATATCAGGGTCGTCCGTACTTGTGACGGGTGTTTCAGTGCCATCCCATACTTCTACATATCCGCATTTATCTGCCCTGTATCCGATGGCATCATTCCATATTTCACGTTGTGTAGGCCACTCCCTGTAGTTCTTCGGATCTGCATCATCACCGATATATGCAAATTTGCACCATTCGATTGCACCATTAGTCAAATAAGAGATAATTTTACTGTTACAGTATTCATTATAAAAAGTTTACGGGAAAGCTGATTGAAAAAAGTTTAAAATTTGGTGAAAGAAGTTGAAATTTTGAAATAGTATTCTACTTTAGCAAACTGCCATATTTTTATGCCTATTTTTTGAAACTTCATAATACTCTTATTTTAAATAGGTTAATTAAGATTAGAATTTTATTTGACCATCGATATTTACTTTTATTTTATCAGTTCTATTTCTGTGGCACCTATAACAGTAGTTTCACAGGCAAGCCTATATCTTTGTGCAAGCTTCTTTTTACCCAAAATATCTTCTTCGCGTTTGGTTGTTTCAGAAACCTTTCCACTTATGACTTTTACTATACATTTTCCACACTTACCTTTTCCGTTACAGGGTGATTTAATTTTTATATTCAAATCTTCTGCAATATCGAGGATAGTTTTTTCTTTGTTAACTTCGGTTTCTTTAAAAAATTTAATATTCATTAATATGTCTCTCCTTATAATTAGGTAGTTTTTTATATATACCACAATAAGCAAGGTATTATCATAAGTCAAATTAAAATAAATTTAGTTACGTAAGTTTCGTACAAATATGAACCTTGAAAATGGTAATATACTGGGCCCAAAAGGGCTATTTCTCAAAAAAGAAAAACCAAAAGGGTTATCAGTTATCTGCTGCCTCTTGTGGAAATGAAAATGGTGAAACAATTTCTCTGTATCTTGACTCTGGAAACACTTCATTTTGTGGTAAGGTGCTTTTTTTATTTATTCTGTTTAATTAAAGTTATTATAAAGAAAACTAGGATTAATCCGATAATCTAATTACTATAATAAAGAAATAAGGAAAACAAAGGATACCTTTAAAGTGAAAATATTATTAATTACATGAATTAATCGTAAAATAGTGTTTCTGCTATTTTTTTAAATTAATATAAAAAACAAAATTAAGGAGGGATTAATGTGGCAGGTCAAATTAAGCAATTGATCGATAAGATAGTAGAGGCAAGGTCTAATGGAAATCAAATTACTGCTGGAAACACTAAAGCAAAACTATGTTTAAAGGGGATAATTGTTAATAAGTATACAGAATTGTCCGAAGATGATCCAGTGATTATAAAGAAAATTCAAGATATTGCAAAAGAGTTTAATGTAGAGCTCTAGGAAAAACAACCTAAAAGGAGGAGGGTTTAATTAATGAGTATTAGTGTAGCATATTCAACAAATAATAATGCAAGCAATGCAGTAACAGAATTAAAGGATTCCTTAAAAGGATCAATTGCAAAGACTGTTATTTACTTTGGATCATCAAATTATCCTCAGGATGAGCTTGCCGACTATATGAAAAAAGCTTTTCCTAATGCTAAAGTTTTTGGAAATTCCACATCAGGGGAAATTATATCAAACAAAATGCTAAAAAATTCAGTTGTTGCCATGAGCTTAAGTGATAAATATATTGATGATCAATGTATACATATAATGTCCGGCATTGGTGATATAGATCAAATCAATACAATATTTAAATCTATTGAAGAGTATTATGGTGAAAAAGTAATTGATATGGATAACTCGAAGTACTTTGGCATGGTTATTATGGACGGAATGAGTGGCGTAGAAGAAAGAGTTATGGAAAGAATAGGAGAACTGACAAATATCGAATTTATAGGTGGTTCAGCTGGAGATGATTTAAAGTTTAAAACAACATGGGTTCATGTTGATGGAAAAGTATATTCGAATGCAGCAATAATAGCAATTTTCAAGGCTAAGGCAAAATTTGAGGTTTTAAAAACACAGAGTTTTGTAACACTAAACAAAACACTTGTAGCAACAAAAGTAGATGAAATTAACAGAGAGGTATTGGAGTTTAACGGCAAAAATGCTATAGAAGCATATGCACAGTTGCTTGATACTACAGTCGATAATGTATCAACAAAATTTATGACAAATCCGGTTGGAATTGTTGTTGATAGAGAGAATAATGAGATTTTTGTTAGAAGCCCACAACAAATTATTGATGGCAGATTAAAATTTTATTGCAATATTTTAGAAAACATGGAAGTGGAACTGCTTGAAGCAACAGACATTGTCAAGGATACAAAAGAAGCAATTAGAAAAATGGAACATAAGTGTGGGAAAATTGAAGGAATAATCAATTTTCACTGTATTTTGAGAACCCTTGAACTCGAAAGTAGAAATCAAACTAATGAGTATGCTGAGATATTTAAGGATATTCCAACCATTGGTTTTTCAAGCTATGGGGAAGCCTATATAGGCCACATAAACCAAACTTCTACTATGCTGATATTTTATTGATGTGATTGAAGGTTTGAATCCAGAGTATTCCATATACTTTATAGATTTTTTGCTATAACAGGTGAAAAGGCACCATATCATTAAGCTTTGTGGTAGGGTGCTTTTTTGTATTCGATTTTTATGCCAGAAAAATTTACAAAAGTTTAAAAAGTATAGGGCGTTTTACAAAAAAATGTGTCAGATATAATTTATGCACCCTATATGTTAAGTGTTTTTGCAAGTTCATCAGCAAATCCATTCCAATGCTGAGATAAAACACCTTTGTCTTTATCAAACTCAATTCTGCAAAATTCTTTATCATAAATAATCATATTACTTTATGTATGATATAAAAAATTATATCATACTTCTCCTTTCGTTAAATTTATACATATATATCGGTTTAAATAAATGAATGATTAATATAAACCTTAAATTAGTTTTATTATCATATATTTATATACTAAAAAATTTCAACCTATCGATAAACTTGAACTACGGTAAAGAATGACTGCATAAATATATACATAAACTGGATATTTACTTTTATTTTATCAGTTCTATTTCTGTGTCACCTATAACAGTAGTTTCACAGGCAAGCATATATTTAGGTGGTTTTTTATATATACCACAATAAGCATGGTGTTATCATAAGTCAAATTAAAATAAATTTTGTTAAGAAGTAAACATTATGGGTATATATTTGATAAACATATGATAATGCTGGTAAAGGTGTTGTTTGATTTTAATCAGTACAAATCCAGCATGAAATAGGAGGGGATTTCATGTTAAAGGATTTTTATAATGCAGTAGCAGATAGACGTACATTTTATGGGATCAGCAAAGAGACTCTGGTTTCAGATGAAAGAATACAAGAAATAGTCGAATATGCTGTAAAGCATACACCATCGGCGTTTAATTCGCAAAGTGCAAGAGTTGTTTTACTGTTGAAAGAGCACCATGATAAATTGTGGGATATCACAAAAGAGGCATTAAGAAAAGTTATTCCACCAGAACAATTTAGTTCTTCAGAGGACAAAATAAATTCTTTTCGCAATGGCTATGGAACAATCTTGTTTTTTGAGGACACTACAGTAATTGAAGCTTTGCAAAAACAGTTTGAATTATATAAAGATAATTTTTCAATATGGTCACAGCAATCAAGCGGAATGCATCAGTTTGTGGTATGGACAGCACTTGAAATTGAAGGGTTTGGAGCATCGCTCCAGCATTACAATGAACTCATTGAAGATGAAGTGAAAAAGGAATGGAAGATACCAAGCACTTGGAAGCTTATTGCACAAATGCCCTTTGGAAAACCAACAGCAAAGCCTGATGAAAAGCAATTTCAGCCCTTGGAAAATCGCATAAAGGTATTTGGATAGAAAGAATATAGTGTATAGGAAGGATTAAAAAAGTTTGCAGCCAAACAAAGGTTGCAAACTTTTTGTCTGTTGATGTGTAAGTAATTCCCGTATTCTGAAAATGTAATGGGCAGTGCAGCGGAACGGCCGGACTAGTACATAAAGGTTTTATTATATAAAAATTACGTGTAGATATAAACAAGAGTGACCAGTCAGTAAAGACTACATTGAATTTATAATTATCATTTGTCATAAATAATATATGTCCATGTTAAATGGAAAGTGTTATAATAATTGTAAAAAAAACTTTTTTAAAGGGGGATGTTAAAATGAAAAAAAAATATTATCTGCAACTGCAACTGTAGCTATTGTAGTTACAATTATGTCGCTAATTTCAACGGGAGTTACAGTTTATGCAAAATCTGAAGAAGTTAATCAAAAAGTTTTGGGGGTTCTTACAGATATTGATGAAGCCAATCAAACTGTAGAAAATGAAGATGAAGTAATAGATTTTAAATGTGTTGCACTTGAACAACTTATTAGAGAAAAAATCGACAAGCCTACAGGTATAATTTCAAGTAGTGATGTTAATATAATAACTAAATTAACTTTATTTGAGGATAATAATTCATTTGATAATATAACTTCGCTCAAATATTTTAAAAATTTAAAGATTTTAGAATTAGAAAGAATTAGTACAACTGATTTATCAGTTCTTAAAAGTCTGCCTAATTTAACTTCTTTAACAATAAAGTATGTTCCTCTCACTGATGTGTCGGATTTAGAAAACCTTACCGACTTGTCTGAATTGACTTTACATAATACCCAAATAACTAACATATCCAATCTTAAAAATCTTCCTAATTTAACTAGTTTGCATCTATCTGATAATCCAATAAGCGAGGATGAACTACAGTATTTTACCAACTTAACCACTTTAACGTGGACTGATGACCAAATTAGTGATATATCAGTTCTAAAAAATCTTACTAAATTAACGAATTTATATATAAATTGTGCTGAGGTAAGCGATATATCTGTTCTTAAAAACCTTACTAACCTAAAGAATTTAGGAATAGGTTATACTAAGGTAAGTGATGTATCAGTTATTAATAACCTTACTAATTTAACTGAGTTAAGCCTATCTAACAACAAAATAAGTATAGTCGATATTAAAGACCTTATCAATTTGAATAGTTTAGCTCTATATAATAACCCAATAAAAGATATATCACTTTATAACATGACAAGTTTATCTAAATTAGATTTTGCTTATTGTCATACAATAAACAATAATAAACTTCCTAATTTGAAAGCGTTAAATTTAGATATTAATAGTATAAGCAATATTTCACTCGATAATTTGCCTAATTTAACTGATTTGAGACTATCTGGAAACCAAATAAGTGATATATCTGTTCTTGAGAATCTTACGAATTTAACAAAATTAAGCCTATCAGGAAACCAAATAAGTAACATATCAGTTCTTAAAAATCTAACTAATTTAACTGATTTAAGCCTATCAGGAAATCAAATAAGTGACATATCGGTTCTTGAAAATCTTATTAACTTAACATATTTGGACTTATCTTACAACAATATAAGAGACATATCGGTTCTTGAAAATCTTACTAATTTAAATTATATAGACTTATCTTATAACAAAATAAGAGACATATCCGCACTTAAAAACCTTACTTATCCAACTTATCTGAATTTATTACTTAATCCTTTAAATAGTGAAAAAACACCGAATGCAATTCATAAATCTGAATTGGATTTTTCGGCGAAAAGTTATTTAGGTATTGATGTTATCCAAAAGTATGAGGTTTGGGTTGTTGAAGGACCGGTTATTATAAAGGGTGATATGGACGGAAATGGAATTTTTAATTCAATAGATTTTGCTAACTTTAGGAAATACTTATTAAGAAGTAAAACTGATTTTACCGAGGAACAGCTTATGGCAGTTGATGTTGATGAAAATGGAAAAGTAAATTCGATTGACTTTGCAATTATGAGGCAGGTGTTACTTGGAATAATACCGGGTTTTGATTGAGCTAATGATAATTAGCGTATAAAATAAATGAGTATGAGACTGTAGATATTTACTGTATTTTTATGAACAGGTAGCTACAGTCTCAATTTTTACTGATCTTAAAAAAGAAATTAAAACTATACTCTTGCCTTAACATATGAAACAAGGTTATTAATTGTTCTGAAATTATCTATATTTAAATCTTCATCTGCGAATTCAAATCCATATTCTGCTTCGATATCTACAATAACCTTTATACCGTTAACTGAATTCATCCCAAGTATTGTTAAATCGTAGTTATTGCTTATCTGCTCAATAGGAACCGACAGTTCAATATTTTTGCTAACTATTTCTCTGATTTTCATTTCAATACTATTTTCCATTGCAACTCATACCTCACTTTAAATTTATTCGTATCCGTTATAAAAGTTTTTTATAACTTTAGAAATTAATCCTGTTACGGGGCACCAGCTCAATCTTCTTTGGTGCCTGATATTACTTATAATACTTGATTTTTGTTTCATATTCAATGCAAATATTAGTTGCAAAATTCCAGTAGTCGCACCACAGAGCTCTCTTTTGAGTGTAATACTAAAACTGCAGCACCCTCTCCAGGAACTACATTTTACTCTATGGGAAATATAAATAAAGTTGAAATTTTATGTGCTATTTGTTAAACTTAAGAAAAATTAATGCAATATATTTATATTAACATTGAAATCTATGAAAATGATTTATTAAGGAAAAAGATTTATTTGTTTGCACTTTGAGTATGACGAAAGGAGTAGTTATCAATATGATTTGTAATGAATTACAAATAGTCGAGCCACCAGTTTTATCCTATTTACATCATGCTTATCCTCTTACAGCTGCTCAAGCCCATAAAGATTTTTTTTCGTGGTTTTATAGTAACTATATACAATTAGAATTTGATTTAAATATTTCGAGGTTAAACTTTTTTACGCATGTGATTTTTGGAAATAATATCTATTGCCCAATAGTAGATTATAAAGTTATAGATTTAGAGTTCTTATCTTTAAGCCGTATTAATATTATAGATTTTATAGTTGACTCTATTAATATGGGGTATTATGTGACTACATATTTGGATGAGTACTACATTCCAGAACGTATTTCATATTACAAATTTCATTATAAGCATGATGTTATGATATTTGGATATGATTTAAGTAAAAGTGTTTTTAAAATAATTGGTTTTAATGATAAACAACAATATTCAGCATCATATGTTAGCTTTTCTGAATTTGAGAATTCTTATACTAATTGCATTGATAAAAAAAATGATGTTATATTGTTTAAAGCAAAAGACGAATTATCATATGAGCCATCATTTAGTTTTGATATAGTAAACGTAATTAATTTATTGGAGGATTATTATTTTTCTAGAGATACGTCTGAAAGATTAAGAATATTTAATAACCCTAAAAAAGATTTTATATACGGAATGTCGATATATAATGAACTGATAAAATACTTTAAAGCAATAATTGAAAATGATAAGAAAGACATGGATATAATACAGCTTCATTTACTTTGGGAACATAAAAAATGCATGGTCTCTAGGATTAAATATCTCATTTCGAATAATTTTATTAAAAAAAATGCTATTCTAGATGAATATATTTGTCTTGAAAATACTGTGTTATCTCTTAGAAATATATTTATAAAATTTTTCATTGTAAAAGACAAGAAATATATAGAAAAAATAATTACAGGTCTAGGCAAATTGCAGAGTACTGAAGAACAACTAATTTCATCTTTAATAGAGAATTTAAAATTATATTCATATTAAATATTAACCTGTATTTACACAATAATGATTTTGTGTTATTATTAACCAAAAATCAAACTAGGGGGGAGTGTCGCAAAATGAAAAAGAAAATTTTAGCAGTACTGATGAGTATAGTAATTACTACTATTTTACCTTCAGCATCAATAGCAAAAGCTTGTACACCTGTTAAAATGGTTAACAAGGGTAGTCACTTTGAGGTAGTACTCAATTATAGGGCAGGTCTATCTCATTATCAAATGGGTGCAGAATATGGTAAAGAAATACTTGAGTCAATTCCTGATTACGAAGCTCTTTGTGATTCCTATATTGCGGAAGCAACAGGTAGTGAAATGCTTTATAACGAGTTTTTGTCGAGAGTTGAAGATATCAAACCACAGATTAAGCAGGAGTATATTGATGAAATTGAAGGTTTGGCATCCGAGTTATCCGGAGGAACTGAGAACGTTATGGGTGACAATAAAATTTCAGTGGACGAATGCTTTATTTTCAATCTGTTCCCTGATGTTGCCAGGGGGACTCAGTGTTCTGCATTTTCTGTCTATGGAAAACGTTCAGCAATTAATAAAACTATGTCAGCTAGAATTCTCGATTGGTATGCAGGTTCACAAAACCAAATAGCAAAGCTTCAAGCTGTCGTTACTATAAAAAATGGCAGGAAGTCAATCTGTACAATAGGTTACGTCGGATTTATGGGTGTTATTACTGGATTAAATGACGATAAGGTATTTGCAGCAATCTTAGATTCAAGAACAGGTATGCCTTATTCATCCGATTCAAGATCATCGTATGTACTCGATATAAGGTATGCATTGGAGAACTATAAAAAGTTGGATCAGGTTGCAAATTACTTGAAATCAAGTGATAGAGAATATACATTTAGTCATCTGATTTTCCTTGCAGATAGTAAAACTAGTGTTGTTTTAGAAAATAACATTAGCAAAGAGAGTGATTCTTTAAGAAAAGTTCGAACTGAAAAATCTGATTTGAACGAAGGAGTTAAGTGGAATATAAAAGATAGTATTGGAACTGTAAATTCTTTCATGCTAAAAGGTAATTTTGATAATCATAATGGTGCTGTGTTTAATGTTACAAGATGGGACTCAATGAAATCTCAAATTTTATCTAAGGGTTCTAAAGTAACACTTTCGGAACTGAAGGAAATAGCTACATTTCATAAAGGTACTGCTCCTGGACCCGTTGAAGAAGGTAACCTTTACAATGAAAGGACACAGCAAATAATTATATTTATTCCGAATAAGATGCACTTGGAAGTATTTTTCAGGCCTATATCGGGTATATTACCTGAAGTACCTGTATTTGAAAGGATTAAGACAGGTATATAGTTTTAATTTATAAACAGGAATTTTTTTGGTGAGAATATTTGATATAAGATTGATAAGAGCTGTTGAGTGAGTTTCAACAGCTCTTAATAGGTATAGGGAAGATTGAGGTGTGGTATATGAAGGAAGTTACAGCAGCAATAATCCGTGAAAGAGACAAAATTCTTATATGTCAGCGTGGTGTAGAGGATGAATGTGCCCTGTTGTGGGAATTTCCAGGAGGCAAGAGGGAGAAGGGTGAGACCTTGGAAGAATGCATAATAAGGGAGATACATGAGGAACTCGAACTTGACATTAGTATTTTAGGAGTATTTACGGAAAGCATATACTATTTTAATGGAAATGAAATTCATTTTACTGTATATAATGCAGCGATTAGTGGTGGTAGCTTGAAGCTAAACGTTCATAATGCTGCAGAATGGGTAACAGTAGCAGAAATAGGTGGGTATGAGTTTATGCCGGCGGATATTGTATTTGTTGAAAAGATATTAAAGGAATAAAAAACAACAATAAGCAAAATGGGGTGTATTTGAAGTCAACAAATTCTCGTGGTATAATCCTATGTGTAGTAAATAAATTATGTTGGTGAAAAATGAGAAAAGTTATATGGTTGGTTTTAATTGTAAGTACCATATTTGTTGCTCCTTTAATAAATTTAAGGTTGTCAAATGAAATAAATAATAACTCAGTTATATTGGCACTAGATCACCCAAAGTTTAAATTAGCAAATCAATTTAACTTTGGGAAGCTTAGAGAATATGGTATATCAAGTATCATTCTGAGTGAAAAATCCTTTGAGGGCAATAATTCTGATATGCTTGAAAAAGTAAACGGCTATGGCGTCCAAATAATACTAAACCTTAACAGCTTATCTCATTCAAAAAACTACTATAAAAACCTGGAATCTGTTATTCAAAAGTACGGGATCCGCTATTTGATGATGTATAATCCTCAGATAGAAAAAGCTTATCCTATAAATCAGAATAGAGATGAAGATTTTGAGGAATTAAGATCCTTGATTATCAGGAATAACCTTATATTTTTTGTAATGGAAAACAATGATCAAACAGGATATATGCCCATGCCGGGACTTGATTTGCTTATAACCGGAACAAATTACAGTTTGAATAGGGCATTTACCGTTTCAAATCACATGTCCGAAACTATTACTCTACAAAATGCTTCCATGATGTGGTATCGAGCTGTTGTGGACAGAAATGTCAGGCTGCTTTGCATTGAACCGGTCATTAGCTCGAAATCTTATACAGATGATAATAACATTTCAGGAGTATTTGAAGTCTCTAAAGAACTTGCCGGACGTCTTAATGAAAAAGGCTTTACTGTGAATGCACCTTTAAAAAAGGTTAATCCCAATATTCCGGGTATACCTTGGAGGCTTCCTGTTATTGTTAATCTTATTGCATCAATGGCTTTATTAATTGATTATAGCGGAATAAAAAGACCTTGGTCCACCATAATTTTAATCGTTCTGTCAGCTTTAGCAGGCTATTTGATTTTTGGCTTTACAAAGCCTGAAACTACTATTTGGGAGGCCTATGCAGCTGCTATCATTTATCCGTCTTTAGCAGGTATAGTGCTTATAAATAGTCTGAAAAATCCGCTGGGGAATATTTTTATAGTTGTTTTAAGGTCACTGTCAGGTCTTTTCTTAATAACTGGTATTGGGGTTTGCATTGTAATATCATCAATGTGTGATGTCAGGTATACAATGCACCTTATAAACTTTAACCTGGTTATACCGTCTTTTATTATTCCGATTATTGTATTCAACATAAACTTTGTTTTTATGCTGCACAAACAATACCCTGTACATAAAAGAGTAATAGAACATATCAGGCGTACAGGCATCAAGAGGTATATACTTACTACCCTTATCTATGTATGCATAACATGTTTTCTTATATATATTTATTTAGTAAGAAGCGGCGATTTTAACGTATTGCCGGAATCCGCAGCAGAAATTAAAGTTAGAGAATTCCTTGAACTGAACATGTCTGCAAGGCCTAGAATAAAGGAATTCATTATCGGTTATCCATGTATGTTTGCGTTTTTGTATCTTTATCCCAAAAGGGTGCCATACAAACTTATAAGTTTTTTAGGCACTTTTTCGTCAATTATTGGAATATCTATTATAAACAGTTTCTGCCATGGATTTACTCCTATAATGACTTCTATAAACAGAACTTTTAATGGTTTATTGCTTGGAATAATTACAGGATGTATTTCGCTTGTGATCTGTTCAAATTTATTAAAGTATATGGACTGGAAGAGGTATTCCTATATAATTAGAAAATAAAGAGTTAATATAAATTTGGGATTGCATTGAGGTATCAGAAACATATAAAAGTGAAGGATTTGAAATAAATATGAGGAAATTAGTCATCGGAATATTAGCACATGTGGATGCGGGCAAGACTACACTGTCCGAAGGAATACTATATTTAAGTGGAAGAATAAGGAAATTAGGCAGAGTAGATAATAAGGACGCATATTTAGATAATTATGAATTGGAAAGAGCCAGGGGGATTACTATTTTCTCCAAGCAGGCCATATTGGAAATTGGGGAGACAAAAATTACTCTGCTCGATACCCCGGGTCACGTAGATTTTTCGGCTGAAATGGAGAGGACACTTCAGGTGTTGGATTATGCCGTTTTGGTAATAAGCGGTGCAGATGGAGTACAGGGGCATACCAGAACATTGTGGCGATTGCTTGATCTGTATAAGATACCGGTGTTCCTATTCATAAATAAAATGGATCAGAAGGGTACAGATAAGGACAAGATAATAAAAGCAGTAAAAGAGCAACTCGACGATGCATGCATTGAATTTGGACAAGTTAAGAAAGAATTGTTTTATGACCAACTGGCCATGTGTGATGAAGTGATTATGAAAGCTTATCTTGAAACTGGAAACATCGAAGAAGCTCAGATTAGTAGTGCAATTAAAGAACGCAAAGTATTTCCTTGCTTTTTTGGTTCGGCTTTAAAATTGGAAGGTATCGAGCAATTATTGCAGGGAATTGTAAATTATTCAATAATACCTGCTTATCCCAAAGAGTTTGGTGCTAAAATATTTAAAATTACAAGGGATGAGCAGGGCAACCGTCTAACGCACATGAAGTTGACAGGCGGAAAACTCAAGGTGAAAGATATTTTGACTAATAATGTCTGGGAAGAAAAAGTGAATCAGATTCGTATTTATTCCGGACAGAAATTTGAGGCAGTAAGTGAAATAGATGCAGGCTCTGTATTTGCAGTAACAGGCCTCAGCCAAGCTAGGCCGGGAGAGGCCTTGGGAATAGAAGAGGCTTCAAAGGCACCAGTATTGGAGAGTGTATTGTTATATCAAATTGTGCTGCCGGAAGGTTGTGACATGAGAGCAATGCTTCCTAAGCTCCGTCAGATTGAAGAAGAGGAGCCGGAATTACATATTGTGTGGGATGAGCAGTTACAGGAAATTCAGGTACAGGTAATGGGAGATGTGCAGATTGAAATTCTGCAGAGCCTTATAAAAAGCCGTTTTGATATTGAGGTTGCCTTTGGTGCAGGAAGAATTGTATATAAAGAGACCATTGCCAATACAGTTGAGGGGGTAGGACACTTTGAACCCTTGAGACATTATGCTGAGGTTCACCTTTTATTAGAACCGGGCGAGCTTGGAAGCGGTCTTCAGTTTGGTGTGGATTGCAATGAGGATGACTTGAGTAAAAACTGGCAAAGACTTATTTCAACCCATATGAAAGAAAAATCCCATAAAGGTGTTCTGACAGGTTCAGTAATTACAGATATGAAAATTACTTTGGTGTCAGGCAGAGCACACAATAAACATACAGAAGGCGGTGATTTCAGGGAGGCTACCTACCGTGCGGTACGCCAAGGATTAAGGGAAGCGGAATCCATATTGCTGGAGCCTTATTATGCCTTCCAGTTGGAACTGCCTGAAAAAATGGTAGGAAGAGCAATGACTGATATTGAGAAAATGCACGGTACAAGCGAAATATCACAGATTAATGGCGATATGGCAATTCTCGTGGGTAGTGCCCCTCTTATTACCATGAGGAATTATCAGAAAGAGGTAGTGGCGTATACCAAAGGTTTCGGAAGGCTGTTTTGCACCCTGAAGGGCTATGAACAATGCCATAATGCCCAGGAGGTAATAGAGTGTATTGCATATGATCCGGAAAGAGATGTAGAAAATCCGACTGGTTCAGTTTTTTGTGCAAATGGCTCAGGTTTTTTGGTGGCTTGGGATGAGGTAAAGGATTACATGCATGTCGAAAGTTATTTCCAGGGAAAAGATGATTTGGAAGTAATTAATCACGATCAGTCCTCATATTCAGAAGAAAGGTCAATTAGTCTGGAAGAAATTGATCATATTATGAATAAAACCTTTTATGCCAACCAAGGGAAAAAATCTGTCTGGAAAAGACGAAAGACAGCAGTAGAGAGCTATTATAAACCTGAAAAACATGTAAGCTACGAGAAGGAAGCAAAAGACGAATATCTCCTTATTGACGGCTATAATATAATCTTTGCATGGCCGGAATTGAAGGAGCTTGCAGATGATAATATGGACGGTGCAAGAATTAAATTGCTTGAAATCCTGAGCAATTATCAATGGATTCGAAAATATCACATTATTGTAGTTTTTGATGCATATCGTGTTGAGGGGCACCGTGAAGAGGTAATTGATTATTATAATATACATTTGGTTTATACAAGAGAGGCTCAAACTGCAGATCAGTACATTGAAAAATTTGCCCATGATAATAAGAAAAATTATAATATAACGGTTGCTACGTCAGACGGTTTGCAGCAGGTAATTGTGAGAGGTGAGGGATGCTCGCTATTTTCCGCAAGAGAGCTGAAGGCTGAGATTGTAAGGGCTAATGAAAGAATAAAACAGGAATATAAAGAGATGCAGGGAAAAGGGCGGAATTATTTAGGCGATGCATTGCCACCTGAAGTGAAGCGGCTGATAGATGAGTTGATCAAGGAGGAATAGGATCTATAATACCTAATGCCTCGTAACAAAAATTAACTTCTAGAGCATTCGAGGCTTATAAAGTCATAAGTGCTTTGATAATTATTTTAAGAAAAATAGTGAAAAATTAACTTATTTCCAGAAAACATTACGCTACAAAATCTGTTTACCATATGATAGAATTTATTTGTAATATATATATTTATTTATTCAAAAGGGGGGATTCTTGTGAAAAGGATGTTGAGAAATGGTTCTTTAGCATTGGTTTTGATCATGTTGTGTCAGCTTTTTGCCTCAATTCCAATCCATGCAGAAGGTATCTGCGGTGATTTGAATGGCGATGGTTCAGTCAATTCGATTGATTTTGCATATTTAAGAGGTTACTTGCTTAAAATTAATACTCCTTCCGGAAACAGCTGGGAAAAAAGTGCTGATGTATACAAGGATGGTAATATTAATTCGCTGGATTTTGCTGTTTTCAGGAAATACATGCTTGGAATGATAAAAAGTTTACCTTACGTTGTAGAACAGCCGACTCCAACAGCACAACCAACACCACAAGGAGATTGGATTCCGTTTGTGCCGAAAACAGAAGATGTTGCTTTAAGACTTGTAATAGAATATTCTCCTCAAAACGGATTTAAGGAGACAAAATACATACTTGTAAACATAACCTTCTGGGATGGTGGTTACAGGATAGCAGATGAGGGCAAACTTGTGTATTCCCCAACGGATAATAGTTTCACAACATCAGGAGTGAAAATAGAAAAGTATGTTGGACCAAATGGAGTCACACTTGCGTCTATGCAGAAACAAATAAAATATCCTATTGAAAATCAGTTGGGTGCAAAAAATCATTTTGATTTCAAGGTTGATGATAAAAGTGTTGCGGAATTCTCGTTCACTCCCAACTCAATAATTGTTCCAACGCCTGTTCCCTTTGGTGCCAAAGTTAATGAAAATTTTGTAGATGCAAATACTCAATTTGCAGCGAACATTTTTGAAAAATTCAGCAAGGAAGACACTGATAAAAATGTGTTCTTCTCGCCTATTAGTATATCTATGGCTCTTTCCATGGTGTATCAGGGTGCAGATACCACTACCCGGGATGCTATTGCAAAAGTACTTAATTACGGAGGAATGAGCACTGAAGAGATAAACCAAAGTTATATGGATCATTTGAGCTACTTCAAAAAACTGTATCCCCAAGTAGAACTGAATGTTGCCAATTCAATATGGGTAAATGAAGGGTTTAAAGTAGATGAGAGCTTTTTGGCCAAAAATAAGGAAGTTTTCAACTCTCAAAATTCGTTCCTTGATTTTTCAAATCCTGATGCATGTAATATTATGAATAAATGGATTTCCGATGCAACAAAAGGCAAAATAGACAAAATGATTAACCCACCTATTGACCCAGAAATTATAATGTACCTTATGAATGCTATATATTTTAACGGCAGTTGGACTGATCAATTTGATGAAGGGCAAACGAGAGAAAGTACTTTTACAAACATTAAGGGTGAAAATAAGCTTGTGCAGATGATGAATAAAACTGATAGCTTCAAGTATGGTCAAGGTCCTGGTTATAAAGCGGTTGAACTTCCATACGGTTCGGGAAGTGTTTCAATGTACTGCATTCTTCCTGAAACAGATGTGAACGATTTTGTCGCAGATTTTGACAACAATATGTGGAGTGGAATAAAGAGCAAGCTTTCAACGACTTCTAAAGTTCAATTAAGTATTCCACGTTTTAAGATTGAATACGAGCCTAAGGATTTAAAAGGCAAGCTTAGTGAACTTGGAATGGGAGAAGCCTTTTTAAGAGGTGCCGATTTCTCAGGAATTGGCGATGACTTGTGGATAGACGATGTAAAGCACAAAGCAGTAATTGATGTTAACGAAAAAGGTACTGAGGCAGCAGCTGTAACTGTCATAGGGATGGCTACCACTTCAATGCCAAATACATTTATCGCAGATAAGCCATTTATGTTTGTGATTGCAGATAATGCAACAGGAACTATACTATTTATGGGCAAGGTGGTTAACCCTTAATGAGACAAAGGGACAGGTACCTTGTCCCGTTTCTTAAGAGGCAGCGACAAGTCCGGTAGCAATTACCGGTTGCTTTGAAGCTTCAAAAAGTTTCAAACCTGCTTAAAAGTTTTGATGTGCTTATGCGTAGAAGAACATGACTTTGTTTTCTTGGAGGACACATTGAGTTAGTCGGTGTGTCCTTTCTGCTTTTAACAGTTTATTGACATTAGTTTTAGTAACTCTTATACTTATAATTAGAGTTGTTTGGAAAAGAAGTAAATATTACGCATGTTTTTCATGCGAAAAAAAGGTGACTATATGAATAAAAAACTCTTATCATGCTTTTTAGCTTTATTTGTTTTCTTTATATCATGTACTAATATTAATGCGGCTCCCATTGCAAATCTTGGTTTTGTGGAAACGGATGTAGTTTTATTACCTGACGGGAAGGCAATTGTTTCATATACTGTTCGGTACGATTTATTGCCGGGTAAAACCATGCTGGCCTTCACTCTTGAAGGTTTTGATAGATTGAATCCTGTTTTCGACAATGATAACTCATGGGTTATAACGGATGATAACAATTCCCACGGAATTAATATAGTAGATCTTGGCGGTGGTAGATACGACGTAATTAATTCAAATGAACAGAGGTTAGGTGGTAAATACCTTACATATAAATTTCGATTTTTTGCTGATATGGCAGCAGCAGGATATCTTGACAGAACAACTTCAAAGGATGGAATAAATTTGGTGGTATTCAATTGGGCACCCGTCCAATGGGATAAGCCAATGGATCATTATACCGTTTCGATAAATTATCCGTTGGCATTTTCTGAGGAATCCGGTACAAGGGAAGAAATAGAACAATTCTTGATTGACAACCATTTTGCTACAGAAAAGTGGATGAATGAGAGATATTTGATTGACTATAGAGTGGTAACTATTGAGAATTCTTCAAGAATTCAGGTTTTGCTACACAAGGATAAGCCTGAGGCAAAATTTAAATTTGAAATTCAACAGTATATTGCGGAAAATATTTTTAACCTGAATAAAGATTCCGGTAACATAGGCAAAGGGAATGAATACAATGAGGATAATGATTTATATGACGATAACCGCAATTATAACAAATGGGATAGGGCGGTTGAACAGGATGGTAAACCTTCTGGCAAAACGGTTTTGATAATTGCTCTGGGATTGTTGTTTTTATCTTCTTTTGCTGCTGTGAGCAAAAAACGCTCTTCCATATTAAAATCACAGGCCAATTTAGAGCAAGTTAACTGGGCCAGGACGGATTGGGAACCACCAAAGCTTGAAATTGCATCTTTCAGAAAAGATGGTACAGTTGCAGAGGATCTAGATCCAATAGAGGTTGCTCTTTTTGTCGGAACACCTTATAAAACCATACTTTCGGCTATTCTGTCCAAACTTGTGGCACAGGGTTACCTTGAAGAGGTTTCACAAGATCCCATTAAAGTGCGTCGTATTGATCATAACAAGTCATTAGATGAATTAAGCGATTATGAGCGTTTGATGTATAATGCATCAGACGATGGTGAGTTTAGTGGTAAAGAGATTGAGTTGATCTTACAAAAACTTGTGGATAATGTTCAAAAAAAGACCTGGGATTGTGATATAAAAGCAACCCAAAAGTATTACGAGGATAAATTTTCAGAAACCCTAAAGACACAGAACCCAAATAAGGTAAATAATGATGAAGTATATGAAGGGGGATATTCAAGTTACTGGCCATTCTGGTATTTCTATCATAGCAGTATAACAGATGACAGATATAGAAATAGATATGACAGATACGTGGAATCAATGCCGACAAATCCTGATAATATAAACTTTGATTCCAATTTGAATTCAAAATCTGATAAGTTTGCATGTCATTCGGCCTGTCATGATGCTTGTCATTCAGCCTGCCACGATGCGTGCCATTCAGCCTGTCATTCAGCTTGTCATGATGCGTGTCACTCAGCCTGCCATTCGGCATGTGTAAGCGGAGGTGAAAGGTGAGAAAACATAAATTATCATGGGTGGATGAATTCTTAAAAAGGATAAAACCATACGTTTTTATGCGAATTAGCGATAACGTGCTTATACGTATGCCAAATGAGGCATTTAAGCTTAATGACACTGGAGCCCGTGTTGTTGCACACATTTTAGAAGGTGGTTCTGTTCAGGACTTTATTGGGGCAAGACCCGATTCACCTGAAACAGAGGAACAGTTGGAGAGGTTTTTTACAGATTTAGTACATATATGGAATAACGAAGTGTGTGGAAACTACACAACTACGGCTATACAAAGGACAGAGTTCAGCCTTGGCTATATAAAACTTCCGGTATTGTCGGAAGTAGCACTTACATATGCATGCAATATTAAGTGCCGGTTTTGTTATGCCGGTTGTACTCAAAATAAAAATCAGAACCAGCTTGATACGGAAGGCTTTAAAAAAATACTTGATATAATAAGATATGAAGCAGAAGTTCCTAGTGTATCCTTCACAGGGGGAGAGCCGCTTACATTTAAAGATCTCCCAAAACTCATAAAATATGCTTCAAAAACAAACAAAATGAGAGTGAATCTTATAACCAATGGTACGCTTATCACTCCAGCAAAAGCAAAAGAGCTTGCCCGTGCCGGTCTTTCGTCTGCACAGGTAAGTATTGAGTCTGCCGATGCCTCCGAGCACGATGCAATCACTGGGGTTCCTGGCTCACATGCAGCTTCGGTAGCAGGATTTAAGGCACTAAAAGAAGCTGGAATAACAGTACATCCACATTTTACGATATGTAAAATTAATAAAAATAATCTGCTGAAGTATCCTGAATTTTGTAAGAGCATTGGAGCAGAGCGTTTTTCATCCAACATGGTAATACCTGCCGGACGAGGTGGAGATGATGAGCTTACGGTAACATATAGTGAAATAGGTAATATCGTGAAAAGTATTCAGACAGTAGCTTCTAAAGCAGGAGTTAAATACATGTGGTACTCTCCTACTCCCATATGCCTGTTCAATCCAATGACAGCGGGTTTTGGAAACAGAGGCTGCAGTGGCTGCGAGGGCTTGCTTTCTATTGATCCGAAAGGAAATATATTACCATGCTCGAGCTGGCCGGAACCTATGGGGAACCTTTTAAAAGAAGGTTTTAAAGCAATATGGTCAAATAAACGGTGCGAGTGGATCCGAGGTAAGGAAGCCGCACCTTCGGAGTGCAAGGAATGCAGACACTTTGCTGCGTGTCAGGGAGCGTGCCCGCTATACTTTAAAGTGCACGGGTGTGAAGAACTCTATGAGGCATGGAAATCAATGGGGCTATCAAAAGGGAGGAGTATAGTATGAATGACCAGATTCGTAGACCAGGCTTTCATTCGTCGGAAAAGCAGGACAGTATCAGGTTTTATGTATTGAAAAAGCTTTCTTATCCCAAAAGGATGGTGCTATATTTACTGCTTATTGGAGTGGGATTTTTACTTCAGGTGTTAACGATGAAAGTATGGCCGGGAGCTATTTTATTGATTTTTGCTACTATTGTGAATATGGCTCGTTCTTTTGACAGTATATCAAGTCATAAGTCATTTGCCAATGACAGTGAATGGACACAGGTTGAGATGGAACAGATCCGCAAAATAGAAGAGCTTAATAAGAAAATGTCAAGCTGGAATAAAGATTTTCTTGTTATAAGCAATGGAAGAGGTATATCGGGGTTTGTTTTGATGGTGTTTGTATTATTTTTTGCATATGGAATATTAAGTATCAATATGGCGTTAGGAATAATTGTGAAAATTCTTGTAACTGATGCAGTAGTGCTTATACTGCCGTTATGGTTTAGTGGAATAAGCACAACACCCAAGCAGGAAAATCTGAGTATTAAAGCAGATTTCATAAACAAGTTGGAAGGCTTTTTTCAAAATATAAAGAAAGAGGGAGAAAATTTTAAACCTGCACTAATCCTCGCAAGAAGCAAAGATGGGGAATGTATTCCAAAAGACTGTAGATTTAGTATTGCGTTTGACAATAAGCCGGTTGATTTTTATGGTATTCAGGCACAAATCAATATAAACTCGGTGGAGGGTAGGAGGTATCCGTATTTTTACTGTGTAATAGCTGCTAAAGCTGGGTTTGGGTTGGAAAAATATTCAGGAAAAATTCAGGCTCCCCAAAATATTACTGTTGAATTTGAAGGGGATAGTAAGGCAGATGTAATTGTTATTCGCCAATATACAACAAATACATCAGGGTATCATACAAAATTAAATGACTGTATGAATATTTTGGACATTACTGTGAATGCTGCCAGAATGATTCTTGAAAAGTCAAGGGTATAGAGGTAATTATCAAAGAAAATAATAGGGATAATTTTGTTGCAAACACAAAATATACCAAAAATGTATCAATACTCAGAAAACTAAGATTTAATGTGAATTGTGTTAAAAATTGGAATACCTAAAATATATATCTGAAAATTCTCGATCTTCTCTTAAAGAATAAATAGATTTGAATTTATTAAATTCCCAACTTAAAAAAGCATTTACTGCGTAATTATAATAATGAAGTTGTATAATAATCTTTCCAACTGTTTTTAAGAATCCTGACAAACAGCTTTTTATGTTCAGTTTTTATAACTGAAGAATTTAAATAAAATTATAAGGGAGTGTTTTTATGCTAAGAGAATTCAGCAAGGTGTGGGTGATAGTCTTCACCATCAGTATCATGATGTTGCTTATCCCGGAAAAAGGGTTTGCGGACTATCCAATTTTTTCTCAGCGTTATACAGCAGACCCAACTGCGGTAGTGTATAACGGCAGGCTTTATGTTTACTGTTCACATGATTCAGATGCTACAGCCGGTCAGTCAACCTACAATATCCCCGACATTACTTGTATCTCCACTGACGATTTGAAAAACTGGACAGACCATGGAGAAGTATTCAATGCTAAAAAAGATTCAAGTTGGGCTGGAGTTTCCTGGGCACCTTCAATTGTATACCGCAATAATAAGTTTTATCTGTATTACGGTAACGGCGGAAACGGTATTGGAGTTGCAGTGAGTGATAGTCCTACCGGTCCCTTTAAAGATCCTAATCCTCGTGCTTTGATCACTGGAAATACACCTGGTGTACAACCTGCACCAAATATGTGGTTGTTTGACCCCGGCGTGTTTGTTGATGATGATGGTCAGGCATATATGTATTTTGGAGGAAACGGACAAAACAATATCAGGGTAATTAAATTAGGCAATGATATGATAAGCACAGTGGGTTCTGCCACATCAATGAGTGCCCCACGCTTTTTTGAAGCTTCATATATGCATAAGTACAAAGGAAAGTATTATTTTACATATGCCAGCGATTTTTCCCAGGGCGCATCTAAGATTGAGTATATGATGAGTGACAAGCCTACTACAGGTTTCACTTACAAAGGAGTTGTATTGCCACAGCCTCCTGACAATTATAACAACAATAACCACCATACTGTTTTAGAATTTAAAGGTAACTGGTATTGCGTATATCACAACAGAAATTTGGCAAAACAACGTGGAACAGAACCTGCATATCAGAGAAATGTAGCTATTGATCAGATGTTCTACAACTCTGACGGAACCATTAAACAGGTAGTTCCGACAGTAGATGGTTTGAAACAGCTCCAATATGTAAATCCTTATATTAAAAATACTGCTGTAAACATGTATAAAGAATCCGGTACTGAGACTGAAGAATGTACTGAAGGCGGACGCAATGTTGGCTTTATACAGAATGGAGACTGGATCCAAATCAAAGGAGTTGATTTTGGTGCTAGTGGTGCAACAAGTTTTGAAGCCAGAGTAGCTAGTGCTACTTCAGGAGGAAATATTGAAATCAGGCTCGACAGCCCTACAGGAAAATTAGTAGGAACTTGTAGCGTACCGGGAACCGGAGGTTGGCAGACTTGGACAACAAAAACATGTGCAGTTAGCGGTGCAACCAGTGTTCACGATGTGTTCTTTAGATTTACAGGCTCAGGTGATTATTTAATAAATTTCAGTTCCTGGAAATTTATTGCCAATGGTGGAGGAAACAACGACGGAACCAAAGGTGATTTGAATAGTGATGGAAATGTGAATTCAATAGACTTTGCATTGTTAAGACTTCATTTATTAGGTGAAACTCCGCTTACAGGAACGAATCTTTCCAATTCAGATGTTAATGGAGATGGAAATACAAACTCTATCGACTTTGCATTGATGAGACAGTATTTACTGGGTATTATAGATGTTTTTCCACTATAGGTCCGGTATATGGAGTCCCTGAACGTCAATATAAGCGTATTTGTCAAAGTAACTTGAATGATATTATAGCTTCCTTCAGTTAATTTTCAATAAACTAACGAAATATGACCTAAACCAATGGTTTAGGTCATATTTCAATGTTTAAGGTAATTTCTTAGACTATATGTCAAGTATTGTATTTAACTTTCCTGCATCTTTTACAAGCTACTTGGCTTTAACACCAAAGTACGTAGCATCTTTCCTTTCAAGATCGGTAACAATCGGGTCAATCCAAAGATAAAATTCTTTGTGTCTTATATATCTATCAGGATAATTAAATGATTGAAAGGATATCAAATTCTCATCTGCTAATCCAGGTACCTTTCTAAAAGTTGCATCCTCATAAAAGGTATCTGATCCGTCATACTGCTTAAGAATAATTTTATAGTCCTCATGCTTCAGGTAATATCCAGGGAAATTTTTCGACTCAAAGGAAATACACTCAGGGTCAGCAAGACCAGGAACTATTTTAAATATGGAATCTTCCAACGGTTCTACCTTTGGTGATATACGAGCTTTAAATTCTTTGTGGCGTATATACTTTCCACGGTAATTGTAGGATTCAAACCTCATTAGTTCTGAATTTTTGTTTTTAGTAGTAGGTGTTGGCATACTTATTGGTGAAGCAGTTGGTTTTTGTGTCATCGTTGGAGTCTCTTCATTTATTACAACTTCTATTAACTCATTGACGTTAACGGTTTTAGCTTCTTCAATTGAAAAATCCTCATTTAAATCTTTATATTTATTATATAACGCATATCTGCCAGTAGATATGCCTTCACTTTGAGCACCTTTTCTTTCATTTATAGTCGATTGCATAAGGAAGACATTTACCTTTTCCTTTTGTTGTATATTATCTTTCAGTAAATTCATTATAATATCAAGTTTTTCCTTTTCGGTTTGATATTCCTTATCATCTCCGGTTTTTTTGCTGTTTAAAGTACTTGAGATTAATACATAATCCTTTTTAGGACCACTCAAAACCGTATTTTTTTTGGCTTCATCCAGTATAATATCAATAGTTTCAGATATGCCAATCTTACCTAACGTTAAATTATTAATAAGATCTTTTGCATCTTTATTCAAGGGAACTAATCTTAGAACCTTACCAGATTTATCAATCTCAATTTCCAGGCTTGGATTAACATCAACATCAACGTATGCGAAAACTTCTGGCTCAGAAAATAGATTGACTATGCCCGAAAAAGCTGTAAAACAGGTTATGATAAATAGAATACATGCAGCACTTATCATTAATTTTGTAAAAACGGATTTTCCGTTAATTATTTCCTTTTCAGAGAACTCAATTTGTTTTCCTACATAAATTGTAGAATTCCTATTGACATAGTAGCATTGGAAATCATCGGTTGTAACTATTGCCTTGTTTTTTGTAAGCCTTAATACTATACCTTGGTATTTCATTTATACCCCTCCTAACAGTTCAGATTAAATAAATTAAAGATTTTTGAATATATTTTTTTGTTTTTAATTTTTCGAAAATTTCCTTATTGTCAACAATTTTCTTTATCAAAACATGACAAGGATATTTCATTTTCCCTCATCAGTAATAATGTTTTTGGTTTTTTAAATATTAATTTGTTTAATCAATTATTCGAAAGCAATTCCATTTATGAGTTAGGAATTATAAATATAATTTCGAATATTTATTGATTTTTGAGAGCATTAATTTAAATCAAAGAAAATCATTGAAACTTTTTATTAATTCATCAAACTCCCAACTTAAAAAAAGTATAAATTGCGAATTCATAATATAGAAAACAACATAGCTAGATAAAGGCATTTTTTATTTTAACAAAAGAGAAAGTGAATATAATCTGTAATCAGCTATATTTTAGAATTACAGATTAACATAAATTTATTACTTAATATGAAAAGAAAAATATAGGTGAAGGCTTAACTAATATAGTCACCTAATAAGAAAAATCAGGGGGTTTAAGTATGGTGAATGTAAGAAAGCAAAAAAGTGGCTTTGGATCAAAAAAAGTTCTGGTTGTTCTGATGGTTTTGTGTATGCTCTTTTCACAAATGGTTTTGGTACATGCCTGGCAATCTGATAATGGAGACGGCACATTCAATAATCCGCCTTTGTTTGCCGATTATCCAGACCCTAGCATGATCAGGGTTGGCAATTATTTTTATCTTGCTACATCCACTTTTGCCGGCGTGCCAGGTCTGGTAATTTGCAGATCCGAGGATATGGTTAATTGGGAAATAGCAGGCCATTGTATATCCTCATATACAGGTAACAATGCGTATAACCTGCAAGGAGGCACAAGATATGGTAACGGTTGTTTTGCACCTTCCATAGCTTATAAGGACGGTACATTTTATGTAGCGGTTACTCTTAATGGTGAAAGGACCCGTATTTATTATGCTAAAGATGTAGCTGGTCCATGGAATTACAATCTCTTAGGAGGTAGTTACTTTGATCCTTGTTTGTTTATAGAGGATAATGGTGCTGCTTATCTGGCCTATGGCGGAGCTTGGCAGAATGAAATTAGCATGATACAGCTAAATTCCACCTTAAGTGCTACAACAGGCTCTTCACGAGTGATTCTTAAATATAATAATGTTGAAGGTACACATATAACAAAGGCTAATGGCAGGTATTATTTGTTTAACGCCGTGCCGGCTCGAAGCTTAGTTTGTTCTCGTGCGAATAGTGTCTGGGGACCTTATGGAGAAACTACTACACTTTGCACAGCTGGAAAAGGCGGACATCAAGGTGGTATTGTCGATTTGCCTGATGGCAGTTACTGGGGCTATCTTCACCAGGATGAGGGTGCAATCGGACGTCCGACCAGAATCTGTCCAATTACTTGGGAGAATGGCTGGCCTAGATTTGGAAGACCGGGATTTTTAGGACAGGTAGAATCTAAATACACCAAACCAATTAAGAATAAACCTATAAAAGTACCGGCAGCTTCAGATGAATTTAACGGTAGTTCTTTAGGACTTCAGTGGATGTGGAATCATAATCCGGATAACACAAAATGGTCTCTGACTGGCTCTGCTTTGAGGTTAAGAGCTACAACAGCAAAGGATTTCTGGAATGCCAGAAATAGTTTAACTCAAAAAGGTCAGGGCTTAATAAGTACGGGAACCATTAAAATTGATTGCAGTGCAATGCAGCCTGGGGATATAGCAGGGTTAGGAATGTTGGGTGATCCACGTGGGTATATTGCTGTGACCAAGGATCCCAAGAGAATAATAATGACAGAAGAAGAAGTAGTAAAGGGAACTGTTAACAATATAACTTCAAATATTTTATACTTCAGGATTGAAATGAATTTTAGTAATAAGCAGGCCAAGTTCTACTGGAAAGACGACAGCAGGAATTGGCAGCAACTCGGTACAGCCATAACCATGGGTTTTGACTGGCAGTATGGTACCTTCCAAGGTGAACAGTATGCTATTTTGAACTTTAATCCTTCAGGAAGTTCCGGATATATGGATGTTGACTGGTTCCGGTTAAATGATGTGCCAGGTGACAACGGAAATCAGACACCAGCACCAAGCCCAACACCTAGATCAGCATATACACAGATTGAAGCTGAGAGCTTCAACGACCAGTCAGGAATAGAGACTGAAGCTTGTTCAGAGGGTGGAGAGAATATAGGATTTATTGAGAATGGGGATTATGCTGTCTACAAAAAGATTGATTTCGGTAGCGGTGCGGGAACCTTCCAAGCCAGAGTGGCCAGTGCAACCAGCGGAGGTGATATTGAGCTGAGGCTTGACGGTATTGATGGCAAATTAATTGGGACTTGTCCAGTTTCCGTAACCGGTGACTGGCAGACTTGGGTTACTACGACGTGTAGTGTAAGCGGCGTAAGTGGCACTCACGATCTCTATTTAAAATTTACTGGTGGCAGCAGTTATCTGTTAAATCTGAATTGGTGGAAATTCAGTACTACTCAGGTTACACCTACTCCAACATCTACTCCGACATCTACTGGAATTAAAGGTGATTTGAATGATGATAGAAATGTTAATTCGATAGACTTTGCATTATTAAGACTGCACTTACTTGGTGAGGCTCCGCTTGCAGGAAAGAATCTTTCCAATGCGGATGTTAACGGAGATGGCAGTGTGAATTCGATAGACTTTGCATTTATGAGGCAATATTTACTAGGTATTATATCTTCCTTCAATTAATCTTAATATACTTTTTAAATATGACCTAAACCATTGGTTTAGGTCATGTTTAAACTATCTAGACTATTCTACAAATCATTTGACGACAAACTTTCAACTCTAAAAACTATTGTACATGGTGTTTTTAGACTTCAACAATTTGTTTATTTTAAAAAATTTGATTATTATAAAATTAAGTAGATAAAAAATAAATAATCTTAAGGGGGAAATGCAATGAAAAGAAATTTGTTGATTGTTTTTTCAGTTATGGCAGTTATTTTTTCTAGCATGGCAACTTGTTATGCAGACAACCCAATCGTTCAAACACTTTATACTGCCGATCCTGCTCCGATGGTTTATGACGGGACCTGTTACCTGTATACGTCGCATGACGAGGATGTAACAGTAAATAACTTCTTTACCATGAATGATTGGAGATGTTATTCATCAACAGATATGGTAAATTGGACCGATCATGGATCACCATTGGGATATACCAACTTCAGTTGGTCAAATGGAAAAGCATGGGCTCCACAGTGTGTAGAAAGGAACGGTAAGTTCTATATGTATGTTCCTTTAGGCAAAAAAAGCGGTGGAGAGGCAATAGGTGTTGCAGTATCAGATAGTCCTACAGGTCCGTTTAAGGATCCTATTGGAAAGCCTTTGATAGAACGCGGATGGGGTGACATTGATCCTACCGTATTTGTTGATGGTGATGGTCAGGCCTATTTATATTGGGGTAACCCAGATCTTTTCTATGTGAAGTTAAATCCGGATATGATTTCCTATTCCGGAGGTATAGTAAAAGTGCCTCTTACTACAGCCAGCTTTGGAACCCGTAGTAAAACCGACAGAGCGACTTCGTATGAGGAAGGCCCTTGGTTTTATAAACGAAATAACTTATATTATATGGTGTTTGCAGGAGGTCCTGTACCTGAGCATATAGCTTATTCTACAAGCAACAGTCCTACCGGACCATGGAC
>JAEWSG010000168.1 GCA_023398495.1 Bacillota bacterium
TATCAAATCATTTGTAGTTATTTCGCAAGTTACTCAATTAATTAACGAGTTCCTTATCGTCTTACACTGTTTACTTTTCAAAGTCCATACTGCTTTTGTTTCAGCCACTCTATCTGAGCGACTTTTAAATATTACCACGCTGTTTTCACTTTGTCAACACTTTTTTTATATTTTTTATACTGCCAATTTTATACTGCTTTTTTTCCTGTTAAAGTGTTGTCTCACGTGACAGCTTTAATAATATAACACCTATCAACATCAATATCAAACTTTATTTTGGCGACTATTTGAATATATCTGCATATCTCTTTGTTATTCTTGCGTATATTCCGTCATGGTTGTGCATACTCACCTAAAACCATCCTTTTTAAAACTAATTATTGATGTAAAAAATCGCTTTTCTTTCTTTATTATATATATAGATAACGTACACTAAAGTTAAATCTATATAACACCCCAAACGTTATCTAATTTAGATGAAATACGTCCTTTAATTTTTGACTTAGCGTTTTTCATATATATTATTTAATAATTTATCAAAATTTAATTTACTATAAATATTTTTCATGTATAATATATGAAAAGAAGTTTTTTGTATTAATATGGAAATGATTTATTATTTATACAATACTAATAACAACTATTACTGTTTCAGGAGGATATACAAATGAATACAAAATTTGAACTAAAAACACTTTTGGATATTATATTTAAGGTTACCAAAAAAAATGCAAACATAATGGCAGACTGTTATCTCTTAAAAGATAAATCAATAATATCAAAGTGGAAAAAATCCAGTGTAGTTCCACGAAATGACGATATAGGCGGCATTATAAAGTTTGTTTTAAATGAGTCAACAGGCAGTCAACAACAAATAATCAGAGATAATATCGAGCAGCTAGTAATAGAGTCATCATTAAAAAAAGAGTTAAAGGAAATAATTCTAGGGTGCAAGGATTTCAGCAGTTTTTTGACTGAAGCCATAAGCGTATCAATATCCGCAAAAGATAATAATTTAGAACCTCAAACTTTACCTTTTGAAAATAATCTTAACGAAAACACAGTGACTGGAAGATTAGAAAACAAAAATGGAAGATATAAAGGCACACTTGAGTTTGATCTGGTTATACCTAATGATAACAGTGTTAAGTCTGTAAACTCATATGAAAAAACAGGTATTGAATTTAACGGTAAAGTCAATTTGAATCCAAAAAGCAGAATAATTAATGCAGCTAAGTACTTAAAGAAAACTTCTGTTCTTGGGTTAATTTTCGCATGCATAGTATCTGGATCATTAATTGCACATTCCAATAATCAGAGAAATAACTCAGCAAGTTCTAATTACCCTCAAGATAATTCAGTAAACAAAACTCTTATACAAGAGCCAACAGCTACAATTTCACCTGTTATAACACCTGAAGCTGTCATTAAACCTACTGTAACAATCGTGGCCACATCTACACCTGCTATGACTCCAAAACTAACACCTGAGACAGTTCAAAAGAAAAAAGCTGATACCAACAAACAGGTAAATGGTAACCAAAATCAGAACAACAATAACACGACAACAGAAATTAACAATAAAGTAAACAACGAAGTTAATACTACTGAAGTAAATATTAATGGAAATGAAAACATCTTTTTTAATGGTAACAATAATGTTATTGATATCAATTAGTGCTTTTGAACATAATTCATTTGTAGAAATGAATTATGCAAAATGCACATCCTATATTTTTTGCTGATTAACAAAATAAAATTAAATTCTAAAATTTTATTTTGTTAATCAGCATTAATATATGTAACAAACGCTAAAGTTCATTTACATATATAAATCATGAAAATGATTTTATAAGGAAAAATTTAATTTTCACGATAATAAATCAAGTAAATTGAAGCACGATGTAAAATCTTTATCGCGTTCAGTATAGAACCTATGCTTCATTTTATATTTTGGGGGAGTATCTATGAAAAAAAACATATTACAAATTCTTATAATTATACTAATTTTTGAATTTTCTTGTATTAACGTAAATGCTCAAAATATAGAGAAAGTGGTTGAAAGTATAAATCTAATCGATATCTCTCCAATAAAGATCAATGGAATACTGTATGTTCCTCAGAGATCGGTCTTTGAGGCTCTTGGTTGGCATGTTTTGTTCGACCCCTTAAACAATTCAATAACGTGCATAAAAGACAATGACACCATGGAATTTACGATTGACAGCAATGAGTTTTTTGTTAACGGAAGTTATAATATAATGAATGCACCATTGGTGATAGTTGATAACAAAGCCTACATACCCCAAAAACTAATTGTAGATCAACTAGGCACGAAAATTAAATGGAACGGGAAAGACAATCTTATAATTATGTCTGACAAGGATTTCAATAGTGTGACGGTCAATGGTGCAGGTAATGTTGTAATAACAGGAGACAGTATAATTTTAAATATATATGAGCCTTGTAACGTACAGACACTAAATGACCTGATGGCTTATACAGACTATCTTCTAAAGATAAATCCAAACGAAGCACTTATCAATTATAAAGAAGTTCTTGATAATGTTAATGTTGAAGAAATGCCTGATTTCTATGCACGTGTAATGAACAATATGGGTAATGCCTATAGCATTTTAGCAGAATTTAATAACACAAAAGCAAACATACTAAATGCCATAGGGTCTTATCAAAGTGCAATTGACTTCTATAGTAAAAATAATGATATCTCCAATTACAATATTCTTCTTATAAACCTCGGTAATGCTTATAGTGTATTGGCAAACATAACACAAGACAATCAATACATATCTGAATCCATTGATTATTATAAAAAGGCTCTTGATTATTATACTTATGAAAATCACCCTATGGATTATGCCCTTACCCAGTATGACTTGGGCAAAGCCTATAAACACCAAGGTTTAATTGAGATGGCATACAATTGTTTTAGCAATGCAGAATTGGTATATGTAAAGGCTCTTGATTTTTGTTCTCTTGATAACAACCCCGAAACATATGCCTTTTTGCAGTACAATTTAGGAAATATTTATAATGAGTATCAGGAAATAGCAGATGTAAGCTATTCAACAAAAACTGAGAAGTGTTATTTAGAAGCTTTAAAAATATGGACTGCCGAAAGCAGCCCTATGAACTATGCAAATATATATAAGTCTCTAGGAGACTCTTACTCAAAATCATATGAATATGGTAAAAACGCCGTTTCTCTTGAGCAAGCTATAAGTTCCTATAAGGAAAGCCTTGATTTCTATAACCCTGATATTTATCCAATGAACTACTCAGAAGTTTACTATTCGCTAGGGAATCTATATGCATTTGCGTCGCAGCAATCAGGTAACGAAAGTTATCTCGCCGATTCTATCAGTGCTTTTGAAAATAGTATAAAAGTATTAAATGAATCCAACAATCCCGTACTTTATAATATTTTGGCTCAAAAACTTGAAATTGCAGATGTTCATACACCTGTCAGCACTGCGAATGAAGTAATTCAAGCTGCTCCCAAAGAATATAAATTATTAATAAACGGTTTACCTGTCAGCTATTCAATGCCTCCAATAATAACAAAAGGCAAAATTCTTTTACCTGTACGCGAAATGTTTGAGTTATTTGGTTTTGAAGTACATTGGGATGAAAATGAAAAAAAAGTCACCTGTATAAAAGATAAAAGAACAATAGTACTAAAGATGAATAGTACTTCATGCCAAATAAATGGGAGAATTTTAACTCTATCAGAATCTCCAACCATAATTAACGGAAGGATTTATTCCTTACCTGAAGTAATAGAGGATGGATTGAATGTAAAAATAAAACTGTCCAAAGAAGATTGTAAAATTTACATTGCCAGCAATAACGAAACAGACATAAATATATCCGGCTATAATAATCTGGTCATAAACGGCGACAATATTATTGCTTCAATAACTTTAAGATACAAAGAGGATAAGACAAAAAAAATCATTAATGACGCCGATGAACTCTTGTTAGACAGAAACTATCTAGGTGCAATAAAAGTTTATTCAGATGCTCTTAAGAACATATCAAGTACAGAAAATCCTGCTGAATATCTATATGTTATGGTAAATTTGGCAAATGCCTATATGGAGCTTTCTTTCTTTGTAAACAAGGAGGAAAACGCCTTAAAAGCAATATCTATATATGAAGAAGCCCTTAAAAAAATTACAGGCCCCCAGTATTCGAAAGATATAGCGTCAGGTTACAGAGGCCTTGCTAATGCATACTTAATGCTCATTAACGTAAGAGATATGGATAAATATTCCCAAAAAGCTTTATGGGCATTGGATCAAGCACTAAACCTTTATGACAAGGAAAAAGATGCTTATGACTATGCCCAGGTTCAAAACCTCATTTCATGGACAAATTTATCACTCTTCTTTGCAAGATATTCACAAGAGTATATAAATAATGCACTTAAGGCTAATAAAGAAGAATTATCTATATATACTCCTGAAAAGTATCCTAAGGAGTATGCAGCAGCTAAAAATATTGAAGGACTTATATACACAAATATGTACACAATGAACGTAAGCAGCAATGACAGTATAAGAAAAGCTATGAATTCATTTGAAGAAGCATTAAAATATGCAAAGTCCGCAAATGATGAACCTACTTATTATTATATTCTCTACCATTATGGTTTAGCTTGGATTCAACTCTCATCAATTGAACGAACAATAGAAAACTTGAATAAAGGTATAAATATTTTCGAAGAGCACCTTAAATATAGCACATATGAAAGAAATCCTGTTGCCCATGCAATTACACTAGACCAGATAGGATATATCTATTTGCAAATGTCGTTTATTTCAGACACAGAGGCTAATGCCCAAAAGTCATTGTCTTACTTTAACAAATCGGCCGCAGTACTTACTCCCGATAAATACCCTATTGAATATGCTTTTATACAGACCGATATGGGATCAGCATACGGCATTCTTGCAAACAAAAAAATATCCCAATACTATTTTTCAAAATCTATAAATGCTTTTAATAATTCACTTAAAATCTATACTAAGGATAAATATCCGGACAATTACGCAAATAATTACCTTGAGATGGGAAGAACCTACAATAGTTTTATTAATAAAGATAGTCCAGAAACCAACTATTTAGAGGCTATAAAATGTTTTAACAAAGCCTGTGAGGTATATACTATCCAATATAGTCCTGTAATGTATGCTTACACGCAACTTAATATGTATGATTCTTATTACAGCCTTGCACTTTTAGGTAAAAACTCAAAGGAAAACATAACTAATTCTATTGAGTGTATGCTTAATTGTTTGGAAATCTTCAATGCTGAGGACTATTCTAGATTTTACGCTAATGCTCAACTTAACCTTGGAGCTGCGTACTCTTTTCTTTCCGATATAGAAAGTTTGGAAGAAAACTTGTTAAAAAGTAAAGATGCTTATATTAAAGCCTTAAGTTTTTATACAGTTGATTCCTCTCTGTCTACATATGCAAAAATAAACAAACTTCTTGCTGAAAATTACATAAAACTTGCCCAAATAAAAGATACGGAGACAAACCTAGAATCTGCCTCCTCCTGCATTGATAAAGCCCTTATGTATTATACAAACAAAACTCATCCCTCTGATTATGAATATCTTGTTAATATGAAAAATAAGATAAATTAAATTTTCTACCTGGATATAAAGAATACTTTTCTAAACTTACGTGCCTAACATAAAAAACTCCTTCCTGTCAATTATTACTTTGGCAGAAAGGAGCTTTTATTTAACAGCTCAAATTTAAATTAATCGTTATTTAATTCATCATCTACATCATCTACATGGTCTACCTTTTCTACTTCTTCTTCCTCATTTTCCTCTAAAACATCTTCATCCTCATTTACTATTCTTGCAACTCCAACCAAATAGACGGATTCGTCCATTCTCATCAGAGTAACTCCCTGGGTTGCTCTTCCTAATATACTGATGTCCCTGACATTTATCCTTATAATAGTTCCATCGGAACTTATCATCATTATGTCATCCTTTTCATTAACCAGCTTCATGCCTGCAATTTTACCTGTCTTCTCTGTTACCCTGTACGTTAAGATACCTTTTCCGCCTCTTGTCTGAACCTTGTATTCTTCAAGCTCTGTTCTCTTTCCAAATCCCCTTTCAGTTACAACAAGCAAGTTAGTATCTTCGATAAAGGCCCCCATACCAATTACTACATCATCATTATCAAGTTTAATTCCTCTGACACCCTGAGAAACCCTCCCTAAAGGTCTTACATCCTCTTCATTAAATCTTATGGACATACCGTTTTTTGTAACAAGCAAAATATCCTTTGTACCATCAGTGAGTCTGACGTCAATAAGCTCGTCATTTTCCCTTAACGCTACAGCTGTAAGTCCACCCTTTCTTATTTTGTCATATTCCATGAGGTCTGTCTTCTTCACAACTCCATTTTTAGTGGCAAGTAAAAGATACAATCCTTCTTTATATTCCTTAATAGGAATAACTGTAGTTACTTTTTCCTCCTGATCAAGCTGGAGAAGGTTCACAATGGCAGTTCCTTTTGCCTGTCTTCCTGACTCAGGTATTTCATAGGTTTTTAATCTGTACACTCTACCTTTATTTGTAAAAAACAAGATATAGTCATGTGTGGAAGTTGTAAACAAGTTTTCAACAAAATCCTCTTCTCTCGTGCTCAATCCTATAATTCCCTTGCCACCTCTCCTTTGACTCTTATAAGTATCGGTGGGGAGTCTCTTGATATATCCGAAATGAGTAAGAGTTACAACACTATCCTCTTCTTCAATCAAATCTTCAAAATCAAAATCACTTTCATCGGGAATTATTTTAGTTCTTCTTTCATCTCCAAATTTTCCCTTTATTTCAGTTAATTCTTCTTTTATAATGTCTAATACCATAAACTCATTAGCCAAAACATCCTTATAATATTTAATTTTAGCAAGCAATTCCTGATATTCTGCTTCTAGCTTTTCCCTTTCCAAAGCTGTCAGTCTTCCAAGTCTCATATCTACAATTGCCTGTGCTTGCCTGTCACTAAAACTGAAACGCTCCACCAATCTTTCTTTTGCATTGGCCTCGTTATTGGAAGATCTTATTATTCTGATAACTTCATCAAGGTTATCAATAGCTATTTTCAAGCCTTCCAGAATATGTGCCCTTGCTTCAGCTTTGTCAAGCTCAAACTTTGTTCTCCTTACAATTACATCTTTTTGATGATCTATATAGTGATCTATTGCCTGTCTTAAGTTTATTATATGAGGTTCAAACTTCTTATCCGGTGTTTGAACCAGTGCAAGCATATTGACACTAAAGGTCTCCTGCATCTGAGTGAATTTAAAGAGCTGGTTCAATACAACATTTGCGTTTGCTTCTTTTTTAAGCTCAATAACTATACGCATTCCATTTCTGTCTGATTCATCTCTCAAATCGGATATAGTCTCAATTCGCTTTTCCTTTACGAGATCTGCAATTTTCTCTACCAATCTCGCCTTATTTACCTGATAAGGAAGTTCAGTAACTACTATTCTCTGCTTATTGGTGCTCATCTGCTCAATATTTGTTACTGCTCTCATAATTATTCTGCCTCTACCTGTCCTATAGGCATCTCTTATACCCGATTTCCCTACTATTATACCGGCTGTTGGAAAATCAGGCCCTTTAATAATTTTGTTCAAATCATCAATTGTTGTTTCAGGTTCCTCAATAACCTTAACTATCCCCTCAATTACTTCGCCAAGGTTCTGAGGCGGAATATTGGTAGCCATACCCACAGCAATTCCTGAAGATCCATTTACTAAAAGGTTGGGAAACCTTGAAGGAAGAACAACAGGTTCTATTTCATGCTCATCAAAGTTTGGCTTGAAGTCAACCGTATCCTTATTGATATCCCTTATCATTTCCATGGAAATCTTAGCAAGCCTTGCTTCAGTATACCTCATAGCAGCAGGCGGGTCACCATCTACCGATCCGAAATTTCCATGACCGTCAACCAACGGGTACCTTAAAGAAAAATCCTGCGCCATACGAACCATACTGTCATACACAGCAGCATCCCCATGTGGATGATACTTACCTAAAACTTCCCCAACGGTAGTAGCACATTTTCTATGTGCCTTTTCCGGTGTAAAGCCAAGCCCGAACATACCATATAATATTCTTCTATGAACAGGCTTCAAGCCATCTCTCACATCAGGTAATGCTCGATCCACTATAACGCTCATAGCATAATTTATAAATGAATTCTTCATTTCGGCTTCAATGTCAACAGGAATTACGCTTTGGTTTTTGACATCATTTATATCTGCCATCGGTTTACCTCTTTTCTATTCATTCTTTTGTTCTTTCAAATTATATCTCAATTTTTTATACCACTTTATATTTTAATAAAGTTTTAGCAGGCTGTCCACTTTTTTCATTATTTAAAAATTTAAAAGTTACCTCCTTTAGTTTTTTTTAACAAATAAAAGGAATGATATTAAATCATTCCCATTTATTTCATATTAAATACCTGATCTCTTGCCACGTTGATTAGATACATACTTTTCTTTACATTTATTAAATGCACTCACGTTGATTTGATAATGTTTTCAAAATACAAGAATAGGATGTTATTTTTTCATTATCACTTAGGTATTCGCACAATAAACTCAACATAGTTTCCTCTGTCGAATTGAGCAGCTTTTGCATCCACTCCGGATTTTTTCATCAAATCTATTGCCTGCTTTATAGTGTTTACAAAAATCCTTATATCTTTTATTGCTTTTGTAAACTTAGTTTTATTTTTCTTTTCGTTTTCCTGCTTTGTAAATCTATCAATAGCTTTTTCCACAAGCTCTTCAGTTTTTTTAACATTAAGGCCTCTTTCACATACATTCTTCAAAACTTTTAATTGAAGCTGCTCATCATGAAGTTTTAATAATGCCCTTGCATGCCTTTCGGTTAAACTATTGTCAGAAAGTATCTTTTTTACCAGCGGTGGCAACTTTAACAGTCTGATTTTATTAGCAATTGTAGACTGGCTTTTTCCGATTTTAGCTGCCAGTTCTTCCTGTGTAAATCCATGGTCACTGATAAGATTATTATAGCCTTCGGCCTCTTCCATGTAACTTAGATCTTCTCTCTGAAGATTTTCTATTAAAGCCATTACCGCAGAATCATTGTCACTTATTTCTATGATAATTGCAGGAATTTCCTTAAGTCCTGCCATAGTAGCAGCTCTAAGCCTTCTCTCTCCTGCAACCAGTTCATACATATTAGGAGATAATTTTCTGACATTAATAGGCTGAATAACTCCATATTGTTTAATTGACTCACATAACTCCTCTAAAGAAATCTTGTTAAACTGCTTTCTTGGTTGATAAGGATTTGGTCTTATATTATCGATCCCGATATAAGTAATATTCTTTTGGTCATCTTTCCTTTCAACCTTTGCAATCTGCAATCTACTTTCTAACATAACGCACCATCCTTTGTAATTTTAATATTTATCCTTTGTTTGTAAAAATTATCTAATTTAATACAGCTCAAAGCTGTTTAAAAATTCACAATCTGTTAAATTAAAGCTTAAATTACATACTTTAATAACAAATTTATAAGGATAATATTCGTAAACCTTTTTTAAAATCCTTTTTTTTATACAAAGAATCGTTCGTCCAAATACGCTATATTACTGCATTTTACGGGTTAAATCAGCGGCTCTTTTGATGGTTTGCCTGCTTTTCTTGGATATCTTGTCGGAGTTTGTCGAAACTTTCTTATAATTATTATATTTCTAATACTATCAGTAAAAGGTAAGTTAAACTCTCTGACTTCTTCTATCTTTCCACCAATTATATCCAAAGCTTTTTTGGAGTTACTAATCTCTTCAATACTGCTTCCCTTCATGGCAATAAAACAACCTCCAACTTTTACAAAAGGTAGACAGTACTCTATCAAAACAGGCAGGTTTGAAACAGCTCTAGCAGTACAAATATCATACTTTTCTCTATACTCTGTTAACACCCCCATTTCTTCTGCTCTTCCGTGCAATGCTTTTATTCCTCTTAATGCATTTTCTTTGATAACTTCATTCAAAAACTTGACCCTTTTTTCCAAAGAATCCAATAAAGTTACTTCTATACTTTCCCGGGCAATTTTTACCGGGATACCTGGGAATCCTGCTCCAGTTCCAACATCTATAAGACTTAACCCGTCATCTTTTATAAAAGGCATTATACTTAACGAATCAATAAAATGCTTTATTATTACATCCTTATCATCTTCTATAGCTGTAAGGTTTATCTTTTCATTCCACTCCTTTAGAATACTTTTATACTTAAAAAAATTGTTAAGTTGTTCTTCATTTAAAGAGATATTAAATTCCTTTGCTCCATCTATGAGTAGTTCTATAAGTTCCTTATCAACTTTATCCACAACCTTGCACTCCATTCTTCACTAATTCTTTAAGCTTTTCTCCTGCTTTGCTCTAAATAGATCAACAATACCGAAATATCAGCAGGTGAAACTCCTGATATTCGTGATGCCTGTCCAACCGATTCAGGTTTTATCTGGTTGAGCTTCTGCCTTGCCTCAAGTCGAAGTCCCTGAACTGCTGTGTAATCAAAATCCTTTCTTAACTTCTTATTTTCAAGCTTTCTAAACTGTTCAACCTGTTGCATTTGTCTCTTTATATAACCTTCATATTTTATAGTAATCGATACTTGTTCTCTGACTTGAAAACTAAGTTCAGGCCTGTTTTCATCAATTGCTCCTAGAGAATCATAGTCAAGTTCGGGTCTTTTTAATAAATCACTAAGCTTTACTCCACTCTTAATTGGTGTGCTGTTTTTACTCTGTAAAAACATATTCACTTTGTCACTTGGTGGAACATGGGTCTTTTCAAGTCTTTTTATTTCTTCATCAACTTCATTCTTCTTTTTTTCAAATTTTCTGAACCTTTCTTCGCTGACGAGACCAACACGGTAGCCTATAGAAGTTAATCTTATATCTGCATTGTCCTGCCTTAACAAAAGCCTGTATTCAGATCTTGATGTCATCATCCTATATGGTTCTTTTGTACCTTTAGTCACAAGATCATCTATCAAGACTCCTATATAAGCCTGTGACCTATCCAATATAACCATATCTTCACCTTTAATTTTTCTTGCGGCATTTATACCGGCCATAATTCCCTGTGCACCGGCTTCTTCATATCCTGAACTTCCATTTATCTGACCTGCTGAAAATAATCCTTCTATATGCTTGAATTCGAGTGATAAATTGAGTTGTGTGGAATTAATACCATCATACTCAATTGCATAGGCACTCCTCATTACAGAGACATTTTCAAGTCCGGGAAGTGTTTTCATCATCTTTATCTGTACATCCTCCGGAAGGCTTGTTGACATACCCTGCAGATACATCTCCTCAGTATTAAGTCCCATTGGTTCAACAAAAACCTGATGAGAATCTTTTTCGGCAAATTTCACCACCTTATCTTCTATAGAAGGACAATATCTAGGTCCGATTCCTTCAATCATTCCACCAAACAATGGTGACCTGTGAAGGTTTTCTTTTATTATCTCATGTGTTTTGCTGTTGGTATATGTAAGGTAACAGGATACCTGTTCTTTTTTTATTTCTTCATTTTCAAACGAGAAGGGTACAATTGTTTCATCACCTGGCTGTTCTTCCATCTTGGTAAAATCTATACTTCTTCTGTTAAGCCTCGCTGGTGTACCTGTTTTTAACCTTATAAGCTCAATTCCCATTTCCTTAAGGCTGTCAGAAAGCTTATTAGCTGGAAAAAGTCCATCAGGACCTCCACTATAACTTATATCACCAATAATAATCTTTCCCCTCAGAAATGTCCCTGTTGTAAGGATAACTGCTTTGCAATTATAAACAGTTCCTGTATGAGTTTTAACACCTGTAACCTTATAATTACCATTATTTTCTTCTCTTAAAATTTCAATTATTTCACCTTGTTTAACATCCAGATTTTCCTGCTTTTCAAGAGTATGCTTCATCTCTATCTGATAACTTCTTCTATCCACCTGTGCCCGTAAAGAATATACCGCAGGACCTTTGGCAGAATTTAATATCTTAGATTGAATAAATGTTTTATCAGTATTTTTTCCCATTTCACCGCCTAGTGCATCAATTTCTCTTACAAGATGACCCTTGGCCGTACCTCCAATATTGGGATTACACGGCATATTTGCTATACTGTCTAAATTAATTGCAAAAACAGCTGTTTTAGCACCCAATCTTGCTGAAGCAAGTGCAGCTTCACAACCGGCATGTCCTGCCCCAACTACAACTACATCATATTCCCCTGCTACAAATTCCATATATCTCCTCTCACTTTCCCAGACAAAACCTGCTGAATATTTCATGCATTACATCTTCACTTACAGACTCACCTGTTATTTCTCCTAAATACTGTGCTGCATTTACTATATCTATTGTTATCATATCCAATGGCATACCGCTTTCATACGCACCCATAGCAAAATCAATACTTTGGATCGCTTTGTCTATCAGGTTTTTGTGTCTTATATTTGTAATCAACACTTCACTGTTTAAACTGACTTCACCCTTTACAAAAAGCTCTATTACTGCTTTTCCAAGTTCAACAGTTCCTATCTCTTCTTTTAAAGACATTCTTATTACCTTTTTATTTTCAAGCCTTCTTTCAATATCCTTTACTGCTTCTTCTGTAGCTAAGTCTATTTTATTAAGTATAATAATTGCCTTTTTATCCTGTATTTTATTAAGAATTTCCACATCTTCCTCTATAATACCCTGGTCTACATCTATCATCATTATTATGAGATCGGCTGATTCAACCTCCCTGTGTGTTTTTTCAACACCTATCTTTTCAACTACATCCTCAGTTTCTCTAATACCAGCAGTATCAATAATTCTTACAGGAACCCCGTTCAAATTTATATAATCTTCAATAATATCACGGGTTGTCCCGGGTATATCTGTTACAATTGCTCTGTTCTTTCCTGTTAACTCATTTAAAAGAGAGGATTTTCCTACATTGGGTCTGCCAACTATTACAGCATTGATTCCCTCCCTTATTATCCTTCCTTTTTCAAATCCATCAATTATATTAACTAATTTTTCTTTTACAGCCTTTATTTCAGACGATATCATCTGTCCTGTAATCTCTTCTATATCATGTTCTGGATAATCCACTGTAACCTCAATATGTGCTAAAAGTTCAACAAGCTTACCCCTTGCTGCTTTAAGCCTTACTGACAACTTTCCTTCAAGCTGTCCAACAGCTGCTTTTGAACTTTCGTTGGTTTTTGCATTTATAAGATCAATTACAGCCTCCGCCTGAGATAAGTCAATTCTTCCGTTTAAAAAGGCACGCTTTGTAAACTCTCCCGGTTCTGCAAGCCGGGCACCTTCTCTTATCAACAACTCAATAATGTTTTTTAAAACCACAGTTCCACCGTGGCAATTTAACTCAACTACGTCTTCTCTAGTAAACGTATTTGGCTTAACCATTTTTGAAAGAAGAACTTCATCTAATAATTCTCCCGTCTTTGGATCAACTATTTTCCCATAACTTATAGTGTGGTTTTTTATTTGTCCAAACTCCTTGTTTCCTCTAAATATTTTAGCAGCTATTTCAAAAGATTTGTCTCCACTCAATCTTATTATACCTATTCCACCATTTCCATGTGGGGTAGATATAGCTGTAATTGTATCTTCATTAAATAACATAGCATTCCTCCGAATTTTTGGAAGTAATTATAAAACACTATAAAAATGGTTCAAGAAATAAATCTCCTGAACCACAAAATAGCAACATACAGTTATATAAAATAAACTTTCAGTTTAAAGTTATTTTTTAAATGCTTAAGGAAATTATGGTGTTAATTGATTCTTATAATGTAGCTGTATCAGTTTATATAAGAACCGGATGCCATAATTTCCTGACGGATTTTCAAGGTAACAAAAGCCGCTTTGCGGTTTTGTTCTTATCCTTTACTTAAGTGTAATTATTACTTTTCTGTTCGGTTCATCTCCAACGCTATAAGTCTCAACATACTTGTGATTCTGAAGAGACGAATGGATAACCCTTCTTTCATAAGGATTCATAGGCTCAAGAGTAATATTTTTTTTATATTTTACCACTCTGTCTGCTAGCCTGTTTGCAAGCTTTACCAATGTTTCCTCTCTTTTTTGCCTGTAGTTTTCAATATCTATGACTACTCTTTTATACTCCTCCTTGCTCTTATTAACAACAAGGCTTGTCAAATATTGAAGTGAATCTAAAGTTTCACCTCTTCTTCCAATAATTATTCCAATATCATCTCCTTTAATTTTAAGGAGAATAGAATCTTCTTCTTCCTGAGCACTTATTTCAGCTTCAACGTTCATTTTTTCGAAAACGCTCATTAAAAATTCTTTTGCTTTCTCGGAGTTGGATTCTTTGTGGGTAACTTTGACTCTTGCCATTTTATTTCCAATCAAACCAAAAATACCTTTTGTACCCTCTTCAAGAACTTCTATATCAACACTATCTCTATCACATCGCAACTCTTCAAGAGCAAGCTCTATGGCTTCTTGTACAGTTTTGCCTGTCTTTTCAACAAAGTTTGTCATTTATTTATCATTAACCTCCTTTTTGTTGAGAATATATTTATTTAAATACAATTGTTGAAATATCTGAAATACATTACCTACAAGCCAATACAATCCTAAACCTGCAGGAAATTGGAACGATACCCATAACGTCATTAACGGAGCAATAAACATCATATTTTTTTGCATTGCCACGGACATATCCTGAGCTCCATCCTTTGTCTCCCCATTGCTGCTGTTTCTCTTCATTGTACCTATCATCATCAACTTACTAGATACCAAAGTTGTAACAACCGATAGTACAGGTATTAATAACAATGGTAAATACTGTGCCATTTGGGACCCAAATAAAATATCAGGTCTCCAGGTTGGAACTAAACCTAAATCAAACCCAAAGAAATCCATATCTATAATTTTATGGTAGTTTATAGCGCCTATTTGAGAATAGATTCCTTTTATTCTCAAAGCCTCCGGAACTGTATCTAATAATGCTTTTACTTCTGTTGCACTTTTATTAAGCATGTATGTGAGCGGCTGACCAACTACATATATAAGTGAAAAAAGTATGGGCAACTGTACCAGCATTGGAAGACAACCGCTGGCAGGGTTATATTTATGTTCTGCGTATACTTTCATCATCTCTTCATTTAATTTGGCAGTATCATTTTTATATTTCCTCTGAAGTTCCTTTATTATTGGCTGTATTTCCTGCATCTGAGCAGTTGATTTAAACTGCTTTATAGTCAGAGGAAGCAAAATAAACTTAATAAAAACAGTAAATATTATAATTGCCAGACCATAGTTTTTAAATGCTATGTTCTCGAATATAAAATTCAAAATAAGTCCTAAAAACTTGGGTATGTAACTTAAAAAATTCATATGTAAATCCCTTTCGCTTATTTAACCGGATCATATCCTCCCGGATGAAACGGATGACACTTAAGCAGCCTTTTAATTGCCTTGAAACTTCCCTTTATTATACCATACTTTGAAATTGCATCTATTGCATATTGTGAACATGTAGGATAAAATCTGCAGCTTGATACCATTTTTAAAGGAGATATATACTTTTGATAAAATCTTATTATAATTATTGCCACTTTACCAACCATATTATTTCTCCTCATTAAATATATTTAGCTTTTTTAATAAAAACTTCATTTCCCTCTTAATATCAGAAAAACCAGGCATCTCATCACTGCTTCTTGCAACAAATACAAGGTCAAAACCTTCCTTCAATTTACCTTCATAATGTCTATAGCTTTCTTTGATAAGCCTTCTCATCCTGTTTCTCTTAACACTGCCACCAAACTTCTTACTGGCAGTTATACCTATTCTATTCACTTTGCTTTTATTACTCATTACATACAATACAAGGTATTTTGCAACAAAGAATTTACCTTTTTTGTATAGTTTCATAAACTCTTTGTTCTTTTTTATAGAAAAAGTAAATTTCATTATATGGAGCTATGCCTCCGGTTATATCATTTTTGTATATATTAATAAAACTTGATTTTAAACAAAAAGACCACAATTATGCGGTCTTACGCTGAAAGAACTTTTCTTCCTTTCAATCTACGCCTCTGTAAAACTTTTCTTCCATTGGCTGTTTTCATTCTTTTTCTAAAGCCATGTTCCTTTTTTCTTTGTCTATTTTTAGGTTGATACGTTCTTAACAAACTAAACACCCCCATTCTATTCTTCTGATTATTCTGCTTTTAGGCACTTTATTTTAATTTCGCGTATTGTCATTTAATACACTAGAGGACAAAATACCTATTCTAAATAAACACCGTATCAATTATATCTTAAATCGTTATTTAATGTCAAGAAACTATTTTGTGACTTCAAAAAAAATAATTGATCAAATGTTGTTTCAAAAAAGCTGATTTACATTTTTTGCGTTGCAAAATAATTTTTCTATGTTTGAAGCTTTTTTAGCTTCATTTATTGGGTTGTAAATATAAATTTCTACTAATGAATTCTTTTAAACACCTTATGTGGATAAGTAAAAATTTATATCAGTATTTTTGTGGATATCTTTCATTTTTACTGTTGAATATTGTGTAAAAGTCTGATAATATAAATAATACCTGTTGATAACCTATGGATTATCAACAGATTTATGTTGATAACCTGTGTGTAACTATTATATTTATTTTTTATACTACTATTATAATTTACCACATTATTATATTACTTTTATAAAAAATTATACAAAAATCTTACATTTGTTGCTTAATTATTGTGAGTTTTGTCAATGATTAGCATAGGTTTTTAATTTTACTAATTTATCCTTATTTTAAGATAACCAAGTGTAATAATCATTTACTTATCTCAAGGTCATATATAAACGTTATGAACCTTTGATAAGACAAGTACATGTAAACAAGCTATTGATGTGAAAATGTACTGGATTTATTTTGTGACCTGATTTTTACTAAATATCTGTTGTGATACAGTTGGTTATCTACAGATTTGAACCAAAGATAATTTAATTCTTAAAACATAGGATAAGGAATAACGAATGAAATAACTTCCTGTATTGTATTGTAAGAACGCACCAAATCATTTTCGTTATTCAAAGTAGGAGCAAAATTTGTATGTTCCTAAATTGCTATTAACTAATTGTTGAAGTTAATAGCATACTACTTTTAATGATTATTTTATGCACATACTTGGAGGAATTATATGAGTGTCCAATTAACAGATTTATGGCAAAAAACACTAGGCCTGCTTCAAAATGAATTAACCGAAATTAGTTTTAACACATGGATAAAAACTATAGAACCACTTTCTTTATACAACAATACTATTAATCTGGCTGTACCAGCTGATTTTAATAAAGGTATCCTTGAATCAAGATATCAAGTTCTAATAAAAAATGCGATTAAGCAAACAACATTTAAGGAATACGCCATCAACTTTGTAGTTCCATCACAGGAGAATATAGACAAATATACTAATCAGTTGGAAACAGCTAATAATACTGAAGATGCCCTTATATCATTACTTAACCCAAAGTATACATTTGATACCTTTGTCATTGGAAACAGTAACCGTTTTGCACATGCTGCGGCACTTGCTGTTGCAGAATCACCTGCAAAAGCTTATAATCCTTTATTTATATATGGGGGAGTTGGACTTGGTAAAACACACCTTATGCATGCTATTGGACACTTTGTACTACAGCAAAATCCTTCTCTTAAAGTTTTATATGTATCCTCTGAAAAATTTACAAACGAACTTATCAATGCTATAAAAGATGACAAAAATGAGGAGTTCAGATCCAAGTACAGAAATATTGATATTCTTTTAATAGATGACATACAGTTCATAGCAGGTAAAGAAAGAACTCAGGAAGAATTTTTCCATACTTTTAATGCACTTTATGAAGCAAATAAACAAATCATTTTATCAAGTGATAAATCACCTAAAGAAATTGTTACCCTTGAGGACAGGCTTAGATCCAGATTTGAATGGGGATTAATAGCTGATATGCAAGCACCCGACATTGAAACCAGAATAGCTATACTAAGAAAGAAAGCTCAATTGGAAAATCTTGATGTACCTAATGAAATTATGGCTTTTATTGCAGAAAAAATTGCTTCAAACATCAGAGAACTTGAAGGTGCTTTAAATAGAGTAATAGCTTATTCATCACTTACAGAAAACGAGATTACTGTCGACCTTGCTACAGAAGCTCTGAAGGATATTCTATCAACTAATAAAGTCAGGTCAATAAATTGTAATTCAATTCAGGATGCAGTTGCAAGGTATTTTGATCTCAGAACTGATGACTTTAAATCAAAGAAAAGATCGAGGGATGTTTCGTATCCCAGACAGATTGCAATGTTCTTATGCAGAGAACTGACAGATATGTCCTTACCCAAAATAGGACATGCTTTCGGTGGAAGAGACCACACAACCGTTATGCATGCATGTGAAAAAATAGTTGAAGAAGTTCAATCAAACTCAGAAACCAGAAGAGCTATAAATGAGCTTAAGAAAAGTTTAACCAGTAACTAATATTTTATAAGGTTATCAACAAAAATTGTTGATATGGGGAAAACTTCATGTGATTATTATGTGAATAATATTAGTTTAAGTTTAATTCAAGTTATATTGTTGATTTTTGATACAAGTTATCTACAATTTGATAACAACCTGTAATTCATCAATTGCAAAGTGTGAAACAAGTTATACACAAAATCAACAATACTTATTACTATTATTACTAAAAATAATTATATTAATATAAAGAAAATCGGGAGGACACCTAGAATGAAGGTAATATGTTCAAAAGAACATTTAATTGAAGGTATAAATATAGTTCAAAAGGCTGTTTCTACAAAGTCTACTATGCCAATACTTGAAGGTATACTGTTGGAAGCATCTACTAACTTTAAACTTACAGGAAATGATCTCGAAATAGCAATAGAGTGCTATGTAGAAGCTGATATTAAAGAACAGGGGTCAATAGTTCTGAATTCAAAAATGTTTGGTGACATAGTAAGAAGACTTCCTGATTCTGAAGTACTTATAGAAATACTTTCTAATAATTCAGTTATTATAGAGTGTGAAAATTCACATTTTGAGTTAAAAGGAATACCAGCTGATAATTATCCTTCACTACCTGAAATAAAAAAGGAAAATGCTTTTATAATAAAACAAAAAACTATAAGAGATATGATCAGGCAAACATTATTTGCAGTAAGCATAGATGAAAACAGACCAATACTTATGGGATCACTATTAGAATGTAATGAAAATAACGTTACTCTCGTATCTATAGATGGCTTTAGGCTTGCACTCAGAAAATCAAACATAGAGAATGAAAACAAAAATTTCAGTGTTGTAATACCAGGTAAAACTTTAAATGAGATTGTAAAAATACTACAGCCTGTTGACGAAGAAATTTCTATATTCAGTACCCAAAATCAAATTTTGTTTGATTTTGGAAACTGTAAAGTAGTATCAAGATTATTAGAAGGTGAGTATTTAAATTATAACAGTATTATACCAAAAGAATTTGAAACAAGGTTAAGAGTTAAAACTAAGGAAATATTATCAAGCCTTGAAAGAGCTTCACTTATAACTGCTGAAGAAAAAAAATATCCAGTAAAATTCAGCATTCTTGATGAGAAAATAGTAATATCATCAAACACTGAAATTGGAGCAGTAAGGGAAGAGGTTAGAGTTGACATTTCAGGAAACAGGTTAGATATTGGCTTTAATCCGAGATATTTTATTGAAGCTTTAAAGGTTATTGAAGATGATGAAATTGATGTTTTTTTTACATCAACTATAGGACCATGTACAATTAGGCCTATTCAAAGTGAAGATTATGCCTATATGATTCTGCCTGTCAGAATAAAAAATGAATAAGGAAGAAGTGAAAATATGAAATCAATTACTATAAATACAGAATATATAAAACTAGATCAATTTATTAAATGGGCTGATGTAGCAGCAACAGGAACTGAAGCAAAAATTCTTATTAGTGATGGATATGTAAAAGTTAACGGAGAAGTAGAACTTAGAAGAGGAAAAAAACTTAGAAAAGGTGACAAAATAGAAATAGATGGAAATGATTTTATTATTGAATGATATCTGGAGGTATCATTTTGTATATAGATAGTTTGGAGTTAAAAAATTTTAGAAATTACAAGGAAAATAAAATTAATTTTTCTAAAACTTATAATGTAATATATGGTGAAAATGCCCAAGGTAAAACAAATATTATTGAGGCTATTTTTATGTGTGCATCGGGAAGATCTCACCGTACATCAAAAGACTTAGACCTTGTGAATGTTAACAGCAGTAATTATTATATAAAACTAAAGGCTGTTAAATCTACTGAAACATCAGATATTGAAATATTATATGAGAGAGATAAGAAAAAAGTTATAAAAATAAACGAAATCCCATTAAAAAAAATTGGCAGCCTTATGGGAAACGTACTAGCAGTCATTTTTTCACCAGAGGATTTATCAGTTATAAGTGAAGGACCATCTCAGAGAAGAAGGTTTATAGATATTACTCTCAGCCAAATAAAACCCTCATATTTTTATGACCTTCAGATTTATAATAAAATTCTGCAGCAAAGAAATTCTTTACTTAAAGAATTGCAGACTAATAGAAATTTGATTGATACTTTAGAAGTATGGGATGAGAAGTTATGTGAGATAGGTTCTAGAATTGTAAAGTTAAGATATGAATTCATAAATAGGTTAAGTATGGCTGCTGCAAAAAATCACTTTTTACTTTCTGATAGTAACGAAACAATGGAAATAAATTACAATCCCTCTGTGAATGTCAGTTTTTTTAATGATATTCAAGGAATAAAAGAAAACTTTATGAGTGATTTTAAGAAGTGCAGAAATATAGAACTTAAAAGATGTAGTACTTTGAAGGGTCCACATCGTGATGATTATGATATATTAATCAACGGTATGGAGGTCAAGTCATTTGGATCACAAGGACAAAAGAGAACTGTTATTCTATCAATAAAACTTTCAGAATTACAGATAATAAAAGAAGAAACTGGAGAGTATCCAGTACTTTTGCTAGATGATGTAATGTCTGAACTAGATAATAAGAGAAGGGAAATATTATTTGATAATATTAATCATGTTCAAACCTTTATAACATGTACTGAAAAAGATATATTTAGTAAAAAAGAATTTAAAGATATACTTTTTATTAATGTAAAAAATGGGAAGACTATAAATGATGTACTTTAAAAGAAAGTTTTATTTGGTTTATATTATTGTCCGAAGAAAAAATAAAATTTGCAGTTTGCTTTCAATTGGGATAAAATATAGATTGGCATAAAAGTAATGAGTATTCTATTTTAAAGAACCTTAGAAGGTTTAAATATAAATGTGTAGTGTAAAAATAGGAGGAAATATATGTTTTTGCATATAGGAGGAGACTTTGTAGTACCGGTAAAAAATGTAATAGCTATAATGGATCTAGAAACTACTACCTTATCGAAAGATACTCGTGATTTTCTGTCTATTGCTGAAGAAGAAGGATTTATAGAGAGTATTTCAAATGATATTCCAAAATCTTTTATAATAACTGAAATTGATAAAAAGAGTAAGATATATCTTTCACCAATTTCCTCAATTACTCTTCAAAAAAGAGCAGGATTTGTTGATGGTATATCAAATGTAAAATAGACTGAAAAATTATTTATTTTTAGTCTATATAATTCGCGAAAATTATTTTATAATGACAAATATAATTTTCACGAAAATAAATCAATATAATTGAATTGTGATGTAAAATCTTTATCGCGTTCAATGTAAACTAAAATTAAATGGATCACTTTAATTTAAGAAATAATCATATGAGTTTTAAACAGGAGGATAAAATGTCCGAAAACGCAAATTTGAACCCATCATATAATGAAAATAATATACAAGTTCTTGAAGGCCTTGAGGCTGTTAGAAAAAGGCCTGGTATGTATATTGGAAGTACTTCAGCAAGAGGACTACATCATCTTGTATATGAAATAATGGATAATAGTATAGATGAAGCATTAGCAGGATATTGTACTGAGATTGAAATTACTATAAACCCTGATAATTCTATCACCAACATAGATAATGGAAGAGGAATACCAGTAGGTATTCATCCAAAGATGGGAATACCTACAGTTGAAGTAGTTCATACTATTCTTCACGCAGGAGGAAAATTTGGTGGTGAGGGATATACAGTTTCAGGAGGACTTCATGGAGTAGGTGCTTCAGTAGTAAATGCTTTATCTGAATATTTGGAAGTTGAAGTATACAGGGATGGTAATATATATAGACAAAGATATGAAAGAGGAAATGTTGCAACCCCATTAGAAGTTATTGGTTCAACAGATAAGACCGGCACTAAAACAACATTTAAACCTGATTCATTAATATTTGAAGAACTGGAATTTAGTTATGAAATATTATTAAACAGATTTCGTGAACTTGCTTTCTTAAATAAAGGTCTTATGATAAGACTGGTTGATAAAAGACAAGAAGAACCAGTAGTTAAGCTGCTTCATTATGAAGGCGGAATAATATCATTTGTTGAATATGTAAGTAGAAACAAAGAAACTATTCATCAGACGCCTATATATATAGATTGTTCAAAAGATGGTTCTTTTGTTGAGATTGCTATGCAATACAATGATACATATATTGAGAATATTTTTAGTTTTGCCAATAACATTGCCACTACTGAAGGTGGTACTCATTTGACTGGATTTAAAACTGCGATAACAAAAGTGTTTAATGATTATGCGAGAAAATATAATTTTATAAAGGAAACTGATAAAAACTTATTAGGTGAAGATATAAGAGAAGGATTAACAGCCGTAATAAGTGTAAAATTACATGAACCACAGTTTGAAGGGCAAACAAAAACAAAATTAGGAAATAGTGAAATTAGAAGTCTTGTAGAGTATGCTGTTGGAGAAAAACTATCAAATTTTTTAGAAGAAAATCCATCTATATCGAAAATAATATTAGAAAAATGTCTAACTGCATCCAGAGCGAGAGAGGCTGCAAGAAAAGCCCGCGAATTGACTAGAAGAAAAAGTGCTCTTGAGTCCACCACTTTACCTGGTAAATTAGCTGACTGTTCAGAAAAAGATCCTCGCCTCTGCGAAATTTATATAGTTGAGGGAGATTCAGCTGGTGGTTCGGCAAAACAGGGAAGAGATAGGAAATTTCAAGCTATATTACCGCTATGGGGTAAAATGCTTAATGTAGAAAAGTCAAGGATTGATAAAGTATATGGAAATGAAAAGTTATTGCCTGTTATTACAGCTTTAGGCGCAAATATTGGAGATGATTTTGATGTTGAAAAGCTCAGATACCATAAAATTATAATAATGGCAGATGCTGATGTTGATGGTCAACACATAAGGACGTTGTTGCTTACTTTTATGTTTAGGTATATGAAACCACTTGTTGAAGGTGGTTATGTATATATTGCACAACCTCCACTATTTAAAGTTGCAAAAGGAAAAGAAGAATTATATGCATATAACGAGAAACAAGTCGATAAAATTGTAAGTGAAAAAGGATGGAAAAGGGAAGAGTGCAGTATTCAAAGATATAAAGGTCTTGGTGAAATGAATCCTGAGCAGTTATGGCAAACAACAATGAATCCAGAAACGAGAACAATGCTAAGAGTAGAGCTAAATGATGCTATTGCTGCTGATGAAGTATTTACAATATTAATGGGTGAAAAAGTAGAGCCAAGAAAAGAATTTATACAGACGAACGCAAAATCTGTAACTAATCTTGATATATAAATAATTACTAAAAGTATATTAATTATGTACAAAATATTTATATGTATTTTGATTAGAAATTAAAGTTTAAATACAAAAAAGTTTATCATAGTAAATAATATAGTAATGAAATATTGTATTTTTGTAAATGCCCCTATTAAAGGGGTTTTTATATTTCTAATAAAATGTTTCACGTGAAACATTTTAATGATACTCATATAAAAAAGAACTATCAAACTTTTACTTATAAAGGAACATAATTTGTTTATATTATTATATTTATTTGAATTATGTAATGGTAAACTAAAGTAAAAGAATTGAAGTATTACTTATTATTAATTTTTAAGTCTCATACAGGTTTAATTTTTTTAATTTAGGTGCTAACTCAACTTTCCCACTTATAGTATTTTGAGGATTTGATTGCTCACAAGTTAGGGTCAAAAAGTTTACTTTTTGACTGCGGTGAGTAATGCTGCGTTATCAGCAAAGAGCCCATAAATACTGTGGTAAAGTTGAGGTGTTAATATTATCATTTGTTAATATGAAGAAAATCTTAAATTTTAGATCAGTAATTATGAATAATGTACATGTAACTATATAATTACTAATTAAAAGTTAATAAAAAAAGTTTTTTATTATAATAACTAATTTCAGAGATAAACTAATTTTATTGAAATATGTTTTGCTACCATATTAATTATGTTATAATAATATAATGGTTTTGAATTAATATATATAGAACAATAAAGTTTATATATTTTTAAATTATTTAAATAGATGAAAAAACTTTTATATTATAATGTTAAGTTTTATATCTGTAAATATCAAGTTAAAATATATAAATGGATTTTTATTTTATATAATCAAAGGATGACTAAGGAGTGGGTTTAATGGCAAAAGTAATTGCAGTAGCAAATCAAAAGGGTGGAGTTGGCAAGACTACTACTGCAGTAAATTTAAGTTCCTGCCTGGGATATAAGGGTAAGAAAGTCCTTCTTATTGATGTAGATCCACAAGGAAACTCGACTAGTGGACTTGGTATTGATAAGAAAACAATAAGAAAATCAGCATATGATGTTTTAATTAATGACGTTGATATAATAGAAACACTAGTAAAGACTCCAATTGATAATCTTTCCCTGTGTCCATCAAATATACAACTTGCTGGAGCGGAAGTAGAACTCGTATCTACAATTTCCAGAGAAACAAGATTAAAAAACTCACTTGTTAGTATTAAGGATGATTATGATTTTATTCTGATTGATTGCCCTCCATCGCTTGGGCTTTTAACTTTAAACTCTTTAACTGCATCTAATACAATACTTGTACCAATTCAATGTGAATATTATGCACTCGAGGGTTTAAGTCAGCTTATGGAAACAGTAAAATTAGTTCAAAAGCACTTAAATATGAGTTTAGACGTTGAAGGTGTTGTTTTAACAATGTTTGATGCAAGAACTAATTTATCTATTCAGGTTGTCGAAGAAGTTAAAAAATATTTTAGAAATAAAGTTTATAGAACTGTAATACCTAGAAATGTAAGATTGAGTGAGGCGCCTAGTTATGGGCTACCTATAATATTATACGACCCAAAATCAAAAGGAGCAGAGTGTTATCTTGATTTAGCCGATGAGGTTATAGAGTATTCAGAGGAGGAAAATTAAAATGAACAAAAAAGCCCTTGGTAAAGGTTTAGGTGCTCTAATATCTACAGCAAATGAAGAATTATCGGCAGGTGTTATTGAATTAAGAATAAATGAGGTCGAACCCAATGTGGGTCAGCCAAGAAAAAAGTTTGACGACGATAAGTTATTACAGCTATCTGATTCAATAAAGCAACATGGAATTGTGCAACCAATAATAGTTAGAAAAGAAGACAATATTTTTAAAATAGTAGCTGGCGAAAGAAGATGGAGAGCAGCAAGGTTAGCTGGTCTTACAAATGTACCAGTAATAATTAAGGATGTTACAAACAAACAAGTAATGGAAATGGCTTTAATAGAAAATATCCAAAGAGAAGATTTAAATCCTATAGAAGAGGCAGAAGCTTACGAAAGATTAATAAATGAGTATAACATGACACAAGAAGAACTCTCTAGTTCTATTGGAAAAAACAGATCTACAATTGCAAATATTATAAGACTATTAGCCCTTTGTGATAGTGTAAAAGAGTTTCTTATAAATGGTGATATAAGCAGTGGACATGCTAGGGCATTATTAAACATAGAGGATAAATTAGAACAAGAAAACATATGCAAAGAAATAATTGAAAAAAACTTGAATGTAAGAGACACTGAGAATTTAGTTAAAAGGTTACTATCTGATCAAAAAAAAGAAAAGAAAGTATCAAAAGAAGATGAAAATTTAATGAAAATTGAAGATGAATTAAAAAAAATTTTGGGGACAAAAGTTAAACTATCAAACAATAATAAAAAAGGAAAAATAATGATAGAGTATTATTCAAATGACGAATTGGAAAGATTGTTGGAAATATTTAAAAAAATACAAAATAATGGAAGCTTATATAATTAGATTTGAGCCGTTGTTTGAGATTGTTTAATAATATATCATTTAAATGAGATAAAACGTCCTAAAAATTAAAATAAAGCGAAATAAGATATATAGTTATTATTGTGATTGAAAATTAAGAAAAATGTTTCACGTGAAACATTTTTCTTAAAATTAAATCAGAATACTTATAAAATAGAAGGAGTAATGTATGACGAAATTTGCAGAAGATATTTTTAATAATATAATGGTTTTTAGTCCTTACTTTATAATAGTAAATGTATTGTTTACATTAATTTTAATGGTTTCACTAATTTCGACAAAACTAAAATTAAATAAGTTAACGAAAAGATATAAAAAGTTTTTTAAGGATTCGGGCAATTCTAATATAGAAAGACTTATTGAAGAAAATATAGATTTATGTAATGAAATATCAAATAAAAATAAGGATATGGAAAATAGAATTAATTATATGGAAAGAAATATGCTACAGTGCGTTCAAAAAATTGGTGTTGTAAGATATAATGCTTTTGAAAACGTAGGAAGTAATTTAAGCTTTGCAATTGCAATTCTAGACGGAAATGATAATGGAGTAGTTTTAAATGGAATTTACACGCGAGAATCAACATCAACGTATGCAAAAGCAATAATAAGCGGACAATCAAAATATGTTTTATCAGCTGAAGAAATACAAGCAATTGATATAGCTAAAAAAAATAAAACATATTAAAACACTGATCGTTTATGCAAATTTAAAAGAGAATCATCCGTCTAGTTTATTCTATTATATTACCTCATACTTAGGCTATTTCAAAAAATAGTCTATACAATACTCGGATATCAAAGCTTTTCAAATCATGTTTTTTGAAATGGCAATTGACAAGTTGTTTTGCAATAACCTTATTAAGTAACTTTACCACCTGTCTAGGAGTGTTAAGAAAATGGATAATAAAAAAGACAAAAAAACAGTATGGATATATGCTGTAGTCTTATTTACAAGTGCTTTTATAGTGCTAACGATTACGGCCTATAGTCAAATAAAAGTAAATAAAAATATTGATGATGTTAGAAATAAATTAGGTAATACAGAAAAGGAAAAAAGTAATTTTCAGATGAATTTGAGTTCTGCACTTGTAGAAAATAAAAAACTATATGAAAAGATTGAAAATTTAGAAAAAGAAATTGATGAGCTCAGAAAAGAAGGATCAAATCTTAAGTTGGAATTGGATGAAGTTAAGGATAGTAATAATTTAAAAGTTAATAATTATGAGAAACTAATGCTTGCAAATATAAAGTATTATAATAAAGATGTAAAAAATTGTGCACTTATTATATTTAATGAAATAGATAAAAAATTATTAGACAATAGTGCTTTAGCCTTGTATAATAGTCTTTCCGAGTTTTGTTTTATAAAAGCTTCACTTGAGTTTTATAATGAAGGTTATAGTTTTTATAGAGCAGGTCATTATGAAAAGGCTATAGAGAGTTTTAATAATTCTTTAATGTTTACAAAATCAGAATATTTTTCAGATGATTGTTATTATTTTATAGCTTATTCATATTATAATATGGGTAATAAACTTCAATCAAAGGAAGCAATGAATAATTTGCTTACAAATTATCATGATAGTACTTATAAGAATGACGCAATTCAATTTTTAGCAGTAAATTTAGGTCAATAGTACTTTAATGGTCAATATTTTCTTTTTAAATGGTTGAAATGATACATTTTTATAGTATAATATCTTTAATTGTAACGAATATATAGATAACTAATATTGACTTATATATATATCACCTCAAGGTTATCTGAGCTTGATGAACAACTAACTAATAAAGATGAAAATTTCTAAACCTGAAAATAAAGGACGTTTTACATCTGAATTAGATAACGTTTGGATGCTATAAAGATTTAACTTTAGTGTACTTTATCTATATATTTAATAATAAATGAATATGAAAAATTAATATAATAAATATAAGGAGAAATAAATATGCTAGATATTAAAATTATAAGAAGTAATCCTGAAATTTTGAAGAAAGCATTATTAAAAAGGAAAGATAGTTTTGATGTTAATCAAATTCTTAGTTTGGATGAAAAGAGAAGACAGATATTAGTAGAAGTTGAACAATTAAAGAATAAACAAAATTCTGATTCAAAGCTGATACCAATATATAAAAAAGAGGGAAAAGATGTTGTACCATTAATGGAGGAAATGAAAAATTTATCAGATAAAATAAAAACTCTTGACTCTCAGGTTAAAGAGATTGATGAAGAACTAAATAAAATACTTTTAACAATTCCTAATATTCCAAATAGTACAGTACCTGATGGAGACACTGACGAAGATAATATTGAAATTAGAAAATGGGGAGACCCAAGAAATTTTGATTTTGAACCTAAGGCTCACTGGGATATAGGAGAGAAATTAGGTATACTTGATTTTTCAGCAGCAGGAAAAGTAACAGGTGCAAGATTTACTTTCTACAAAGGTTTAGGTGCAAGGCTTGAAAGGTCTTTAATGAATTTCATGCTTGATTTGCATACTAGCAAACACGGTTATACAGAGGTGTTTCCACCATTTATGGTTCACAGAAACAGTATGATTGGAACAGGGCAGCTTCCAAAGTTTGAAGAAGATGCTTTTAAAGTAGCTAATAATGATTATTTTTTAATTCCTACAGCTGAAGTACCAGTTACAAATATGTATAGGGAGCAAATATTAGATATAAAAGATTTACCAATAAAGCATGCAGCATATTCTGCATGTTTCAGAGCTGAGGCAGGTGCAGCAGGAAGAGATACAAGAGGACTTATAAGACAGCATCAGTTTAACAAAGTAGAACTAGTAAAGTTCACGACTCCTGAAAATTCTTATGATGAGCTAGAAGCACTAACAAGGGATGCTGAAGAGGTATTGCAGTTATTAGGTATACCTTATAGGGTAGTTAAGATCTGTGTCGGTGATCTAGGATTCACAGCTGCAATTAAATATGATATTGAAGTTTGGATGCCAAGTTATAATAGATATGTAGAAATTTCGTCCTGCAGTAATTTTGAAGATTTTCAAGCGAGGAGAGCTGGAATAAAATTCAGAAGAAGTGCAAATGATAAACCTGAATTTGTTCATACATTAAATGGATCTGGCGTTGCTATAGGTAGAACTACTGCGTGCATTCTTGAAAATTATCAACAAGCGGATGGATCTGTTGTTATTCCGGATGCCTTACTGAAGTATATGAATGGTGTAGATGCTATTAAATAGATTTTTAATGAATGGCCACCTGCTAAGCGGGTGGCCATGATTATTATAAAATATAGTAAAATGTGTTTAAGTTAATTAGTGCAATAGGGGATATAAAATCAGCATTTAATTTATATGATAACACTAAGGTAGTTGACTAATTGTTCTGTTTTAATTAATTGATTTATTATTGAATAAAAGAAGTTGTGTCTATTTAATGTTGTATATTAAATAGATTAAATAAAGATTGTATATAAAGTGTTATATTATGTATGTTTTGTTATATAATTACCAATACTATACTGTATGATAAAGTTTACCTAAATTAGGTTAAAATCAAGTATTGACAAATAGGTGTTATACATGTTATATTATTTCTTGTCACAAGAAATGGAGAGATGGTCGAGTTGGTTTAAGGCACCGGTCTTGAAAACCGGCGTAGGTGTGAGCCTACCGTGAGTTCGAATCTCACTCTCTCCGCCATAATAAAGCCGTTATTTTAAAAAGGCTTAGTATTTGGAGAAGTACCCAAGCAGGTCGAAGGGGACGGTTTGCTAAACCGTTAGGTCGGGTAACTGGCGCGAGGGTTCGAATCCCTCCTTCTCCGCCAAAGAAAAGCATTCCAGAAGATGGAGTGTTTTTTTGTTGCGTTTACATAATTGCGTTATGGGGACTATTATTACATTACAAATCAAAAACTCTGCTCTCCATTTTCTTTTACCAATGAGTACATCTTCATAATCAGTACCTTCCCATATTTTTATTCATATTCAGGAGCAAAAACAAATTTTCTTCGTAAACCCTTTAATTCTTATGTTATAAATGTAAGTTGCTTATTTAAAGATAATTTAACATAATTTTAATATTATATAACATAGATAAAATATATATTTAAATTTTTAGTATTAATATTAAAACGTATAGATAACGTACATTAAAGTTAAATATATATATCACCCAAACGTTATTTATAATATCTTTCTAATAAGGCTGGAAATTATGTATGAGGTGAAGCAAAATGATTGATTTACATGTACACACGAAAATATCCGATGGTTCATTGACAATTACTGAAATAGTAAAGCTGGCTAAAGTGAAAGGAATAAGACATTTGGCAATAACCGATAATGATACAACAAAAGGCTTAAGAGAAGCGGCTAAAATAGGAATCCAAACAGGAGTAAATATTATACCTGGAATTGAAATATCTGCATACGATTATAAAAAGAATAGAAGAGCACATATAATCGGTCTTTATGTCCAACCTGGTCATATGGCTTTAGAGACGATATGTAATCCATTAATTGAGGCTCGTCATGAAGCTTCAATTAAAATGTTTAAAAAGATTATTGATGCAGGTTATAACATTGAATGGGAAGATGTTGAGCATTATTCAGAAGGAGGAACAGGGGTTTATGAACAGCATATAATGCATGCTTTACTGGATAAAGGCTATTGTAGAGGCATATACGACAAACTTTATAGAATTCTATTTCAAAAGCCAGACGAAAAACGTGCCCAGGGTATTGCATATGTGCCAATAGAGTACATTGATGTTAAAAAGGCAATAGAAGCAGTAAGGTATGCAGGTGGAATAGCTGTAATTGCTCATCCCGGGCAAATGGATAATTATGATTCAATTAGAGAATGGGTTGAAATCGGTCTTCATGGAATTGAGGTGTACCATCCAAGACATGATAAGGATGATATCAATAAATCACTAGAGCTTGCAAAAAAATTCAACCTTGTAGTAACAGGTGGTTCTGATTTTCATGGTTTTTATGCAGAGAGTCCTGTTGATATCGGGTGTAAAGATTTACAATACAATTATATTTTAGAGTTGGAAAATGCATATAAGAAGAGATTATGTAGTGGACTATATTGAACGTGATAAAGATTTTACATCGCGCTTCAATTTCCTTAATATAATATTACGGAAATAAAATTTTCTAATATATAATCATTTTCGTGATTTAGATAATTGCCAATTTATAATTTTTTAGCTCTACGTTTTAATACTGATTTTACTTTCCTTATATCCCTTCCGCTGTTCCTTGATACTTTATAATAGCTGTAGACTGCAGGTATAAAAAATATCTGGAATAATACCATTGTGAATATGTAGTTCTGTGGTTCGTCAAACATAATTGAAATTCGTCCTAAAACCAAACCTATAAGAACGTTTCCAAGTGCTCTGCCACCTCCATTGACCAAATTAGCAATACTAAACGCCGTTGCTCTATGTTCAGGTAAATTGATGTCGGTTAATAAGGCTAGCCAATTAGGTGTATTGGCAGATTGTGCAGCAGTTGCACAAACAGCAAGTATAAACATTAATAGAATCCAGGGATTTGTAATAAATTGTGTTATTAATGAAATAAGAATTGGATATGGATTGTTGGATTCAGGTAATGTAAGATTGTCCATAGGCAATAAGAACATAATAACATAAAGAGGTATAGCAATTAGTATGAGACTTCCGGTAAGAAGTGCTCTTCCTCTATATGTTTTCCTTTGAAATTTATCACCTAAATAACCAAAGTAAGTTGAAGATAAACCGCCCATTTGAAGTAAGGCATAAAAGTATCCTGCTGCTATCAATGCCGTCTCTTTGCTTATTCCTTCAGCTCTTATTTTAGATGAATAAAGGGTGGGCAGCCATATAAGAGTCCCAATTGTTACCTGCATAAAAAAACCCTGAAGCATTAGCCACTTGTTACTTTTCTTTGATATTATCTTGGGTATTTGTCTTAGCTCTATTGAATAATTATAGCTTAAACCTTCGTTATGAAGATTTCTTAATTCTGGCTCAGCAGATCCTTTTTCCGGTTCTTTCATAAGAAAATACAAAAACATAAATATGAAATCAATTACAGATATTATTATAAAAGGTTTTCTCCAGCTAGAGTGTGTTGATATTATAGGAGCCATAACAGAGCCAGCAATTCCGCCAAATCCTTGTGATAATGCCCATAAACTCATTAGTGTACCCAAACGCTTTTTGGGTATAAAATCTGTAAGAACGCTATAACCGATTGATCCTACACACCCAAGACCAATTCCTGTAAATACCTGAAAGATTATTAACTGTAAAAGGTTTCTGCTGAAGGCAGTAAGGAATATAGAAACAGTAAAAATAAAAGTTCCAATTATAATTAAGTGCTTCCTTTTTCCCTTGTCAGCCATGTATCCCCAAAAAATAGAAGACGTTGCAGAAAATATTATAGTTATGGCAGAAACTACCCCCATAGCGGATACATTAATGTTAAGATCTTCTGAAATAGCAGAAAATAATGGGGGAAATAGCCCTAAAACTACATTATCCAAAGAAGCAGATAGAATAAGAATAGTTAAAGTTATTACTGTATTTAAATTTGATATTTTTTTCGCCATTATATATTTTAATTAACCTACCTTTTCCTTATTATCTAACTATATAGTAAATATTATAATATTCATTATAACATAAATAAGAATTTCTATAGATGTAATAAATTACATATAAGAAATTTTGAAAAGCTAGTGCTTTTTACATTACTACATACAGAAATAATTCGTTAAGAAATAATTAAGGTGTTTCCAAAAAAATAACTGGTCAATTGCCATTTCAAAAAATTAGATTTGATGGGCTTTGAGCCAAAAATATTGTATAGGTAATTTTTTGAAATGGCCTAACTAAAGAATCTATTATAAACAGTTGATATTATTAAAATTATAATCAACATATTTATAAAAACGCTTAAAGCCTGTTCCACCAATGGAATTTTAACTTCTTCAGAGTTCTCTCCATCTTTACGTTCAGTTTTAAGAACATCTACTATATAGCGAACCCAGTATACAATTATAATAGACGCAGCTATCTTGAATAAAAATAACTTCAAAAAGAAGCAGCTATATATAAAAAACAAAATAATAACAAGTGCTTTTACGGTTTTTAATCCTTGTTTGATTTTATTAAAATCCAAATCAATATCATTCTTGATTTCCTCCATTAATTCTTTTGTCTCACTGTCATCTTCACTAACCACAGGAAAAATAGTTTTAAAAATTTTCTTGATAGAACTAAAGGACAGAACCAATGAAAAAATTATAAAAAAGGCTGTATCATTTGAAAATATTGAAAGAACTGGAATTATAATTAATAAAGTTAATAAAAGTAGCATACCTTCTAATTGCATTTCATACTCCTAAGCTATATATATTACGTATTATAGTGGATGCCTATATTAAAGTAAAAGGTTCCGCTGTAATAACCAGATGATTAATTATTTTCTTAAGCTTTTCCATAAAAACACTATATTTTGCTGTAGAGAGTAATTATTACAGAATTACTCTTACTAAAAGTCCTATGGATAATAATATAAATAAAGTTGCTAATACTATATTAGCAACTTTATTTAATGAATACAATATTTTAAGAAAAACTTATTCCTTGATTTATTATCGTGAAAATTCAATTTGTCATTGTAAAACCATTTTCACGATTTAGATAAAATTAATTTACTGCAAAGTTGACTGTCAAAGAATTGTATACTATAACCGCCATTTCGCCACGTGATAGAGGATGATTAGGCTTTAAGTCCAAATTTTTATTAAGCCCTAGTTCAGCACCTTTATTAACAACATTATCCGGCCATTTACCAGTTAATGTTTCTTCGTAACCTAAGGCTCTTATAGCAACAGCCAAAGCTTCTGCATAAGTAACATCTTTATCTGGTGCAATTGTATTGTCAGGGTATCCTGTAACAAGTTGATACTTAAGGGCAACTTTAATATTAGTATAGGCCCAGTGCTTTGACTTTAAGTCCTTGAAGCTTATTTTTGTACTTGCTAAATCAGAATCTTTATCATAAGCCATCATTTTAACGATAAGTGTGATAAATTCGCTTCTTTTTATTTTATTATCAAGTCTAAGTGTACCATCTTCGTAACCTTTCATAATTCCAAGTTTAACAAGTGAATTAGCACTTTTTTCTATTATGGATATCTCAGAAGCTGCACCTGCATTTGAAATAAATAAAAGTAACATGGATAATATAGTTATAATACTTAAAGCTTTTTTCATTTGTTTATGTAACACCCCTTATAATAATATCGACTGATAAATAGATATATTTTAATTATACACCATGTAGATTTAAATAATATTAAAAAAAAGTTACATTTTGAATTCAACGAATAAAATATACCTCTATAACGAATGCTATACACAAGGATAAATGTAATAATTGATTTTTTCCACAGGTATCGGTATATCTAACCAATACCTGTATAAAAGAGGCAATTGCTACACTATCTAAATAATTACTTAACGGAGGTACAAAAATGTCAAGAACTGTAGTAGCAATTTTTGATAATTATTCAAGTGCTGAGAACGCTGCAAGACAAATAAAAGATCAGGGTTTGAGAACTGATGATATTTCCATAATTGCAAAAGATGAAAACAATAAAGGTGATAATGAAACTACAGGAACAAACCACGGATTAAGTATGGGTACAAGCCCTAGAGGGGTTAACGATAATATATCCGATGGTGTTATGACAGGAGGAATACTTGGAGGACTTGCAGGTCTCCTTATAGGAGCAGGCAGTATGGTTATTCCCGGATTAGGAATAATAGCTGCGGCAGGTCCAATCACAGGCTTATTATCAGGTGCAGTGACAGGGGGAATAGTTGGTGGTCTTGTTGATCTTGGAATTCCCGAAAATAAAAGCCGTCAATATGAAACTGATATCAAGGCTGGAAAAATACTATTCAGTATGAAAACTGACGACGATAAAGTAAATCCTATAGGATCAATACTTAGAGATAATGGAGCAGTAAGCGTAGACAGTTATTAGTATTGTTATAATAAAAGGTTTCTTAAGAGATGGTGTATTATATAACACTTTATATAACTGAAAAAACTCCCTTTATGGCAGTTTTTAATTGCTATGAAGGGAGGAGTATATAAAAGCTCTAGACTGCGAAACTTAAGTTTCTGGAATATTTTTCTTCATATTTGTTATATGCACCCATAAAGGGAGTTTATATTGACTGTTAGGTTAAACAGAGCCCTCTTCAGTATTTTCTGTAGCAGCTGGTGAATCCACAGTTCCTTCATCAGGTAAATCGGTTGTAGCTCCTGAAGCCGGTATATTTATTTGTGGCTCTATAGTTGTAGCCGAAGGGGCTGCTGTAGGCTGTACAACTTTTTTGGTACCTCTTTTTATCTGTCTTGTCAAAGTTCTATAGGTACTTCTGTGAATTTTAGTATTACTAACCACTTCGCCGTTTACTTCTATTATTTTGTAAGTATCTATAACGTAACCTGTCATACCTTTTTCAATTACAACTGTTTTTCCTTCATCCATAGAGGGATCATTAATATACTTGACAGGAGCCGGTGTAGAACTTATTTGAACATTTCTTATTATTATTGTTTTACTAGGATTTTCATTTGTGCCAAGGATTGAAAATACAATACGGTTATCGCTTGTTACGTTTACTAAAACCTTGATAGGCATAGAGGTATTATTTTTAAACTCAAAGTCGGTTGAGCCATAAGATACAGCTGCATCCTGACCAAAAGGAACATAGCCTACTGTAAACATATGATTTCTTCTTGTCACTGTTTCAAGATCTGCTTTAAGAGTTGAATTGTAAAGTGTTGTAGAAACCTGACAAATACCGCCGCCTATATCATCAATTATTTTACCGTTCTGATATGCGTGGGCAACTTTGTACCCCTTTTCTGCTGTTCTAGGACCTACAACATCGTTAAATGAAAAAACCTCACCTGGCAATAATATCTTGCCGTTAATTTTTGATGATGCAAGTCTGATGTTTACTCCTCTGTTAGCGTTATTGGTGCCTGCTACGGAGAACTTTGTACTTGAAGTTGAAAGAGTATCTTTAAAAAGATTAGCCTGATATATAGATGTAGTTATTTTAGGCTCAACAAATTTAACAGGGAGAACTCTTTGCGTATCGGGAGTTTTTTCAATTTCATTAATGATACTTACCAATTTAGCTTTATCAATAGTTCTTCCATTAGTGTGAGGAATAATTGATATATTATTTCCGTTTAATTCAGCCTTTGCATTAACCGGCTCAGTACATATTTTATTGTAAATATCGTCAACATTTATGCTGCTTGGAGGAGTTTTTATTATAGGAACATCATGTTCAATATCTGAACATAACTTAATGGACTCTTCAATTACTTTATATATGTCTTCAGTGTCAATCCGCTCTCCAGTATGACCCGAATATAAAATAACTTCTGAATCTCCAACAAGCAGATCAGCTTCCTTAACATATTTAATAGTTTCATTATTGAAATTATCCACAATAGTTTTTAATTTGTCGTTGTTATATGAATAACTTAATTCTAGTGACTTTCCACTTTTTTTAATATTGTTTACTTCACTTAGTCTACTAAATATATTACCGTTTCTGCCTTCATCCATAATTTCGCTTACGGCCTTATCTAAATCATATTTTACGTTAATTTCATTAAACCTGATTTCCTTTTTAGCATTTTTGTAGTTTAAAATTATTTTGTTATTGTTTACCTTATCCGAATAACTGGACTTTAACAATGAGTACAACTCATTCCTGGTCATTTTGCCAACGTCTTTATTGTTGAGCGTAATTCCACTATAAGACTTAGCATATGCAAGAACAGAAATTGCATAAACTGATAATGATGCAAAAAGTAGACAAGCTACCAGCAATAATCCGATAAGTAATTTGTTTTTTTGTTTGATATTCTTCTTTGGTATCTCAAGGTTTGTCATATTTACACTCCATTTATATAAAAATTTACCTTAACTTTATAAATATTAGACTTTTAATATTTATATTAAGTTCGCTAATAAATGCTGGAAATAAATTCTAATAGCGTTCCTATCTTGGTATATTATAATTATCGCAAGTTTATACAAAAAAAACAATATATTTTTCATTGCATAAATGTAAACTAAATCCTTAAAAAAAGCCTTTTAATTAAGTTTACTTAATTGTATCTGGAATTTTTAACATTAAGTGGATAACGCCGCAAGTATATTGATATGTAGATTGTTAAATTATTAAAAATTATGTATGTAATACTACTAGATGTATAGATTGGATAAATTCTGCTTATACTTATAGAAAAAGAACATTCTACAACGATTTTGAATAAAATATAAAAGGATGTTCTATCAAATTTTAAGGTATAAGGTGAGTTTTATGAACTTGAATATTCAAAGAAGCAATAGATCAAAGACACAAAAAGCTAGTATTTACCAAAAAATATTGAATTCACTGAATATAAAAGAAAACAATGAGATGGAAAAAAAGGAATCCACTGATATTCAAAATCTCATTGAGAGTATATCAATTGCAAAAAATGAATGGATAAATGCAAATGATGGGTTTGATTATGCTGTTGAAGGGGATATGATTGATTACTATACATATAGAATTAAAGCATATCAAGCACAATATGAGTATCTGATAAAAATTGCAAAGGAGAAAGGAATAAAACTTGAAGCAAAGTGAAAAAACAAATATTTCCCCGCTATTTTGTAATAAATTTGCGCAAGCTTATATATATTTATAGTAGGTGTTTACCATAAAATAAAATACAAATATTTTGAATTGTAAAAAATCTCAAAATTATTTGGTTATTCTTATACTAGAATATATGAGGGCGATGTGATTATTAGTGGGGATAGAATTCAGCACAATTTTTTCCTATATAATAGGTATTATATGTTTGTTCTTTTTCGGAAGAATGTTCATTGTTCCTTTAAAAAAGGTTGCTAAACTGATATATAGCTCACTTCTAGGGGGTATAGCAATAATTATAATAAATATTATTTTTGGAGTATTTAACTACCACATTGCGTTAAATCCTATTACAGCTTTTATAGTGGGAATAATGGGATTACCGGGTGTTGCTTTACTAGTAGCATTAAAGGGGATTTTAAACATATAATTTTTGAATGATAAAAGGGATAGATTTTAAAACCAATCAGACTCACTTCTTATTTCAATATAAAAATTTAATTTTTTGGAAATAATCTAATAATTTTACATTAATACTTGAATTTGATAAAAACTTTAGGATAAAATATTATGGTGTATGCTACATGTTTATTGAACTCGAGTTTTTATTCAAAATACGAATCTGTGTTCAATATAGTGACCCGTAACATAAAATTATTTTTAACATGTTTTTTATAATCATAAAATGAGGAGGTTTGCCACATGGGCAAGGTTGTAGAAATAAGATGGCATGGGCGTGGTGGACAAGGTGCTAAAACTGCATCTTTGTTGCTTGCAGATGCTGCATTTAATACCGGGAAATTTATACAAGGTTTTCCTGAGTATGGTCCGGAAAGAATGGGTGCACCAATTACAGCTTACAACAGAATTAGTGATGAAAAGCTCACAATCCACAGCAATATATATGAGCCTGATTATGTTGTTGTAGTGGATGACACTTTAATTACATCAGTTGATGTAACTTCAGGATTGAAAGAGGATGGAGCAATTATTATCAACACTACAAAGTCTCCTGAAGAGTTGAAACCTTTATTAAAGGGATATAGAGGAAAAGTGTGTACTGTAGATGCAAGAACAATTTCTATTGATACACTCGGGAAATATTTTCCTAATACTCCAATGCTGGGTGCAGTTGTTAAAGTAAGTAAGATTATGGACGAGCAGGAATTCCTGAAGGATATGGTTGATTCATTTAAGCACAAATTTGCAAAGAAGCCTGAAGTTGTTGAAGGCAATATAAAGGCTCTTGAAAGATCCATGCAGGAGGTGAAAGGTATATGAGTAAAAAGGAATTAAAGGATGTCCCAATTGATGTAAATTGGAAAGACATTACTCCGGGAGGTGCCATACCTTATGCAGGAAACGCACATCTTTATAAAACAGGTGATTGGCGCTCAATGAAGCCTATTTGGATACAGGAGAAGTGCAAACAATGTTTGCTTTGCTATCCGGTTTGTCCTGATACATCTATATTAGTTAATGAAGAAGGTAAAAGAGTAGATTTTGATTATGATCACTGCAAAGGATGTGGCGTATGTGTTAAGGTTTGCCCTTTTAATGCCATTGACTTTGTAGAGGAAGGGAAATAGGAGGTTTAGAATATGTCAATAAGAGAAAGAATGAGTGGTAATGAGGCAATGGCTGTTGCCATGAAACAAATAAATCCTGATGTTGTTGCTGCTTTCCCGATTACTCCTTCAACAGAAGTTCCTCAATATTTCTCAACTTATGTTGCAGATGGTGTTGTAGATACTGAGTTTGTGGCTGTAGAATCAGAACATAGTGCAATGTCTGCTTGTGTAGGTGCACAAGCTGCAGGTGCAAGAGCAATGACAGCTACATCAGCAAACGGACTTGCTCTCATGTGGGAAGTACTATATATTGCAGCAGCATCAAGACTTCCGATAGTAATGGCTTGTGTAAACAGAACCTTATCCGGGCCTTTAAATATTCATAATGACCACAGTGATTCCATGGGTGCTAGAGACTCAGGATGGATTCAGCTTTATTCAGAAAACAACCAGGAAGCTTATGATAATATGTTAATGGCAAACAGAATAGGGGAACATCCAGATGTAATACTTCCTGTAATGATTTGTCAGGACGGATTTATAACTTCTCACGCTATAGAAAACATTGAATTACTAGAGGATGATAAGGTTAAAGCCTTTGTTGGAGAGTACAAGCCTGATATGTATCTGCTAGATAAAGAAAATCCTATAGCGGTAGGTCCTCTTGATCATTTTACCCATTGTTTTGAACATAAGAGACAACAAGCTCAGGGAATGATTAATGCAAAAAAAGTTATTATTGAGGTATCAGAAGAGTTTTATAAATTGACTGGACGGAAGTATGAATTATTTGAAGAGTATAATATAGAAGGTGCAGAGGTAGCAATTGTTTTATTAAACTCCACAGCTGGAACGGCTAAATATGTTGCTGATCAGTATAAAGAACAGGGAAAAAAAGTTGCCGTTATAAAGCCAAGAGTATTCAGACCTTTCCCGGTTGATGAAATGGCAGCTGCTTTATCAAAGTATAAAGCTATTGCTATAATGGACAAAGCAGATAGCTTTAATGCTGCTGGTGGTCCGTTGTTTACTGAGGTAACAAGTGCAATGTATGCTAAAGGTGTACTTTCACCTAAAGTAATTAACTATATTTACGGAATAGGTGGAAGAGATGTTAAATCAACTGATATTGAAAAGGTAGTTGAAAAATTATTTGAAATTTCTAACACTGGTAAAGTAGATCAAGTATACAATTACCTTGGTGTAAGAGAATAGGAGGTGTGATAAATGGCGTACAATTTAAAAGAAGTTGCAAAGAAACCGGAAAGATTTACCGGTGGTCATAGAATGTGTGCAGGTTGTGGTGCACCTGTAGTTGCAAGACAGATACTTAGAGCTCTCAAACCTGAGGATCACGCTGTTATTGGAAGTGCAACAGGATGTCTGGAAGTTAGTACCTTTATTTATCCTTTTACTGCATGGAAAGATTCATTTATACACAATGCATTTGAAAACTCAGCTGTTACAGTAGCAGGTGCAGAAGCTGCTTATGTTGCAATGAAGAGAAAAGGCAAAATAAATGAAGAAACAAAGTTTATTGCTTTCGGTGGCGATGGAGGAACATATGACATCGGTCTACAATCACTTTCAGGTGCGATGGAAAGAGGTCATGACATGGTTTATGTTTGCTACGATAACGGAGCATACATGAATACTGGTATCCAAAGATCATCAGCTACACCTAAATATGCAGATACTACAACTTCTCCTGCAGGAAAAGAAATACCCGGAAAACAGCAGTGGAGGAAAGACCTCACAGAGATAATGGTCAACCATCATATACCTTATGTTGCGCAAACCGCAGCTATAGGAAACATGAAGGATCTTTATGAAAAGGCAGAAAAAGCTATTTATACAAAAGGTCCTGCGTTTTTGAACGTTTTGGCTCCATGCCCTAGAGGATGGCAGTACAATACGCCTGATCTTATGGAAGTGAATAAGTTGGCTGTTGAAACTTGCTTCTGGCCATTATACGAAGTAATAGAAGGTAAACATATAGTTAACTATAAGCCAAAGACAAAACTTCCTGTTAAGGATTTCTTAAAGGTTCAGGGAAGATTTAAACACTTGTTCAGAGCTGGAAATGAGCATATGATTGAAGAAATTCAGGCAGAAGTTGATAAAAGATGGGAAGAACTCCTTAGATTGGCAGAAAGATAAAAATCACAATAAAGATAAATTAAAGTAGCTTTAGCTTATGTGCTAAAGCTACTTTTTTTGGTGTGCCCAGTGAGCACACGTTCTAACGGGTGAAAGTCCCCAATCCACCCGACAGTGGGAAGGATACAGCCGAAGCCAAGGGTGTCCAGTGTGAACTGGAATCTGAAGAAAGGATTAG
>JAEWSG010000171.1 GCA_023398495.1 Bacillota bacterium
ATAATTTGATATTGTATCAAATTTAAAAAGGGCGTTGGTGGTTCTTCGCCCTTTTCTTCCACACACTGAAATTTTTCTTGTCCAATTTTCGTTAGTTTACTGAAAAACAGGTTGTCCTATAACAGTAATATGAGATTCTGTTGCTTCAAAAGAAAATGGTATATGTGAAGAGGTTGGTTAAATCATTTCAGAAAACTAGTAACTCTAAATAAAGAGTTTGAATAGTATATTATGAATGATGAAATCAAGATATAGGATACTAGTAACAGAGTACTTCTATCAATTCATTATGTAGTTTATGCAGGTTTTAAAATTTACTTATCATTTTTCTAAATAGTATTTATTAAGGTTAAAAATATAAAAAGTCTTATGAAGTTAAGTTTGTAGAGGAATCAAATTAATGAAGAGTATGCTAAAAAACATGCTATCTGGAAATAGAATAAGCATTGCAAAAGTTTCATCTGGAACCCTATTGGGTCAAGTGATTTCTGTTATGACACTACCAATAATAACGCGAATATATGGTGCAGAAATAATTGGTATTTGGACTTTATTAAATTCAGCATCAATGATAATTATGTCATTTTCTGATTTGGGTATGACTAATGTAATAATGTTGGAGAAAAAAGAAGATATTGAGGATACTTATAAAGTTATTACAAGTATTGTTGCTGTAATTAGTGTTGTGGCATCTTTTACAATAACTGTATACTATACAATGTTTAACAACGTTATTGGCATTAATCCCGCCGTTTTGTATGTACTTGTTGTAGTAATAGTTTTTACTAACCAGCAAATCCAAGTTTGCTATACATGGCTAAATAGAAATGCCGATTATAATGTATTGATGAAAAACCCAATAATACGGAATGGGATATGTAGTGTTGTTGCTATGATATTGGGACTATTGGGAATGAACAAATCGGGTTACTTTATTGGACAGATAACAGGGTTGCTTATTACATTAATTCATATGAAAAGGCACTTACCCAAGAGTTTTTTTATCTTAAATTATTCTATATACAAAAATACTTTAGTAAGAAATCGAAGATTTGTCACATATCAGATGCCAACAAACATAATTGCAAACTTCAAAAATCAATTACCTATACTATTAATACAAGGAATTTGGGGAACAGAAATACTTGGGTATTATGGAATAACAGTGAGATTACTACAAATTCCAAGTGCATTATTTGCAAGTGCAGTAGGACGTGTATTTTTTCACACGACTTCTTCAATGAAAAGAGAAGGAAAAGAAATTGGGTACTATGTGTATAATAATTTGATAAAAGGAATGAAAATTGTATTTATTCCTATGGTTTTACTTATGGCATTTGGCGATATTATTGTGGTTGCTTTTATTGGTGTTGAATGGAAGATGGCAGGAGATTTTGTCAGGATCCTTACATTGCAGTATTTTTTTATGTTTCTTATGATTACAGTTCATGGTTTATCAATAACACTGGAGAAACAAAATTATGCAATGATTTCATGTGTGCTACAGATAGTAGGATATGTACTGGGTGCTGTAATAGGAAAGTACATATTTAATAGTTTATACTATGCATTAGTATTGATGTCGATATTCTTCATTATTATTAACATTACTTATTTCAGTGCATTGTTTAAAGTTATGAATATATCAAGAAAACCTTATGTTATAAAGGCTCTGTTAAGTATTTTTAGTATAATTGGGCTATCGTTTGTTTTTAGATATATTTTTGCACTATTAAATTGAATTTTGAAATATAACTATTGATTGTATATGCTGGTGCTGGGGTTGTTGTATATAATAAAACCAAAAGTTGGCGAGCGAGTGTTAGCAAATGAAGTGTCAACCTATTGGTGTTCATGATTTTATGATATTATATTAATGTGATTTAGATTAAATAATTTGAATCATGACTGTGTGGTAAATATTGGGGGTGGAGCATTGAATGGATATAAATAAAATTAAAATCAAACCAATTGTTATATTTTTTTTATGCCTAACTCTTCTTTTTACTTCATATAAACAGGATTCAGATAGTAATTATAATACTGTACAAGAGGGTAGTTTCAGCCATAATTCTACTCTGCCGGAATATGAAATAACCTGGTACCACATGAATGACCCACAAGAGGACACAGAACTTGTATTGGAAGAGGTCAATAAATACCTTAAGCAAAAAATAAATGCAACTTTGAAGCTTGAGCTAGTCGACTTTAACAATTATGAGAAAGCAATTAAGTCTGTTATTTCATCAGGACAGAAATTTGACATATGTTTCACATCTGTATGGATAAACAGTTATGTTCACAATTCTCTGAAGGGTTCTTTTGTTGAACTTGATCCCTTGCTGGACAAGTATGGCAAGGGCACTTTGGAGCACATGCCTGAGGTATTGAAAAATGGTGCTAAGGTAAACGGTAAAATATATGCTATTCCATCAATCAAAGAGCTCGGGCATCAATTTTGTATTACACTCAATAAGAAGTACTTGGAGAAATACGGGCTAAATGCTTCATCCATTAAAGAACTTAGAGACCTAGATCCTATGTTTGAGGTCATAAAGAAAAATGAACCTGAGGTGGTGCCGTACCTGATATATACGTATGCAAATCATGGATTTACAATGCCTATGGAAAGAATTGACGAGCAGGTCCCAAGTGCACTATATTTTGACAACAGAACGGACTATAAGCTTGTAAATACTTTTGAAACTCCTGAGTTTAAAGAGTATGCAGCCTTAGTGCACAAGTGGTATAAAAAAGGATATATTCTTCAGGATGCTGCTACAATAAAAAGTATAGATGGATATTATGAAACAGGCAACTGGTTTGCCGGTGTGTTTTCATACAATCCTGAGGTTGAAAGTACACTCTCAAACAAGTATGGGTATGATATTGTAACTGTACCCATATGGCAGCCGTTTGTTACCAGAAAGGATATAGAATATCATATGCAGGCGATATCATCAACGTCTGAGGATCCGGAGAGGGTAATGATGTTTTTGGAACTGCTAAACACCGATGAGTATTTGTATAACTTGTTAGCTTATGGAATTGAGGCGGTACATTATAAAAAAGTAACTGAAAATGTTATAGATATTTGCAGTAATAGATATTCTATTGGTAATTTTACTTTCGGGAACAAGAAATTATCTTACGAATTGTCATATTTCCCTAAAACATTAAATGAGGATTTGAAAGAATTTGATTCAAGAGCAATTATATCTCCCTTGCTCGAATTTAACTTTGATCCAACACCAGTAGCCAGTGAGATAGCCAGAATAACTGAAGTTACTGAAGAAATTGAAGGCCCTGTTTTTGTTGGGGCGGTTGATCCGGAAGAATATATTCCAAAGGTCATAGAAAAGTACAAGCAGGCAGGATTGGACAAGGTTATAGCCGAGCAGCAGAAGCAGATTAACGATTGGATTGAAGAAAAGTCCAGGTGAAAGATTTGCGTATATACAGTCTTTTATAAAAGTTTGTTGAATTAACAAACTTTTCAGAAGATATTTTTCAGCTGTTTGCCGCAGAGGAAACTATTGCTTTGATTGCAGCTTCTTTTATGTGATATTTCTATACTCCGAAGGTGAAACGCCAGTAAACTTTTTGAAAGTTCTGTAGAAATAGTTTACATCCTTATAACCTGCATCTGCAGAGATGTCTTTGGTGTTTTTGCTGGTATTCCTAAGAAGCTCCATGGCTTTATTTATTCTTACCGTATTTAAATAGTCAGAGAAATATTCTCCGGTTTCTTCTTTGAATAGCTGACCTAAATAGTTGGCATTCGTGTTGAGTTCTATTGCCAATGTTTTTAGACTTATGTCATCAGAATAGTTGGTTTCTATGTAATCGAGAATTCTTCTGATCAATGGGTTGATACTTTCGCTTTTTTCAATAGCAAGACTTACAAAGTGTTTGGCAGTTGTTTTTATAAACCTGCTCAATTCATCAAAACTATCTATTTTGTATACATCCGAAAAGGGGTAATCCAATTCATTTATGGTATTGTTTTTTGATCTGGTAATAAGCCTAGAGCTGTTTACTATACAAAAAAGCAACTCGGCAGCAATGTTTTTCACAACAGAGGGTGTTAAACCGTCAAGTGAGATTATGGAATTAAATGTATAATCTATGCATGAAAACAGGGAATCAAGGTCTTTGGCCAATATGCATCTGGAGATTTCATCATAGGATATTTTTTCATGTATTTGTCTGTCTGAAATACTTTGCTTGAAATTGTAATAATCGAGTACGCTGTTGCAAGGCATTATTATAGAGTATTGCTGCAATTCCAACGCCCTCTGATAGCTTCTTTGAACAAGTAAAAAATCATTTTCAGTGCTGCCAATGGTAAAAAAGAAATTTGAAGCTATATTTTTTTGTAAATTGATAAGACATTGTCTCATAAAGTTGGTAGAATCTGTAAGGCCTGCTATTATGAACACAATTTTGTTGTCAGGAGTACAAAATACCATACCTGAGTTGAGAGCAGCTACTACTTTAGAACAGGTATTTACAGCTTTTTGTATAAGTGAATAGTGGTCAGTATTTTTATCCTGCAAAATTCTCAGCACAGATACCGTATATGGCGAAGATTCCAGTTGAATATCAAGCATGGATGCCCTTTCAAAAAGTTCGTTCCGGCTAATGGAACCATTAACCCATCTGTATAAAATATTATCTCTTATGATATTTATATCCATATTTAAATATGGTGTTTGTAAAGTTGAACTGTGGATTTTGTCAAGTACATTTGCTATTGTTTCCTCAAATTCCTGACAATTTACAGGTTTCAGGATATAATTTTCTATACCGAGTTTTATAGACTCTTTTAGGTACTCGAAGTCGTCATACCCACTTAAGATTATAAAACGGGTATTCAGATTAAGCTCCTTGGCCTTATGTATCAGTTCCAGACCGTTCATCTTTGGCATTTTAATATCTGTAATCAGAAGGTCTGCTTTCTCACGTACCAATAGTTCTAAGGCTTCAACTCCGTTTGAGGCTGTTCCGGCCAATTCAATTCCATACTCTTCCCAGTTTATAATATGTTTGATTCCTTCAACTATATAAGGCTCATCATCAGCTATTAATACCTTGTACAAGGTTTTCCAGCTCCTCTCTTGTCTTAGCAGGTATTTTCAATGAAATTACCGTTCCATTCCCGTATTCACTAAATACATCAATACCATATTTATTTCCGAATAGCAGCATAATTCGCTCGTTTACATTAGAAAGTCCAAGACCTGGACTGGCTGATAAATCCGGGTTTGTAAGAGATTGCCTGATTCTATGCAGTTTTTCTTCCTCAATGCCGTTTCCGTTATCAATAACATAAATAAATATATCACCATCATGTATAAAGATTCTTATTGTCAGTAAATTATCAGGCCTTTCAGTGTCAACTCCATGAACTATGTAATTTTCGATAAGAGGTTGAAGGGCATGTTTTATTATACCATAGTTTAAAACATCGTCCTTAACATCAAATGTTACCTTAATGTTGTCCATAAACCTCATATTAAACAGATCAAGATACATTTTACAGTGTTTTATTTCTTCATTGATGCCTACAATGGATTTTTCCTTGACGGAGTTCCGGAAAAGTGAGGAAAGGAGATATATCATTTCGGCAACATCCTTTGAGCCATTTAGGAGGGCACGCATCCTGATAGATTCCAAGGTGTTATACAAAAAGTGAGGATTAATCTGAGCTTGAAGTGCTTTGAGTTGAGCCTGTTTTTGAAGGATATCTGACATATACACCTTTTCTATGTATTCGTTTAAGTTATCACACATGTTGTTGAAGCTATTTGCTATATCGCTTATCTCATCGTACTTGTTCTTCACAGTTATTCTGCCGGATAAATTTCCTGAATTTATATTCCTTATACCGGACATTAGGGAGTTGATCCGTTTTGAAAACGTCAGCATTGTAATAAATGTAAAAAGCAGAGTTACAGCTATGCAAGCAAAGGAAATTAAGAAAATTCTTTTTTGCATGGAAGCCTCGTTTTTAAAGATCAATTGCTTTGGAAGTATTGCTGCTGTAAGGATACCGGAATCAACAGTTGAGAGGGTGTTTACTATATTTTTATCATAAAATTCAGAACTGTTTTGAGGGGAGTTTAAAATGTTATAGTAAGGATAGGTGTTGCTATAATAAGTGTCTGATGAATCAAAAATAGTATCGCCCTGTTTTGTAAATATTAAAACAGCACCCTTATAATCAGCGGAGTGTTTATTAAATTCCTTTGTAATTCCGTCAAGTGAGTAATCAATGGCTATGTAACCTAATACATCAGAAGAAAAATTATCTTTGATCTGATAGATTGCTGTGAATGCCAGCGAAGTGACATCACCATTATGGTAGTGTGCCGGGTGAGCTGGAACAATCATCATACCTTGATGGTTTTTAGGATAAGCGTTAATGTATTTTGTTATATTTGAATCCTTATTGTATATGGTCCTCCCAGTGTTAGAATATACAAAGGCATCTGATTGTTTATTGCTGTAGATACAAATGCCGGTAAGGTCGCTGTCCATATAGAGGCACGAACTAAAGTAATTTTCAAATCCGTTAAATTTGTTCTCAGGGCTTGAAAGCAGTTTGTCATATTTGTATTGGAGGTGTTTGCTGTAGCCATTGTTCATAAGGTATGATATTTCATAATGCAGAGAACTATTGGTATATATATTTTCTGCTATATTCCTTGAAGCTGTAATCTTCTGGTCAAAATAGCTATTGATATCTGCTAAGACTTTCCCGTTACTTTTTGTTTCCCTGTTCTCAAGAGAAATGTTTATATTGATTGATACTATGTAGGCTATTATTACGATTGCACATATTGTAACTAGTGAATATATGACAAATATTTTATTGAAGAACTTGTGTGCAAATATCTTGTTGTAGAGATTAACCATCTGAAGTCACCTTCTTATCCCGTACTTTTCAACACCAGAAAATTCTGCCCTTGATGCTTTTAATATTAATAATACAGAGCTTTATTTAATTTTACATAATAACGGCTGCTCGTACAATAGGTATCATTTATATAGAAACAAACTTACATAATTTACCATGTTTTACTGGACTAATGATTGACAAAGCCACTTAAATGGGTTATAATTCTTAAATTGTAATAATAGGAAAGGAACATTAAAAAAGTCTGATTTAATGGTTCTTTTGCGGAATAATACTAAGTGTTGCAAAAGTTATAAAAATTATTAAACAATGTTTTTATATAGTTTTATGAATTTAGCGTCATTTATAGTTTAGGTGTGGAGGAATGATAAATGAAACATGAGTTTAATGTCATAGAAGCGAAATGGCAAAAAAAGTGGGAAGAAGCGAATACTTTTTGTGCAGCAGATAATAGTGAAAAACCCAAATTCTATGCCTTGGTAGAGTTCCCGTACCCTAGTGGAGCCGGTATGCATGTGGGACACATTAAAGCATATTCAGGTCTTGAAGTTATTTCGAGAAAACGTCGTATGGAAGGTTACAATGTTCTTTTCCCGATCGGATTTGATGCCTTTGGATTGCCAACTGAAAACTATGCGATAAAAACAGGAATACATCCTCGGAAAATTACCGACAAGAATATAGTTAAGTTTACTGAACAGCTCAAAAAGGTCGGATTCTCGTATGATTGGTCACGTGTAGTAGATACTACCGACGAAAACTATTACAAATGGACACAATGGATTTTCTTAAAGATGTTTGAAAAGGGTCTTGTATTCCGAAGTGAGGCATTGGTTAATTATTGCCCTTCATGTAAGGTTGTCTTGTCTAATGAGGATAGCCAGGGAGGTAAGTGCGATATCTGTCACAGTGATGTTGTTCAGAAATCGAAGGACGTATGGTATCTGCGTATTACCGAGTATTCTGAAAAACTTCTCCAAGGTCTTGAAGAAGTTGACTATTTACCTAATATAAAGCAACAGCAAATGAATTGGATCGGAAAGTCTACAGGAGCTTTTGTTGATTTTTTGCTAGATGGTAAAGAAGATAAGCTTCGTGTATATACAACCCGTCCAGATACCTTGTTTGGTGTGACTTTTATGGTTATGGCACCAGAAAATCCGCTTATTGATAAATATGCCGATGAGATTGCCAACATGAAAGAAGTTGAAGAATATCGAAATATGTGTGCAAAGAAGACGGAATTTGAGCGTACACAACTCGTGAAAGAAAAGACAGGTGTATGCCTGAAAGGTATAGATGCTGTAAATCCACTTACTGGGAAGAACATCCCGGTTTATATAGCAGATTATGTAATGATGGGTTACGGTACTGGTGCAATTATGGCTGTTCCGGCACATGATGAACGTGACTATGAGTTCGCAAAAAAGTTTGGGATAGATATAATTGAAGTTATAAAAGGTGGAGATATCTCCAAGGCTGCATATACCGGTGATGGAGAAATGATCAACTCAGAATTCCTGAATGGATTTACCAACAAAAAGGAATCCATTGCTCGAGTGGTTGAAGAAATTAAAAAGCTTGGTATTGGTGAGGCTGGAGTACAGTATAAAATGAAGGATTGGGCTTTTAACCGCCAGAGATATTGGGGCGAACCCATACCTATCATTCATTGTGAGAAATGTGGTGTAGTTCCCGTTCCATATGAAGAATTGCCTTTAAGGTTACCGGTTGTAGAAAATTTCGAACCCGGAGTGGAAGGTGAATCACCGCTTGCAAAGATAGATTCTTTTGTTAATTGTACTTGTCCGAAGTGTCAAGGTGCCGCAAAACGTGAAACGGACACAATGCCCCAGTGGGCTGGATCTTCGTGGTATTTCCTACGGTATATAGATCCTAACAATGATAACGCTTTGATTGACCAGGAAAAGTTGAAATACTGGATGCCAGTGGATTGGTATAATGGAGGTATGGAGCATGTTACACGTCACATGATTTACTCTCGTTTCTGGCATCACTTTTTATATGATATAGGTGTGGTTAATACCTCTGAGCCTTATGCAAAACGTACTGCACAAGGTCTGATACTAGGGCCGGATGGCGAAAAGATGAGTAAGTCAAAGGGCAATGTTGTTGATCCTTTAGATGTTGTTGAAGTATATGGTGCGGATGTATTGCGTACTTACGTACTCTTTATGGGTGATTATGCTTCGGCTGCACCATGGAATGATAGTTCAGTGAGAGGTTGTAAGCGATTCCTTGAGCGTGTTGCAAATTTATTTGATATTGCAGATGGAAAAGGGTTTACGCCTAAATTGGAAACAATCTTCAATAAGACTATCAAGAAAGTTACAAATGATTTTGAAGAAATGAAATTTAACACAGCAATTGCTGCTCTAATGGGTTTGCTAAATGAAATTTATGATTGTGGCTCTATTACAAAAGATGAGCTTGAAATATTCATTAAATTACTTTGCCCAGTTGCACCTCACCTCTGCGAAGAAATCTGGGAAAAACTCGGAGGAAAAGGCTTCCTGTCATTGGCATCATGGCCTGAGTATGATGAGGCCAAAACCGTAGATTCAACTTTAGACATTGCTGTTCAGGTAAATGGTAAACTTCGTGGAGTTGTAACACTTCCTTTGGACTGTTCAAAGGATGAAGCGATGGCAAAGGCTAAGGAGAATTCTGATGTATTGCCTTTCCTGGAAGGCAAGAGTATTGTTAAGGAAATTTATGTTCCTAATAAGATTATAAACTTAGTGGTAAAAGATAGCTGAAATACGGTCTAAAACCGAAAAGGCTTAAATAATAAGTTTTTATGTTAAATGGGATAATAGTTTACACAACTATTATCCCTCTTAATTATGTTCAAACCAAGGTACGATTTTTGCACAGCAAAATATCGTTCATCTGTCTGCCGAATGGCATCCTACTGATTTTTTGCGAAGGTCATGCGATGGAATCGTTTGACACTAAAACAACAGGCACTGCTCTTAAAATTCCCAATAACCCTCAAGATATCTATTGCTAAATAAGTACAAATAGTTCATAATATACTCAAAACAATTAAGGGAGAAAAAATATGGTCTTTGAAAACGTATTGCTGGCTTTCGGGCTTACGCTTTTTGCGGGTCTTTCAACAGGTATTGGAGGACTGGTTGCTTTTATATACAGAAGGACAAATACAAAGCTTTTATCTGTGGTTCTTGGATTTTCAGCCGGTGTGATGATATATGTATCTTTTGTAGAGATTTTGGCTGAGGCTAATAAGCACCTGGTAAACACTCTGGGCGATGAAAAAGGCTTATGGGTGACCACCGCAGGTTTCTTTGGAGGCATGTTCTTAATTGCAATTATAGATAAGCTTATTCCTTCATACGATAACCCCCATGAGTCTCATAAAATAGAGGAAATGGATACATGCAGGGTAAATAATAATGTGAAACTATTAAGGACAGGGCTTTTTACTGCTTTAGCCATTACCATACATAATTTTCCAGAGGGCCTTGCTACTTTTACTTCGGCTGTGACTGAACCAAAGCTTGGAATAGCCATTGCTATCGCAGTTGCAATACATAATATTCCTGAGGGGATTGCAGTGTCCATACCCATTTATTGTGCAACGGGAAGCAGAAAACGTGCCTTTGGGTTGTCGTTGATGTCGGGTTTTTCAGAGCCCCTAGGAGCTTTGATTGGTTTTCTGATATTGATGCCCTTCTTAAACGACCTTGTGTTTGGGATATTGTTTGCAGCTATTGCCGGCATTATGGTTTTTATATCCTTGGACGAGTTGTTGCCTGCAGCAAGAGAATATGGGGAACACCATCTGTCTATGTATGGTGTTATAAGCGGAATGATTATAATGGCATTGAGCTTGATATTGTTTGTTTAATTAATAATAACTAAATGGATATATATGATTAAGGAGCCGAAGAATGAATAGAAAAGAAGAACGCTTTCCTACAAAAAAGAAAGTATCTCTGGCTATCTGGAAAATATCAATTACTGGAATTCTACAGGTTGTTTTACTTTTTTCAAGTATATTTACTGTAGGCGGTTTTTTTAGCAGATATGCATGGTATCTGGATATATTTTCACATTTTCGCTTTCAGTACTTCATTTTTTTTCTTTTAACAAGTTTATTGTTCCTGGTTTTAAAGAAGTGGAAGACCCTATTAGTTTCACTTGTATTGTGCTTAGTGAATCTTTCTCAGATCATTCCATTATATATTCCCATTGAAAGTGATGTTAGTCAACAATTAGGAGCCACAAGTGATATTAGAATTGTTCACTTTAATGTTCTTACCAGTAACAGTGAGTATAAAAAAACAGTAGAATATATAAACAAAATGGATCCGGATATTATATCATTAAATGAAGTAAATCAAAAATGGATTGATAACCTGAATTTATCTCAGAAATATAAATACAATGTTATGGATATAAGGGAGGATAATTTCGGGATAGCACTTTACAGCAAGTTGGAGATGAAAAATCCAAGGATTGAGTTTTTTGGTGATGAAGGACTCCCAAGTGCTGTAGCTGAGTTTGTAATTGGAGTAAATGAGGTGTCCATACTTGGAACCCATCCTCTTCACCCATCAAGTGATAGGGGTTTTAAATCAAGGAACAGGCAATTTGAGTCCCTAATTGAAAGAAGGGGAAGTTTTAGTGAAAGCATGATTATGCTGGGTGATTTAAATACCACGTCATGGTCAAATGGTTTTACTAAACTTATTGGGGGAATGAAACTATACGACTCAAGAAAAGGGTACGGTATCCAGTTTTCATGGCCAACTACATTGCCGTTGATATCGGTTCCGATAGATCATTGCCTTGTTTCAAAAGACATAAAAGTGCTAAAACGTGAAATGGGACCTGACCTTGGGTCTGATCACAGACCTCTTTATGTTGAACTGAGAATCCCAAAAGATTCTGGTCCTGAAGACCAAGAAAAAAATAAAGATACGAGCAATATTGATGGAGAAAGTGAATCGGTGAACCATGGGGGAGAAGCTGACAAACCTTTTGTCGAGGACATTATACGAACTGAGGGTTTAACTGTAAAGGACAGGTTTAAAGTTCCTGAAGGCTTTGAACGTGTTCCGGTTGAGGTGGATTCTTTTCAGGAGTATTTAAGAAGTTTGCCTTTAAAACCCCATGGTTCCATAGTCAAATACTATAATGGCGGTGAAAAGGGCAGAGACGTCTATGATGCGGTTATAGATATAGACGTTGGAGAAAGAGACCTTCAACAATGTGCCGATGCTGTAATGAGGCTAAGAGCCGAATACCTATATGGTAAAGGCTTATATGACAAAATCCATTTTAACTTTACAAACGGTTTTAATGCCGATTTTGTCAAGTGGATGAATGGAAACAGAATTGAGGTTGAAGGAAATAACACTTACTGGGTCAAAAAAACCGGCTATTCTGAGGATTATAAGGTATTTAGGCAATATATGGATATGGTTTTTGCATATGCCGGTACGCTATCGCTCTCAATGGAGTTGAAAACAGTTAGTGTTGAAGAAATGAAAATTGGAGATGTCTTTATGAAAGGTGCATTGCCGGGACACTGTGTAATTGTTGTGGATATGGCTGTAAATAATACTACGGGAGAAAAAATCTTCATGATTGCACAAAGCTACATGCCTGCTCAGGACATTCATGTGCTGAAAAACTATAACAGTGAACAAATAAGCCCATGGTACAGCATCGACTTTAATAAAGTGCTAGAAACACCCGAATGGACTTTTTATAATGATCAACTTATGAGGTTTGATAATTGAGAGGAGTTTAATTATGTTTAAACGTTTTCATTACAATGCTCCAGTTATACTGAGTTTTACAATTTTATCCTTTGTAATTCTGATTATCGATCAGATAACGAGACTCAATGTCACCAGATTGCTTTTTTCAGTATACAGGGGAAGTCTTACAGATATATTCTTTTATTTCAGATTGTTCGGTCATGTATTAGGTCATGCGGACTGGAATCACTATCTGAATAATTTTCTTATCATTCTTATAATAGGGCCTATGCTTGAGGAAAAGTATGGTTCGAAGAATCTGCTTATAATGATTGTGACTACAGCTTTTGTAACCGGTTTAATCAATATTCTCTTCTTTAATACTATTTTGCTTGGAGCAAGTGGAATTGTGTTTATGTTTATTTTGCTAGGATCGTTTGCAAATATCCAGAAAGGGCGTATACCAGTAACCCTTATACTGGTAGTTGTCGTGTATCTTGGAATGGAATTTGCCAATGCAATGCTCAAGAATGACAATGTTTCCCAGCTTACGCATATTGCAGGTGGTATTTTTGGATGTATTTTCGGATTTGTGATTCAGAGCCGCCACAGAGCATAAATTAATTGTCCATAACCTTATACAATTTTGTACTCGCTCATTTACACATATACCCACATTTACTTCTTTGATTGCAGCTTTTTACGTGGTGTGGTATAATACTATTAAAGCTTTAAATCTCTTTAGAGCAGTCTGTTTTAATGTCCAATAAAATTTATTCCTTAACGATCAACTAAATAGTAAGTTAATTTAAGAACTCACAAACATTGATATATGTATATGTTATTGGACATTGAAAACAAAATCAACCCAAATTAAGAATTAAAATCTGCTGGAAATAAGTGAAGGTTGACACAAAGTGCGTCAA
>JAEWSG010000176.1 GCA_023398495.1 Bacillota bacterium
AGTTCGCTGAGATAATACACACTAGACCAATCTGAAACTTGAGTGCCGTCTTCACCATTATATACAGTTAACAATGAATGCTGGTTAGAACCAGGGCCAATATATACTCTACCTCCATTGTCGGTAACAATATCATATGGGTCGTGGGGTACATGAAATATTTTTTCTATTTGGTATGATCCTGTATCGATTATTGCGCATGATCCAGTACCTTCTCCATCTGGAATATAGAATTTATGTTCATCATGAAGTAGGGTTAAATATACATTTCCATGGTCAACCGCTAATCGCTCCGCTTTATACGGAAAAACTATACTCGATATTTCGCCCGTAGTAAGATCTACCCGATACAACCGATATCCATCCTGCTCAGTCAGATATGCCACCGGTCTATCCGGATCAAGCGCCATATCTAACGGTGTAAACCCAAGATTGTCAGATGCATTGTATGATTGATACGGAATAACATCTACTTCACATGATGCGGTAAAACCACCATCCACAGTTGTTGCCGTAATTGTTGTACTGCCTAATCCAATACCGCTGACAATACCATCCGCAACTATCGCAATATTCTCATCGGCCGAAGACCATGTAACTGTCTGATTAGAAGATTCTTCAGGATCAACTAACGCAATTAACCAGTCCGAATCCCCCACCATAACATCGATTTCCGATTTGCTAAGCGTTACACCCGCAACAGAAGTTGCCGTATCATAGATCGCGTAAAGTGTATAATCTTGAATAAAGGTATACTCATCTTCCGGCATATACCTTGTACCCGAGCCTGACGAAGATGTGTTCCAGTGGTTGTAGAATTCACTCCCATTGGTAAGGTCGCTTCCATCCGCAACCGATACGGTCGTGTTCACATATTGCGTTTCCTTATCCGGTACCGTTCCCGTTCCGCCGTTCGCATCATATATAAGGTCATATAAATAGCTTTCGTTAAAATAAGCATAAACGGGTGCTCCCCATGAATTGGGAAGTTCTATACCGTATACTTGGTCATCAGTCACCGTGTTAAACGTCACTAGCGTATGTGCAGTCGTTGGAGTTATACAGTCGCCGTTCTTCAAAACAACAGCTGAGTCTTCAGAGATACCAAGCGTTCCACCCGTTCCTCCTTCACCATCGCCGATGTCATACGGCGCGGTATCGCCTTTTTGAGCATAGACAATGCCGCCATCAATCAATATAGCACCTGCAGAACCCCCTGAACCGCCGCCAATACCCGCTGCATGTTCTCCGCCTACAGCGGTAATAATTCCTCCCGAAATTGTAATCTCTCCGCCGTCGCAGCCAAATGCACCGCCAATGCCCGCGCCATAATATCTTCCGCCAGTAGCCGTTACCGTTCCGCCTGATATCGTAATGCTATCACCAGCCCTGTCACCAAAACCACCAATACCTGCACCGTCCTGCCCTGCAGTGGCATTTACTGTACCGCCTGTGATGCTGATTACACCGCTGCCGCCACCTGCGCTGCCGCCGATGCCACATCCAACACTCGTTGGGCCGTTTGCCGTAACAGTACCGCCCGATATTGTGATTGTACCTCCGCTGCCAGATAAGCCACCGCCGATGCCCGCCGAATCTGCACCAGCATATGCTGTCACGGTACCGCTAGTTATTGTGATTGATCCACCATTACTATTATATCCGCCACCAATACCAGCACCGCCGCCACTGCCCCTGGCCGTAACGGATCCCGTGCCCAATATTTCTAGTTCAGTTGAATCTTCCACTCGAATGCCCGGCTCATAGTCACTACTATGGAGGTTAGAATCGCCTTGTAGAATAAGCTGATTAGCACTCCCCTTAAAAGCAAGTGCACAAGCATTATCATTGATATAATTATTGATTTTAACACTATCAATTGTGAGTATCGTTCCTGCACCGCAGTCAATCTTCATATTTGTATAAGTCGTACCTGCGTTATTTGTCAGCGTAACGGTCAAATCAGGAGCTATTGTTATCGTAGAATCGTTGCCATAATCGCCAATATCATATATTCCGTTACTGTCAATTGTAACATCAGCTGCGAATACATTAACGGGTAACACCGTAAATGTAATCAGGGCCATGAGGACATAAGCGATTATTTTTTTCATTTAAAAGCTCCTTCAATATCTGCAACTTGCGTATTGTAAATTATACTATAATACGTTATCTATTACTATTCATAATTTATATTATTTAGAAACCATGTACAAATTGTTATAGAATATAGTTGATTAAAGTCTTTCTATCATCCCATAGCATCTATGTGACTACACTTTTTATATCCATAACCGAAACGAGGAAAAGAACTACTTTAACTAGATAGAGACTATCAGAAGAATTATTTTCTATTATTCCAGATAAGAAGTATGATCTTTTATAAGTAGTTATTAAATGTTACGGAAGAGTATTATTTACAGACTCCGAATCGTCAGGATTCATCGGCACTTTCGTGGTGACCCACCGGAGATTCGAACTCTGGACACCTTGATTCAAAGTCTCGCATGTTTTGCTATCATGTGCATAATAAAGGGCTTTTTCATCGTTTTATAGTGCTTAATGCACGTCATGAATATCCGTTGGCACACTCGTTGGCACACAGATTTCAAGAAAATGAGCTTCTACC
>JAEWSG010000185.1 GCA_023398495.1 Bacillota bacterium
TTGTCAACACTTTTTTAAAACTTTTTTCGTGTTTCTTTCCGATTAGCCTCCAGTAATACTTTCAGCGTTTTGTTATCGGCATCAGCGACAGCTTTAACAATATATCACCTATTTTACTTTCGTTCAATTCCGATACGTACCCATATTTAATCGTATAGCGAAATTATATTTATTATACGACCCTATAAACAGTCATTCTACTCTATGGTCCAAAATTCGACATTCCGAATAACACAAATCATTCCTTATAGCACAACATCGTTAACTACTTTTTTAATTTTCGGTTGACAATTAATTAATTAGTTAATAAACTATACTCAGATAACTAATATTTAAGTAAAGGTGGATAAAAATGAAAAATAACATTAAACTCAAAGACTACCTATATGCCTCAATGTTCGCTGCATTAATATCAATTCTAGCCTTCTTAAGCATACCACTACCTGTTGGCCTTCCAATTACGGGGCAAACGTTGGGAGTTATGCTCGCAGGTAGTATCCTTAAACCCAAGCAGGTTATACTGAGTATAACTACATATCTATTATTGGGAGTCATTGGACTTCCAGTATTCTCCGGAGGCACAAGCGGACTTGAGGCTCTTTCGGGCAAAGGTGGAGGTTACCTGATAGGTTTTCTTGTAGGTGCTACAGTGATCTCACTTATTAAAGGTTCAAGTAATAGCCTGTTTAGGATTTGCATTTCAAATTTGATTGGTGGCATTATTGTTATTCATGTTATAGGTTCATTCTGGCTAAGTATAGTAACCGGTATAACCTATAAACAGGCCTTTATGTTAGGAAGTCTTCCTTTTATAGCCGGCGACTTGATAAAATTGATATGTGCGACTTTTACAGCTCATTCTGTAAACAAACATCTTTACATTTCTAAACTATAAACCTCAAAATATACTTTTCTTCTCAAAAAGCTTTATTCAGTATGCGTTACAATATAGCAACCGAATTTACCACTTTTGTACTGCTTCATAAGGTTTCGTTTGTTGCTCTTTATTTTTGTGCAATAAATGTTTATAATTTGTTTAGATATCCTTTAGATGAATTCAATATGTATGTTCTAGAATTAGACTAAGGGAAGTGCTTCCTAATAATATTTATAGGAGAGATATATAATGGTAAAAAACAAAAAGCTAATGGTCGCTTTGAGCTTCACTCTAGGAGCTACATTACTTGTTTCAACGGCATTTGCAGACATAATGTCAATGTCCGGTTATGAACATCTGAAAAATGCAATAAAACACACATCAAAGAGCTGTAATAAGGATCTTAAGAGCTTTACAACTCAATTCACAGTTACTTTAAGAGACGATGACCGTGTCCTTTGCGAAACAACCCAAACCGCTAAAATTGACAATTCAATGGGCGCTTCAGAAAATTCATCCTCTACAGTGTACAGTACTGGGACAAAAAATACTTTCAACTCTTACAATGATAAAAATTGCAGTATATCGTACGATGCTTTAAATGACACCTATCATGTGATTGAATACTCAGAAGCAAGAACTACTCCTCAGTTCGAAGATATATTTGAAGAAGACGAAATGGCAGATGTTGAAAAAATCATTGATGCTGCACTTGGCAATCTTAAAGATTATGTTATTGCTGAACAAAAATCCAATGGTAGCATGGAGTTTTCAGGCAATCTTGATGATACCCAAATTCCCATTCTTATTAATGCTGTTTCTTCATTTGCATTTAAGTGCATTGTACCTGACATGGGTGTTGAAATAGGTGATGTTCTCCCCCAGATTAAGGATGATGTGTTTATAAAAAAAATCACAGGGAAAGCTTCAGTGAATGAAGACGGCCTTATTGAAAGTCTTTTCGGCTCAGGTATCATGTCCGGAAAAGATGCTAAAGGAATATCTCATGATCTTACACTTGATATACTATTAAGGCTGTATGATGTAAACTCAACTTATGTAAAAAAACCAGACCTTACAGGAAAAACTGTAGAGAAAACAAAGGAAACTGCTATTTCGGACAAAACTGTGTCACAGAAATTTGTAGGTGAGTACAAAAATGACATAGTAATAGAAAAAGACAACTCCTTTAAAAAAATCGGTGAAAGAACCTTAATAATATCAAAGATCGACGATACCTGTGTTACAGGTAGATATTCCGAAAAATATATAGCGGAATATGAAGAGTATTCCAAAAACCCTCTGGAATTTGACTTTAATGCAGAAATAGACGGTGGGAACGATGCAACATTTGAATTAATAGATTCCCAAGGTCAGAAGCAAAAAGGATCCATTTATTTCTATGACCATAACGGAAACCTTTTCTTCCATTTAGAGGCACCAGTCCAAAAAAGAACAGGTACAGTGTTTATGGATGGAGATTTCAACAGGGTATTTGAAGACTAAAACATTAGAAAACATGGGGATTACCGGCCACTTTGCCGGTAATCCCTGATAAAAATCGGAGGTTATTGATGGAGAAGGTTATTGAAATAATAAAACTCAATAAGGCGTATAAGAATGGTCGAGGAGTGAAAGACCTTGACCTTGACATATTCAAAGGTGACATTTTTGGATTTCTGGGTCCAAACGGTTCAGGAAAAACAACCGCCATGAAAATAATGACCGGGCTTATGAAAGCAGACAGCGGTGAAGTAAAACTATTCGGACACAGCATTGAAAGCGAATATGAAAAGGCAATGCAAAGGGTGGGTTGTATAATTGAAACAGCTGAATCTTTTCCTTATCTCACTGCATATGAAAATCTAAAGCTATTTTCACGATACTATAAAAATATTGACGATAACAGAATCAATGAAGTACTTGAACTTACCGGAATTCTAAAATATAAAAACGAAAAGGCAAAGAATTTTTCTCTCGGAATGAAACAACGTCTTGGGATATCAGCTGCAATCCTATCAAAACCTGATCTGATTATCCTTGATGAGCCACTTAACGGACTTGATGTAGAGGGTATGATTGAAATAAGAAAATTGGTAAAAAAACTCGCCGAAACAGAGCAAACAACATTCTTTATATCAAGTCACCTTATACACGATGTAGAACTTACCTGCAACAGAATCGGCATTATTTACGAAGGAAGGCTTTTGAATGTTGACTATATTCAAAATATCCAAGCTAATTATGCTTCCCTTGAAAATTATTTTATAAGCGAGGTTGACAAAAATGCAAGGCTTTAGAGCAGCACTCATTAATGAAATTGAAAAGATGTATAAAAGAAATAAAATGACAGTGATTCTGATTATTTCGGTGGCTGTGATTGCAATAGGAAAACTTGTATCCATGGGTATGAGCAGTGTTGGTGTGGGAGTTTTTAATAAGAGTACGGTTTTTCCCATGTCTGTTTTGGGTGTACTTGCAAACACACTTCTCCCCTTGTTCACTGCACTAGTAGCGACAGATTTATTCTCTGGTGAATTTTCTCATAACACCATGAAAATTTCCATGACCAGACCAATTTCCAGATTCAAACTCTTTTCAGCAAAAATAGGAGCAATCGCTTTTTTTGTATTGGCAAACCTGATGTCGGTCATGCTCCTGTCCATAATTGTAGGATTGATATGTAATTTTTCTTCAATTACCTATACCGGTATAATTAGAATTATAGTATCTTATCTTGTCACTCTCATACCTATTATGGTTTTAGCTCTTGTAGTAGTATTTCTTTCGAATATAATTAAAAGCAGTACTGCAGTCTTTTTTCTCTCTGTACTGCTATATATCGTGAGCTATGTTATGGGCACAGTCTTTTCCCAATTTTCCAGTATATTTATAACCTCCATGCTCAGCTGGCATATGCATTGGGTCGCAGATAAAATACTCATTGCAAAGATTTTCAGGGAATTTCTTATTATGCTGGGATATGGTATAATGTTTTTTACAGCAGGTTACTATCTGTTTGATAAAAAAGACCTGTAAGAAGAAATCTGAAGATTTAAGAATACACAAGGCGGGGTTTATGAGGCTAAAAAAAAGATTAATATTGCAAAATATTGCTATAGTGGCTATACCGGTTTTAATAACTATTATTACTTCCTTTTTTTATATTTACATATGTTCACACGTATTTAATGCAGATTTGACTTTTGAAAAAATACAAAAACTAACAGAAATTCAATATGAATTTTTTACGGCTGATGGAAATCTACTTGAAGGTAATCCAGACAAGCTTTTACAAAAGGATTTCCAGCAATATCTGGCTCAAAGACTCGAGGAACTGAACTCTCACATAGTAGTACTAAAAAAATACGATGTGCTTTTTTCAACTAAATTAATAAATCCGATTGAAATTGAAAAATGCCTTGCTGCAAAAAAAAAGAATTTGCTGAATGAATCTGTCCAGCTAAACGATGGGTTATATATAGTTAAAACATTGCCTATAAAGTATTCAAACGGAATTGACGGCTGGGCAATTCTATTAGCTCCGATTGACAAAGAGGCCTCAGCTTCTCAAAAACTCTTGTATTTTTCAGCCGGAGTTTTTCTTGTTTCTTTTTTTATTACAAACATACTAGTTTCGGTTAATACTACAAAAGCCATACTAACTCCCCTTGCAAAGCTTCAAACTATTGCTGTAGAGATTAGTCGCGGAAATCTAAACCATGTGGTTATTGAAGACGGAGACCATGAGATCCGTGAACTGTGCAAATCCTTTGAACAGATGAGACTTAAGCTTAAGGAAGCAATATATACTCAAATGAAATATGATGATAACAGAAAAATGCTGGTATCAAGCATCTCTCATGATTTAAAAACGCCAATAACATCTATCAAGGGGTATGTTGAAGGAATTATTGATGGTGTTGCCAATACTCCTGAAAAAGTTGAGAAATACCTACATACAATACAGTCTAAAGCTACTCAGGTAGATTCGATGATAAATGACTTGCTGCTTTATTCCAAACTAGACCTAAATCAACTTCCGTTTAATTTTGAAAAAACAGATGTAGAAAAATATTTTGACTATTGTGTTTCAGAAAACGAACCCGAATTGGAAAAATCCAATATCACACTTGAGTTTAAAAACGAATTGGCAAGAAATATATTCGTCATGATTGACAGGGAAAGACTGCAAAGAGTTATTAACAATATTATTGATAATTCAAAAAAGTATATGAACGCTTCAGGAGGAAAAATAAAGATTACACTCAGAGAAACTCAGACTAATGTCATAGTTGAAATTGCAGATAATGGTTCCGGCATAGCCAAGGAAGATATCCCCTACATATTTGACCGCTTTTATCGTGCAGACTCTGCAAGAAGCAAAATGAAAGGAAGTGGACTTGGGCTGGCAATTGCTAAACAAATAATTGAGGGACACGGTGGTTCAATTTGGGCAAGAAGCGTTGAAAACGAGGGCACCAGCATAATGATATCATTAAAAAAAGTATCTATGGAAGGCGAGGATTCAAAATGAAAAAAATACTTATAGTTGAAGACGATCAGAGCATAGGAGATCTCGAAAAGGATTATCTTGAAATAAACGGTTTTTCAGTAAAAATATGCAACGAAGGTGTAAGTGGATTAAATAGCATCAAGGAAGAAGAATTTGATCTGCTGATTCTAGATATAATGCTCCCCGGTATAGATGGCTTTGAAATACTCAGACGTGTAAGAGATATAAAGGATATACCAATTTTGCTTGTATCCGCAAAAAAAGAGGAGATTGACAAAATAAGGGGACTTGGCCTTGGAGCAGATGATTATATTACAAAACCATTCAGCCCAGGCGAACTTGTCGCCAGGGTAAATGCCCATATATCCAAATACGAAAGGCTTAAGAACAAATATTGCAACGAGACTCAAATGGAAATTTTTACTGTGAGAGGCCTCGAAATACAAAAAGAATCCAGGAGAGTATTTGTAAATGGCAAAGAGATAAACATGGCACAAAAAGAATATGAGCTGCTTCTGTTCATGATTCAAAATCCCAACAGAGTGTTTGGAAGGGAAGAACTTTTTGAACGCATATGGGGTTTTGATTCTCTAGGCGACGCTGCAACTGTTACGGTTCACATTGCAAGAATCAGAGAAAAAATAGAGCCCGATCCCTCCAATCCTCAGTACATAGAAACAGTCTGGGGTGCCGGTTATAGGTTCAGAGTGTAGAGCTCCGTAACAGAATCTATTTCTATAGAGTTAGGCCTTTTGCCTAAGGGATAACGAAAAAACAACATCCAATTCTCGTATTTTGAAAACATTATCAAATAAGTTCTTTCGTTATCCAGAATAATAACTTATATTTTAGACTTACCTATGCTCCAAATTGTACTTCACAAAGCTCTTTATACAAGCCATCCTGATTAACAAGCTCTTCATGGGTGCCTGTTTCAACAATTTCACCCTCCTTCAAAACCAGAATCTGATCAGCCTGCCTGACTGTCGACAGCCTGTGGGCAATCACTATGATTGTTCTACTTCCCGCCAATTCCTGTATAGCTTGCTGAATATGTGTTTCTGTCTGAACATCGACCGAAGCAGTCGCTTCATCAAGTATTAAAATTGGAGAATTTCTAAGAACTGCTCTAGCAATAGACAAGCGCTGCTTCTGTCCTCCAGAAAGTTTTACTCCTCGCTCTCCAATTACAGTGTCATACCCTTCAGGCAGTTCACTAATGAACTCGTGTGCTCTTGCTATTTTGGCTGCCTTTATAATGTCATCTATTGAAGCTTCCTTGCTTCCATAGGCAATATTTTCCGCAACACTTCCGTTAAATAGAAATATGTCCTGCAAGACTATACTTATCTGGTTTCTGAGTGAAGAAACAGTTACATCCTTGAGATCTATACCGTCAATCTGAATACTTCCCGATAGTGGATCATAAAAACGAGCGATAAGGCTTATTATCGTAGTTTTTCCCACCCCTGTAGGGCCTACGAGTGCTATCATTTTTCCGGGCTTTGCTGTAAAACTTACGTTCTTTAAAACCGGGCTTTCAGGGATATAATGAAAGTTAACATGATCAAAAGATACTTCTCCTTTTGACCGGGTGATTGTCCTTGCATCCTTACTGTCAACAATATCCGGCTCGGAGTCTAAAAGTTCAAAAACTCTTTCCGCCCCTGCCGAAGCGTGCTGCAAATCCTCAATAACTCTTGCAAGAGTAGTTATTGGTTGATAAAAAAGTCCTAGAAACATTATAAATGCTACAATATCAGCTATTGAAACATAGTTTCTCAATGCAAGCCATCCACCAAATGCAACTACAATAACTGTTCCAAGTGAACTTACCAGCTCAACCACCGGATGGAACACAGCACTCAACTTCAAAGCACCCAGTATTGCAGAGGTATACTTTTTGGCCCTTTTCTCAATACGTTTTCGCTCCCTTGCCTGCTGATTAAAAACCTGTATCTCTTTGATACCTGAAATATTGTCCTGTACCACTGCATTAAGATCCCCTAATGTTCCCTGGGCTTTTCTGAAGTTTGGGCGTATCTTTTTTATAAAAACAACTCCACCCAATAACAGAAATGGGATTGGAATAAGTGTAAGAGCTGCCAGCAAAGGATTGATTACAAACAGCAAAATTGCCGTGCCTGCAAAAATAAGAATATTTGTTATAAGATCCGGGACTGCATGTGCTATAAGTACCTCTAAAGTTGCCGTATCATTTATCGCCCTCGACATAAGTTGCCCTGTCTGTTTATCCTGATAGAAACTTAACGATAGCTTTTGTAAATGTTCATACACAAGTACTCTCATGTCCCCAACCAGATTCCAGGCTGCTACATGACTTAAGTAACGGTATAGATAAGTAAAAAACGCCCGTGCAATATATGCAGCAATGAGAATAAATGCAATATTGTGGATTGTTGACATTCTACTGATATTTTCCCCCTGCGTAAGTATATCAATCAGTTCCCGGACCTTTAAGGGAGTAACAAGATTCAATGCAGTTATTGCAAGTAGGCTTATACCAGTTATAAATAAGTATTTCCAGTAAGGTCTTGCCTGTTTTAATATTCTAATAAAATTTTTCAATGTATTTCCCTCCACAGGTCAAAATTGCAGATTACCAAAAAGCACTAAAACATGAATGCTTTAAAGACTTTTAATTGATGATTTTTCTCTAAATTTTGTTATATTATATCAATAAGCCTTTTAATTCTCAATATATCTTTAGATTTAAAGGATGCATTTACTAAATGTGAAGAAAAATATATCTTTAGATTTAATGTTGTTGTTTTGTAGATGAATTTATTTTACTATTAATACAATTTAAGAAACTTTTTCTAGTAAATTTTAGTCTAATATCCTGGAGGTGCTTTAAATGAGAAAATGTGTTTTTGCGTTTTTATGTTTTATATTGATAACAGGTTGTACGCAGGATAATAAAATACCCGACCAAGTAACTAATCCGGTCTCAACAAGTAATCCTGCTTCAATTAATGGTGATTTATTAAAAGGAGGTGTAGTTGATTGGATAGATTGCCTTAAAATTAATGGTATCAACTATACACTTGACCAGCACAATACTTCAAAAGGCCTGGACAAGACCATGCTGGGGAAAGAATATGCCACAATAAAGAAAATGCATAGAGAAGTTGATGAAGTCCTTAATGATAATGAAGCTACTTTTCTTGGTTCAGGAACTGTTCTATATACTGTAAAGGGCTACAAACCTGAATTCAGACTAGCTGCCTATGTTGATAATCAAGTCCTTTTATATACCAGCAATAATATAAAAGAAGAACTGCTTGGTATGAATGGGAAGGTAGAATCCATAAGCTTTTATGACACATCATCCTTATATATCGAATTCGCTTCAATAAAGGATAAAAAAAGAGTAAATCATATAGCAAACTCATTTATGAATGCATCTAATGAATGCAATAGGCCTGCAAGCAAATCTTGTCCAATAGGATTCCACCTTAAAGACGGAACTGAAATTAGGATAAATTATTTCTATGATGTGGGCATGATTGGAGACGGTTTATATGTTAGCAAGGAACTGAATGATGAAATCGTATCATTATTGGTAGAAAACTCCATTATAAATGATAACAGTTCCAATTCAAATTCAGTAATTGAATGGGGTGGCACCAAAATAAAATAATCCTCTGTTTGTTGTTTCCATTATGCATCTGCAACTAATAGTTTAAATGCCTTTTCAAACTTTTCATCATGTTCCTTTGTTCTCTTGGAAGGTCCTGAAACTCTGTTTCCCGACCTTCTTACCTTTTGGGAAATATGTCTTTCAAACAAGAGCTTGTCCATATTATCATTAGAGTAAACTACTCCGTTTTGGTTTATCGCCCTTGCTCCCTTAGCCAGAGCCATTGCAGCAACACCATAATCCTGCGTCACTACTATATCTCCAATTCTGACCTTGTTTATAAGAGCAAAGTCAACAGAATCCCTCGCCTTATCAACAATAACTACTTCCGAGTATCCATCGTCAATTATATGACTGGTATCTATAAACATAGTAACCTGTATCTTTTTCTCTTTTGCAATTTTTATAATAATCTGCTTAACAGGGCAAGCATCAGCATCAACCAGTATATTCAAAGCCAAATTACTCCTTCTTTCGTCTCTAAAAATGCATTTAATAATTATATTATACATCATTAATCCTTATTTCACTTAAAACATTTTATATTTTATAATAAAAATATGCACTCTATGATGGAAACAGTTATATTATTTTAACTATCAGCCATATCGCAGCGGAAGCTGCAATCAAAGTATTATGTTCCGCTGCGAAAATTATATAAACTATATCTTCTCAAAAAGTGTATATCAACATATATAAAGATATATTAATTACCTTCCATAGTAACCCTAGTGCCTCGTAACAGAATTAATTTCTAGAGCATGCGAGGCACAAACAGATGAAGTGCATTTTTAACATTATTAAAGACTAGAAATTAGTAATGTTAAAAAGCACTAGATTCGACCTTTTTGAGCCACTTCAAGGTAGTTTTGCATGCCATCCTTGTCAACGCAGAAATCCAACGCATCTTCTTTTGTAATTCTGTTTTGCATATAAAGGTCACCAATACATTTATCGAGTAGTTGCATACCTGCGTTTCCTCCTGTTTGAATACACGTGTTAATGCTCTGTGATTTACCTTCCCTGATAAGATTGCTTATTGCACGCGTAACAATCATTATTTCGTGTGCTGCAACTCTTCCTTTGCCACTCGCTTCAGGAATCAACCTCTGTGAAATTACAGCCTTAAGTGCTGTGGACACCTGCACTCTTATTTGCTGCTGCTGATGAGGCGGAAATACATCAATAAGCCTGTCCAGTGTTTTTGCGGCACCAAGGGTATGTAAAGTTGAGAGTACAAGGTGTCCCGTCTCCGCAGCTGTAACTGCTATGCTTATCGACTCTACGTCTCTCATCTCACCAATAAATATTACATCAGGGTCTTCTCTTAATGCAGCCCTTAAAGCACTTTCATAAGACTTACTATCATGGCCGATTTCTCTCTGATTTACAATGCACTTATCATGTTTGAAAATATACTCAATAGGGTCTTCAAGAGTTAAAATATGACCATATCTGGTTGAATTAATCTCATTAATTATAGATGCCATGGTTGTAGATTTTCCGCTGCCCGTAGGTCCGGTGACCAGAATCAAACCTTCTTTTATTTCACATATCTGCTTGATTACAGGAGGAAGATGCAAGGCTTCAATAGTTGGAATATTAGATGCTAAAGTCCTGAACACAAGTGAAACCGAACTCCTCTGCAAGAAAGCGTTAACCCTGAATCTAGAGACATTGGGCACTGTCATTGAAAAGTCAACTTCTCCAAAAGCCATTAAATGTTCAAGTTTCTCATTATCCAAACAGTTTTTTGCATATTGCATGGTATCTTCCCTTGCCAGCTTTTCAGCATCAATTTCCTTTATATTTCCATTCACTCTGAATGAAGGAGCTCTCGCTACAGTAAGATGTAAGTCGGAAGCTTTCAAGTCAACAGCCATTTTTAGCAACTCAGTTAATTCGATCGCCATATATTCTCCTCCTGTTTTAGGTTATTGATAGTGTTTGAAAGTACAATCAGACAAATGCCACGATACTATCTCTTATAGTTTGTTTTTCATTTTTCCTAAGTGTGTATCGTAAAAAAACAACAAAATCTTAATATCCTTTTATTACGCTTTGGGATTTACATAATTTAACAGGAACCTGCAACAATAGTATTCTCAACTAATATCGTATATTGCCACAGCAACAAGCCACACTAAGATATGAGCTTTTAAATTAAAGTAGATTAAGAAAACCGCAAAATTTGGACAAATTTATTTGATTTTCACGCTATTTTGGTTTATACTTTTAAATTGAATTATGTTAAAATATTAACCATGCGCATTTTTGTACTGATAAAAAAACAAACATTTTTATATCTATGCGATAAATATTATTATGTAAACGGAGGGACTATAACATGATTAAAAGCAAGACCAAAGTTGCTATTATAGGTGCAGGATTTGTTGGTGCTTCAACAGCATTTGCAATGTCCTTGCAACAAATGGCAACGGAAATAGTACTTATTGATGTAAACAAAGAAAAAGCTTATGGTGAAGCCTTGGATATAAACCATGGTATTTCATTCGTAGGACAAATGGCAGTGTATTCCGGGGACTATTCCGACTGTAAAGACGCTGATGTAATCATTATTACTGCAGGTGCAAATAGAAAACCAGGTGAAACACGTCTTGACCTTGCTAAGAAGAATGTCTCAATAGCAAAAGAAATAACTGCAAATATTATGAAACATTATACTCATGGTGTAATACTTGTAGTATCAAATCCTGTTGACATTCTCACTTATATGATTTCCAAGTGGTCAGGTCTTCCAAATGGACGAGTTATGGGTTCTGGAACCGTTCTTGACAGTTCAAGATTCAGATACCTTCTGAGCAAAAAACTTAATGTTGATGTTAGAAATGTACATGGTTACATTATTGGAGAACATGGTGATTCACAACTTCCCGCATGGAGTGCCACACATATAGCAGGACAGAATATTAGTGAATATGCTCAGGCACCAAGCGGCATTTTTACAACTGAAGACAAGATTCAAATTGCTCAGGAAGTAAAAACAGCAGGTGCTGAAATAATTAAGAACAAAGGTGCTACCTACTATGCAATAGCAATTACAATTAATGCAATAGTTGAAACACTTTTGAAAAATCAAAACACTATCAGAACAGTAGGTAGTGTAATCAATGGTAATTACGGAATAGAAGATGTTGCATTAAGCCTTCCTTCAATAGTTAACTCAGAAGGAGTACAAAGCATAATACCACTTACCCTTTCAACAGAAGAAGAAGCAGCATTAAGAGCTTCCGCTGAAAGTGTTAAAGCAGTTCTTAACGAAGTAAAAAATATATAACAGATTAATTTGCTAAAACGAGGAGGTTAAGAAAGATGGATTATAGAAAAGAGTCATTAAGACTTCATGGCGAATGGAAGGGCAAAATAGAAGTAATTAGCTCAGTTCCTGTAAAAACTAAAGACGACTTGTCATTAGCATACACCCCTGGTGTTGCTGAACCATGTCTTGCTATACAAAAAGATGTAGATCTTTCCTACACTTTAACAAGAAGAGGAAACTTAGTTGCTGTTATCACTGATGGTACTGCAGTTCTCGGTCTTGGAGATATAGGTCCTGAAGCAGGTATGCCTGTTATGGAAGGTAAGTGCGTTCTCTTTAAAACATTCGGAAATGTAGACGCATTTCCACTTTGTGTAAGAACTAAAAGTGTTGATGAAATAGTTAATACAGTAAAACTCCTTGCTGGAAGTTTCGGCGGTGTAAACCTGGAAGATATATCAGCTCCAAGGTGCTTCGAAATAGAAAGAAGACTTAAAGCTGAATGTGATATACCAATTTTCCACGATGACCAACATGGTACAGCCGTTGTTACTCTTGCAGCAATGATAAATGCTTTAAAAATTGTTAAAAAGGATATAAACGATATTTCAGTTGTTGTTAACGGTTCAGGTGCAGCTGGTATAGCAATAACAAAACTTTTGATGAGCATGGGACTTAAAAAAGTAATCCTTTGCGATACAAAGGGTGCCATATATGAAGGCAGAGACAACCTCAATGCTGAAAAAGCAGAGATGGCAAAAATCTCTAACTTACAGAAAATTAAAGGTACATTAGAAGATGTTCTTGTTGGTACTGATGTTTTCATCGGAGTATCTGCTCCAAACATGGTAACTAAGGAAATGGTTAAGAACATGGCAAAAGATGCGATAATCTTTGCAATGGCAAACCCAACTCCTGAAATTATGCCTGATGAAGCTAAAGAAGCTGGTGCAAAAGTAATCGGAACAGGTCGTTCAGACTTTGCAAACCAGATTAATAACGTACTTGCCTTCCCTGGTATCTTCAGAGGTGCACTTGATGTAAGAGCAAGTGATATAAACGACGAAATGAAGATTGCAGCTGCAGAAGCTATAGCTTCCCTCGTTAGTGACGAAGAATTGAATCCTGACTTCGTAATTCCAGCTCCATTTGATCCAAGAGTTGGTCCAACTGTTGCTGAAGCAGTTAAGGAAGCTGCTAGAAAAACAGGTGTGGCAAAACTATAAATATGTTTCATAAAATTTTTATATTTTAATATTCCAAAGATAAAAAGCCGGTCGTCCTATAGACAACTGGCTTTTTATTGTATGATGAACAATCGATAAAGCCTCTATCGCAACCACATATAAAATATTCTATACTTATCATATTCCAATAATTACTTCTTATTAAAAACTATCCCCTAAAAAATTTTTTGTTAACGCATATATATATTAAAGGTTGTAAACGCAATACTTGCCACCCATCTTTTATACATTGATGTGTCGATCTTTTTTTATCAATTTTTGTACCTAACTGCCAGAACTTTAGTTTCAAATTTTATATTATTTTTATTAATGGAGGAAAATATAATGAAAAATAACATTTTGACGCTACTAATAGTTGTTTTTGCCATTTCATTTCTTTTTAACAATGTAGCAAAAGAGAGCGTTCAGGGAGCAACCACCAGTTACAAATTTGATTTTGGTGGAAATTCTGTAGAATACGGTTATACTGGTGTAAGTGCAACCACTTCATATAGCAGAGCGCTAGGATATGGCTTTAATACACCAGGCAATATGAAAAACGTTACCGCAAGTGGTAGCGGGGCATTAAGTGATGCTGTTCAATTCCTTACATATGGAGTTAAAAGCACAAATACATTTAATGTTGATCTTCCTAATGGATTATATGAAGTTAAAGTAACATTGGGTAATACTTCAAGAGCAAGTGTAGCAGCTGAAGGTTTTTTTCAGATTATCAATATGACCGGGAATAACGCAACAGATAGTTTTCAAATCCCTATAACTGATGGACAGTTGAATTTAATTGTAACTGAGGGCAAGGCAGGAACAGCATTTACCCTAAGTGCACTTGAAATAGTCAAACTGTCTGATAATCCTATTACAAACAGAACACTATGGATTGGTGGAGACTCTACGGTATGTAACTACTATCCATTGGATACAAGTGCACAAGCAGGTTGGGGACAGCTTATGCCAAAGTTTATTAATACATCTGACTTTAAAGTCAGAAATATGGCTGCAAGCGGTCAGTGTGCAAGAGGATTTCGTGATGACGGACAATTTGAAGCAATCATGAAATATATTAAACCTGGTGATATATTTATACTCGAGTTTGGTATAAATGACACTGCCGAAAAAAACAATACAACTGAATATCAGTTCAAAGAAATAATGACAGATATGGTCAAAAAGGTAAAATCTACAGGAGCAACAATGGTATTACTTGCACCTCAAGGAAGAGCAACAGACTTTAGTAACGGTACTCATTCTTCTGTAAACAGGTGGTACAGAAATGCAACTATTGAGGTAACCAAAGAGCAAAACATAAGGCTGTGCGATTTAAACGTCCTAAGTTCAAAATATTTCACATCGATAGGCAGTAGTGCAACTCTTGAACTTTTTATGTCTGGAGACAGCTTGCATCCTAATCGTGCAGGTGCAACCGAACTCGCAAGACTTGTTTACAATGATTTAAAAGATCAATTTACTTCGTCTGCCACTCCAACCGTTAAGCCATCGACTCCTACACCAATTGCACCCATTATCTACGGTGATGTTAATGGTGACGGTAAGTTTAATTCTTTGGACTTTGCTCAATTTAGACTGTATTTGCTAGGTTCATCTTTACCTTATCCTGACTATGGTGATGTAAACGGTGATGGACTTAAAAACTCAATCGATTTTGCATATATGCGCCAATATCTTCTTGGAATTATACAAAAGTTTCCTATCGAAACAACTCAAACACCTGATTCAGTAATTTATGAGGCTGAACAGGCAATGATAGTTAATGGTATAGTTGAAACTGTAAATACAGGCTATAGTGGAAATGCCTATGCGAACTATAATAATGAAGTTGGTTCATATGTTGAGTGGAATATCAACGCCCCAATATCTGGTTCATACAAACTGCTTTTCAGATACTCAAACGGAACTACTATTAACAGACCGATGTCTATAACCGTTAACGGAGGCTTTGTAAGAAACAATATGGACTTCGGGTTAACTACAGACTGGACTACTTGGTCTGAAACATACACAGTTGCAAATCTTAACCAAGGACAAAATATTATAAGAGCAACTGCAATCACTTCTAATGGCGGACCAAATGTGGATTATCTGAAAATTTCTAAAACTTCAGACCCCGTATCAAGTGATGTGCCAACATCAACTTATAATCCTACAATATATTTGGCTGGTGATTCAACTGTTCAGAGTTATAATGCCTCTTATTATCCACAAGCTGGCTGGGGTCAAATGATCAGTAACTATTTTACTTCTGATGTTAAATTTGCAAACAGGGCTATTGCCGGGAGAAGTTCTAAGAGTTTTGTAGTCGATGGAAGATTGGATGAAATACTCACGTCAATAAAAAAAGACGACTATTTATTCATTCAATTCGGTCATAACGATGCAACTATCAGCAAACCCGAGCGTTATGCTGCTCCATATACTACCTATAAGGAATACCTGGCAAAATACATCGACGGTGCACGTGAAAAAGGTGCTATCCCTGTACTAATTACACCTGTTGCACGCCTCAATTATATAAACGGTACATATAAAAATGATTTCCCTGACTATTGTGCTGCTATGAAACAGGTAGCTGCCGAGAAGAATTGTGCAATTATAGATCTGATGACAAACTCCTTAGATTACTTTGCAACTCTTGATTATAATACAGTCTACAAGTTTTATATGGTATCTTCAAATGGAACAGACTATACCCACTTTACTGAGACAGGGGCAAAAGAAATTGCCAAGATAGTAGCTAATGGTGTCAAAAAATTAAATATCCCCATATCAAAATATGTGAAGTAATATTCTATATTGAACGCGATACAAATTTTACATTGTGCTTCATATTCCTTGATTTATTATCGTGAAAAATTAATTTGTCCTTGTAAAATCATTTTCAAGATTTATATATTAACCTCACATTTTTATATAAAATCCGGTTCTTACGCATCCGGATTTTATATTTTGGCAACAACTATGTACTTGTACCAAAAATAGTGCTAATATATAAAAGGATAAACGTTGAAAGGAATTTTTTAAATGGGAAAAACCTTAGTTTTGGCTGAAAAGCCATCAGTAGCAAGAGATCTTGCAAAAGTACTAAACAGCAATCAAAAAGGAAATGGATTCTTAGCCGGCCCGAAATATTTAGTAACTTGGGCATTAGGTCATCTTGTGACCCTCGCCGATCCTGAAATATACAGCAATAGATATAAGACATGGAATATAGAAGATTTGCCTATGCTTCCAAAGAAAATGGAGCTGGTTGTCATAAGAGAGACATCCAAGCAATTCGGCGTTGTAAAAAACCTGATGCACAGGGATGATATAGATGAGCTGGTCATCGCAACCGACTCCGGTAGAGAAGGAGAACTGGTCGCAAGATGGATAATTATGAAGGCAGGCTTCAGAAAACCCATCAAACGTCTGTGGATCTCTTCTCAAACAGATAAAGCTATTAAAGATGGGTTTGCAAACCTTAAACCTGCAAAGGACTATGATAACCTGTTTTATTCTGCCCAGAGTCGTTCTGAAGCTGACTGGTTGGTTGGTCTTAATGTAACTCGTGCACTAACCTGCAAATTTAATGCTCAATTGTCAGCCGGAAGGGTTCAAACTCCTACATTAGCTATGATAGTGGATAGGGAAAATGAAATAAGAAAATTTGTACCTAAAGATTATTGGAACATTAATGCCGGCTTTGAGGGGTTCACAGTTCAGTGGCAGGATAAGGCTTCAGGTCAAACAAGAATATTTGATAAAAAAAAGGCAGATGATATTGTATCAAAAATTACAGGCCAAACCGGACAAGTTGTGGAAGTACGTAAAGAAGCCAAAAGAGATCTTCCTCCACTAGCTTATGATTTGACCGAGCTTCAACGCGATGCAAACAGAAAATATAGTTATTCCGCAAAACAAACACTTAATATAATGCAGAAGTTATATGAAACACACAAGCTGGTTACATACCCAAGAACGGATTCTAAGTACATAACTGAAGATATTGTTCCGACTCTTGTCGATCGCTTAAAAAGTATCGCTATCGGACCATATGCAAAGCCTGTACAAAATATAATGAGAAACAAAATCAATGTTACTAAGCGTTTTGCAGATAACAGCAAGGTCTCCGATCACCACGCAATAATACCTACTGAACAATATGTTAATTTGGCTTCATTAAATTCAGAAGAACGAAACATATATGATTTGATTGTAAAAAGGTTTATAGCCGTTTTAAACCCTCCATTTGAGTATGAACAGACTACCGTTAAAGTGGATTGCAAAGGCGAGCTTTTATACGCAAAAGGAAAGATTATAAAGTCATGGGGTTGGAAAAGCATATATGAAGGCTTTGGCAAACTGGACGAAGATGAGGGCGACGACGAAAACAGTCAGTCTCTGCCAGACATAAAACAAGGTCAAAGGTCTGTATTATCCTCTGTAAAACTTCAGAACGGTAAAACCAAACCTCCTTCAAGGTACACTGAAGCTACTCTTTTATCTGCCATGGAGCACCCGGGTAAATTTGTGGAAAACAAAGCATTAAGAGAGGCACTTGAGAGCACAAGCGGCCTTGGAACTCCTGCAACAAGGGCTGATATAATAGAAAAGCTATTTAACACCTTCTACATTGAAAGAAAGGGGAAAGAGATTTATCCTACATCTAAAGGAATACAACTCATAGGACTTGTGCCTTCCGATCTTAAATCCCCTGAACTTACTGCTAAATGGGAACAACAGCTCTCCCTCATCAGTAAAGGCAAAACCAATCCGGACACGTTTGTCTCCGAAATGAGAAACTATGCAACCAAGCTTGTCAAGGATGTTATAAACAGTAATGAAATCTTTAAACACGATAATGTTACAAGGGAAAAATGTGAATGCGGTAAATATCTGCTTGAGGTAAACGGCAAAAAGGGTAAAATGCTTGTGTGCCCAGACCGCGAATGTGGCTTCCGAAAACCAATATCTCTAGTTTCCAATGCCAGATGTCCAGAGTGTCATAAAAAGATGGAAATACGCGGTGAAGGCGAAAATAAATCCTTTTACTGTGCATGTGGTTATAGAGAGAAGCTTGAAACCTTCAAAAAGCGAAAAGGTGAACAGGTAAATAAAAAGGAAGTTACCAATTTCCTCAAACAACAGGACAAAGGCGAAGCTATAAACTCAGCCCTTGCAGATGCACTATCAAAGTGGAAATCATAATACACTATCATCTATGTCAATACCTGCCATCTTCATAAGGTAAATTGCATTGCGTGTATTTGAAACCCCGTTGCGCAACTTATAATCAAAATATATCTTGTTGTCTTTATAGTACTCTTCGAAATGATAATTCATTATCTTTGAATTTTTTGTCTCGAGATCACAAAGCTCAAAATCATGGGTTGAAACCATACCAATAGCCTTGGTCTTGCTGAGTTCCTCAATAAGGACCCTGGCTCCTGTATGGCGATCTCTTGAATTGGTTCCTTTGAATATCTCATCTAAAAGGAAAAAAACCTTCCTTCCCTCCTTAGCTTCTTTAAGAATCTCCTTAATTCTTAATAGCTCTGCATAAAAGGAAGAAATACTCTTGCCAAGGTCATCACTTACTCTCATACAACTGTGTATATCCATAACAGATGCACGGAAAGCTGCAGCACAAACCGGTGCTCCTGCATAACCCAAAACCAGGTTTATTCCCGCAGTCCTTAAAAGCGTACTCTTACCGGACATGTTTGAGCCCGTAATAAGAAGCACCTTCGTTGGCGTATTAAAGCCCAAATGGTTGCACACTCTGTTTGAAGTTATAAGTGGATGTCCCATTTGAAGAGATTCAAAATGGCTCTCCTGCTCATCTGAAATCTCCGGTGTTATCCAATCCGGATTGTCATGTTTTATAATAGACAAACTTGACAAAGCCTCAATTTCTGCCATCCCTTCAAGCCACGCTCTAAGATGTGTACCTGATTTTTTCTTCCATTTTTCGAGTACTACTACATTGTGATAATCCCAAAGCGTAAGTATGTTAAAAACAAAATAAAACGGTGCATGCCTGTTGGAAATGGAATCAATTATTTTTGACAATCTTTTTACTTGTTTATATGCCGGCATCCCCGAATTTCCTGCCATTTTACCTGATATCTTATTTATTAAAACTGATTTGAATTTCTTCCTTTCAAATTGCCAAAGCATCTTGTAGTATATACTTATATCTTTGTTAAACTTATCAGCAGTATTAAATATCTCTTTTCTTTCCCCTCTTTTAAAAAGCAAAATAAAATATTGCAAAACTATAAAAAGTGCAGACACATAGTAAGGTATTACCTCAATCCACAGTGACAATAACAAAGATAGTATAGTTATTATTGGAAGCACTTTTACAGCTATCCCAAGCCATGGTTTTCTATAAAAGCCATGTTCTTCAGTAGCCCAAGAAATAAGCTTTTCGGGAACCTTCATACCATCAGACACTACCAGCCCTTCGCACAAAAACCGCTGTCTCCACCCTAGCTTACCTGCAAGTTCACCTACAGCTTCCTGACGTGCTTTAATACTTACTTCATCCTTCTTGTTACCAGATAGCAAACCACTCAATGCCCTTCGCCCCAAATAAGTATTTGCACTATTTATCCATTGAAATACAGACCTGTTTCCAAAAATATCAAGATCGTGTGCGTACTCGTGGCTGACATCCAAGAAATCTTTACCATCATCAGAAAATGTGCTCCACTCACCATTTAAGCGTTTCAATGAATCTTCATTGATTTTTGCAAGCAAGGAAGTGTACATCCTTGCTTTAAACATTTTGTCATGCACGAACAACAAATAGCCAAATGAGACCACAAACACTATAAATAATGCCCCCAAAATAAAGTAGTACTTGACTATTAATAAAAATATGCTTAGTGCAATTCCTGAAATAAATACTAACAACCTTAAATTGCTTGTGATATTAATAGCCTTATTATATTTTTGGTTTATTCTTAAATAATGATCCCTTCGTCTTTCATACTTCTCTTTTGCGGTCATTAACTCATTCCTTTACATATGTTTATAGCGGTTCAATTATAATGCTGTGGCACCTTAATTACAAAAGTTCTAAAAATATTTTTTGTCAAAAATATTATAATACTATGTTATCAACCTATACATTGGGGAATAAATAAAATATTGAAATATCCCCGTAGAAATGATACATTTAATCAATAATCATTTAGTTTCATGAAAAGGAGGCTGTACAATTGTCAAAACTACCAATAAAACTCACTTTTGGAGAAGAAGTTGCAAATGCCATAACCCATGGTGTAGCTTCGTTGCTTGTACTGTTTTCAATACCCGTAGTTTCTATCATCGCTTACACTAAAGGCTCAATATATGATACAGTTGGTGTTACTATATTCTGTGTATCGATATTTCTAATGTTCCTAATGTCAACATTCTACCATATAATGGAGCACGAGACAAAACATAAAAAAGTCATGCGCATATTTGATCATATATTTATCTACGTCGCAATTGCAGGTACATATACCCCCATAGCAATCTCTGTCATCGGCGGCTGGCAATCAGCAGTCATTCTTTCAATACAATGGGCTATGGTTTTATTCGGCATACTTTATAAATCCATTTCAAAAAAATCTACGCCTAAGTTTTCACTCATGATATATCTTATAATGGGCTGGACTCTTATTATTTTTATGCCCTTATTTATCCAAAAAGCTAATCCCCTGCTTTTCTGGCTTATTCTTGCAGGAGGAGTACTATATTCTTCCGGAGCTGCCATTTACGCACGTAAAGGTTTCAAGTACCATCACATGGTGTGGCATTTATTCGTATTTTTAGGGGCATTAACACATTATATCGGCATATGTTTCTTTATGTACAAATAGCGTAAACATAACAAGAAAAATAAAATAACATAATTTCCTTAACATTAAAAAATCTTATAAAAGCCCATTAATTTTTCACCATACCAACTAGTCCAACTAAGGTCATATGGTTTATACACTTATCCTTTGTCAAAATTTTAGAAATACTGGTAACATCTTTTAATGCTATTGCATAAACACTTATACATCTGTCGAGCATATCTTTTAATACCAGATTTACTTCCCTGTATATTTTCCTTGTAACCTTAACAAACTTTGAATCCATCAATATATGGGAACATCTTTTCAAAAGCTCCTCAGGCGTACCTTTTGAAACTATCCTTAATTTTTCATTTATTAAATGGGTAGATACTTTCAGGTTGTTGTCATACTCAAATGTAAGCTCATTAACCTTTGGTGCGATAGTTTCAATAAGTTTTTTGTCAAACCCCTTTGAAGCAGCATAATGAAAAATTGCTTTTTCATATTCGTCACCTATTACATCTACCTGTTTATTGTTTATTTTAATGACTTCAGCATAATTGCTAAGTACGAGAGAATGCATAAATATTCCAAAGCTCTTTTCTTCTTCATCGACGCAATCTGCTTTTATAAGCTTACCATCAAGGTAAACCTCATTAACAATAAAATTTGAAGAATTATTATCAAGGTCTTCTATTATAGATTTTTTATTATACAATGCTATCTCCTTTGAACCAAGATTCATAAACTATCTCCTTCCTACAGTTCCACAAAAACCAGGCACCACTTTCAAATAACCTTCCTCTATTTCTATAAAAAATCAACCTGTCAATTAATCAGAAACATTCACTTTACAAAAATATCCTATTAACAATTTTAATTTTATAATAAATAATATTAATTTGTCAATTAAAAATATGTTAATAATTTATTAACTCTTTTATAAACTCCTCATATTTTCATTGAATTTATATCGCAAGTATAAAAAAACAATCTCAAATTGAGTTTTAAAAAAATTCTTTTCTTTCTTTTCTTTACGGACACTTGAATAACTATAATGATTAGTAGTATAATAAAGTTTAAAGTCAAGTCTGGTTGTGAACTGCACATGGAATTGTTTTTATTTCAAAATATACTTTTTGGGTAAAGGTTGTTTTTTTTATCAAAAGTTTGTTAAAAAATAAACTATCCATGTTACTTGTTTATAAAGATAACAGATTAAAAAATAACAAATAGGGGGAATTATCTTGTTTAAATTACAAATGCTTAATAAAATTTCATCCGCAGGACTGGATGTTTTTGAAAAGGAAAAGTATGAAATATCATCTGAAATGGACAACCCTGATGCAATTCTTGTCAGAAGTGCCAATATGCTTGATATGGAATTGCAAGGCAATCTCAAAGCAATTGCAAGAGCCGGTGCAGGTGTTAACAATATACCTATTGATAAATGCACAGAGAAAGGTATAGTAGTTTTCAATACTCCAGGAGCAAATGCAAATGCAGTTAAGGAACTTGTAATTGCCTCCCTTTTGCTTTCTTCAAGAAAAATCTTTAAAGGTATGGAATGGGCTCAATCTCTTAAAGGCAATGGCAGTGAAGTTGAAAAAATGGTTGAAAAGGGTAAGTCCCAATTTGAAGGACCTGAAATCAAAGGTAAGAGATTAGGTGTCATAGGCTTGGGTGCCATTGGAGTAATGGTAGCTAATGACGCACTTTCACTTGGTATGGATGTTATAGGGTATGATCCATATATATCTATTAATGCTGCCTGGGACCTATCAAGTGCTGTTCATAGAGCTAACAGCCTCGAACAATTAATATCCACATCCGATTATATAACTATCCATGTACCTTTTATTGATAGTACTAAAGGTATGATAAACAAAGATATGTTCAGTATAATGAAAAAAGGTGTAAGGTTATTAAACTTCGCAAGGGGAGGTCTTGTTGCAAACAAGGATCTGCTTGAAGCTTTGGAAAACGATACTGTATCATGCTATGTAACCGATTTCCCATCTGAAGAGTTGCTGGGTATTGATAAGGTAATGGCAATTCCACACCTTGGTGCATCAACTCCTGAATCAGAAGAAAATTGTGCATTGATGGCTTCTGTACAAATGCGTGAATTTCTGGAAAAAGGACATATCAAAAATTCTGTCAATTTCCCTGATTCCGAACTTGCACGTTCAGGAGATACAAGAGTAATTGTAGCCCATGACAATGTGCCAAATATGTTTGGACAAATAACTTCTTTGATAGCTACGTATAAAATTAATATCGGGGACATGCTCAGCCGTCATAGAAACAAAATAGGTTATACCATTTTCGATATCGAAGGCTCGCTCCCTGACCAATTGCTTGAAGGTTTGAAATCAATTGAAGGTGTTAGAATGGCAAGAGCTATATAAAGAATATAAACACGACATTATTCACATAATGTAAAAAACCCCGACGAGCCAATATTTTATCTCTCGCCGGGGTTTTTGCTGCATTCTTTAAAGAACTTTATTATTTCTTAATTTTGGGCTTCCATATAGTCAATACAATTTGAAATCATAGTAAAAAGTTCAGCTCTGGTAACATTCTTATCCGGTTTAAATGTGTTGTCACTGTAACCTTTTACAATTCCCATCTCGCAAGCTTTACTTACATATTTTTTTGACCATGCTGCAATCTTTTCTTCGTCTACAAAACTCAGTTCCGAGCTTTCAGAAGGAGCGAATTCAAAAGTCTTCATAAGCATTACTACAACTTCCTGTCGGGTAACATTTCTCGAAGCTCTGAAGGTGTTATCTTCATACCCACTCACAACTTTATGGTCTAGAGCTGTTTTGAGGAATCCTTTAACCCATAAAGGTATCTCATTATTATCTGCAAAACCGAATTCCGGATTTGATGTAGGGCTATACCCCATTGACTTCATCAAGGCCGTTATTGCCTCAGCCCTAGTTATACTATTATCAGGCTTTATTGTCCCATCAGGGTATCCCTGTATAACACCACGACTAATCAATTTAATGATGTTCACTTTAGACCAATGCGAACTTACATCTCTTGGAATTACAAGCTCACCGGTTGGAGTTGGCATTACTGTTACATCGGACGAAGGTGTTGGTGTAACTTCAGTTGAAGGCATCATAGTTGTTTCAACCAAAGTCGTAATTGTTGGTGTTGGTGTTGATGTAATTGCAGGTGTTATTGTTATTGCAGGTGTTGCTATAGTTGGCGTTACCAAAGGTGTTGCTGGATTTCCAACAGTTATCGAACTGCTGTTATATATAACTCCTGTGATTTCATCGGTTCCAGAAGCGTACACAGCACACCTTGAATCACCATAAGCCAGATTGTATATGCCATCAGCTGCATTTCCTGCAATATTTAACTGTATTTTTGCAAATGTACCATCATTTTTTATCATTCTGCTGCCATCTGTTGGAGCTTCAAAAGTCATCGCTGCAAATCCTGATTCAACATTAACATTAGTGTTAAAATCATTTGGATTAGTTATCAAATCGCCTGGTACAATACTAACTGAAGTATAGATTTGCGGATCATAAAGCACCCAAAAACTGCAGGTGTATATTCCTGATGCAGGCACGTTTTTAAATGTCAAAGGTACTGTAACAGCAGTTCCCTGCTCTCCACTTACATTAGTGAGATTTACCTCCATTGAATCAAGTGCATATGTAAATGAAGTAAACAAGCAGCCAATAATCAGAATTGTAACCATTATGATACTCTTCACTTTGTTCATACATAATAACCTGTCCCTATTATTCATTAATTAATTCCTTCCTTCTTTTGAGTATTTAAGAATGCAAAGAGTGTAAAAGTTCTTGAGTTGTTAAATCAGAGGTACATTAAGTACAAGCAGTCCCATACATTTTATTATACAATAATTAGTCCTCTTTTGCTATAGTTTTCATTGACGTCTTTTGACGTCTTCTGTTATTTCTTTATACCTTTGAGTATGTACAAAGTTGGATGCAACCCGTATTCTATACCATACCGTACCTGTTCTACCAGTCTGTCCTGTGGTATAACGGCTCCTATATCAATAACATTCTTACTTACATAATCCTGATAATTCAATGCATAATCTTCAAATAATATCCTTCCGTCATCAAGTTCCTTACAGTATTCAATATCTAACATCCCCGTACTGTCTATCAGAGAATACCACCACTCGGGAGAATGGTAATTCGAACAACAACCATCCCATACATTCCAATCCCAGTCAAAATTATACACTTCAGGAATAACGTCATAATCAGGTTCTCTATTAAAACACTCGCTGCCTATACAAAGTGTTCCTCCTTTTTTCAATGTACCTAGCAGTCTCTGTAAAAAATCCTGATCCCCTCCAAACAAAAACAGTGAATTCATACAAAAGATAGCATCAAAATAGTTTTCTGCAAATGGCATAATTTTTGTTATGTCAAACTGTAGCGGAATAATTTTATCTAGTCCTTCCTCTTCATTAGCCTTCTTTGCCAATATTTGAGGCGAGTTCCAAAAATCCACTGCAATAATGGTTATATTAAATTTTTTTGCAAGAAATAGAGCCTCAGTGCCCAATCCACAGCCAAGGTCAAGAATCACTCCGCCTTTTTTTAAGTTCATCAGCCTAGCCATTTTAGATACAAGGTATAAACCTCCACATCCGATGAAGCCCTCATATATCTGCTTTCTGCTATAACCTTTCAATTCAGGGTACGCCTCAGTGTCAATATTTCTAAACCCTGTCATCTTTTCTTTGTAATCCATTTTATCTCTCCCAAAGAAGTTTGTAGCATTTACTCACATCAGTCCCCATTATATACCAATGCTGCTGTACATTCAACGAAAATCATCGATTATATCTCCACATTGTCGAGCAGGGGTGACCTCTGACCCTGATAATATATGCACAGCTTATGCAGTGCTCTTGTCATTGCTACATATAAAAGCTTAATGTCCAGTTCATCCTCGCTGTACATATCACTACCTGCATCTGCAAGCATTACAACATCAAACTCCAATCCTTTTGTAAGGTAGGAAGGTACAATGAGAGTGCTACTTTTATATTCTTCTTCTTTACCGGTTATCATATTCAAGTCATCTATTTTGCCTTTCAGAAGTTTATACATATTCTGGCAGCCTTCTACAGTTTTACAAACTATAGCAGCCGTTTTAAAGTTCTCACTCCTATAGTGTTTTATCCTTTCACAAATGCCGTCTGCAATTTCTTTTGTGCTTCGCTTTTCTATTATCTCTACTTTATCGCCATGCCTTATAACGGGTTTTGCAAGTACTAACCCTAAGTCTTTTATTCTGCTTATTACCGTATTTGCTGCACTCATTATCTCTACTGTAGTTCTGTAACTTTCTTCCAGTGTCAGAAAACCACACTTCTGACCTTCAAAAACATCATCCACAACATCCTTCCAGGTCTTTATGCCTCTATAGGAATGAATGCTCTGGCACAGGTCGCCTAATATGGTAAATGAACTGTCTTTCACAATCTTTTTGAGCACGTAAAACTGAAATGCACTGAAATCCTGTCCCTCATCGATTACAATATGCTTAACAGGTATTTTTTCATCCATACCATGTATCAGATACTTTATGTATATTATTGGTGCCAAATCTTCAATTTCCAGCATACCTGATTTCAAGGTGTCCATTGTATGCTTTCTTGTGTACTCAATCAAATCCTTTTCAGCCTTGCCGTTAAGAAATCTGTTAAACATCTCATCATCATTTATCAACTCAGAATAATACTCGTATGGACTAAACTTTGATATCTTCTTAATGTATTCATTTACAGCACTTTTTGCATAGCTCTCAATTTTACCTACTACAGTATCCCTTTTTTCTATTGCCTCAATTATCAGCTTCTGCCTCTCGTCACTATCTTCCATGATGTCCTTAAGATTTTGTATTACTTTATCACACTGTTCGTTAAGGTTATTTATTATAACGTCCTTTTTTTTCTTTAATCTATTGGAAAGGTATTTCTTTATTTCGGAGATACGGTGAACAATAGGCCAGTTTTTATACTGTTTGAGAAACAAATCGTTTATCTCTTCGTATTTAAATACTACTATATTTGCAATTTTGAAATGCTCCTTAGGAATAAATGAACTCTCTACGTGCTTGACATAATCGTCCATTACCTCTTTATACTTCATTGATGCTTTAAACTCGGAACACTTCTTCAAAATGCTGTTTGCTTCTATCTGCTCGTTTGTCACGTTGTGGTTTACAAACTTAGTAAGCTTCTCAAAGGTATCCTTCAGTTTAAACTTTTTGCCTATCAATTCCATAGCAAACTCTTCAAAAGTGGTCTGTTTAACTCTTTCTACTCCAAGTTCCGGCAAAACTTCAGAGATGTAATTCAGAAAAAGTTTGTTAGGTGCAATAATCATGAAATTTTCCGGTTCAAATGACTTTTCGAAAATATACACAAGATATGCAATCCTGTGAAGTGCAATTGTTGTCTTTCCACTTCCTGCAGCTCCTTGAACAATCAGAGGCTTCCACATATCAGCTCTGATTATTTTGTTCTGTTCAACCTGGATTGTAGATACAATCTCCTTAAGCCTATTGTCGCTGTTTGCACCCAGATAAGTTTGCAAGAACTCATCATTGGTTGTTATGTCTATATCAAATATCTCCTGCAAAATACCCTCATTGATTGCGAACTGCCTTTTTAATGTAAGCTCACCTTTAACGTTACCTCCAGGACACCAATAATCAGCTTCCCCTATTCTCCCTTCATAGTACAAGTTGGCTATTGGTGCACGCCAGTCAACAATAATCACCTCCTGGTCTTCATCCCGCATAAGTGACATCTTACCGATATATATGTTTTCTTTTTTATTGCTGTCCGTCTCCTTAAAATCTATCCGTGCAAAATAAGGTTTGCTTTTTGCCACCAAAAGATTCCTAAGTCTCAGAGCAAGTGTGTCTCTAATTGTCGTGTTAATCATAAGATCAATGTAGCTTTGGCTGTTTTCTGAAGTAAAGTGCTTGCTTACATTATCAATATCACTGTCCAACCGTTCCTTTTTCTTTAAAGTCGATTCAAGGCTCTTTTCGACATACTCAAGTGTATAATTGCACCTCTCCAGTTCTTCCTTGTAGGACGCGTGGTTTTCCGCAGCCATAATTCATGTACCTCCCATGTAATATTGCTCGCTGATTTAATAGGAATTTAATTATATTTGAAAGAATGAAAAAAATAAAGGTTTATATTTGAAAAATATGATAATAAATTTTTCTGTAAATTCATCAAACAAAAAGGCCTGATCCATATAACTCAGGAATCAGACCTTTATAATATTTTTTATTTTCGTCTGCCTACTTCACAGATGCCATTCATTAAGATACCAACATTTATATCAATTATTCCTTCTTAAAAGCTCCCTCTCTATACTTGTTCATAGGATCCCACAAGAACCACTCTTCATATCCCGCATCATAAACAGCCTGTATCTGCTGCCTTACCTGCTCATCTTCATAGTACTGCCAATTGCCATTTCCGATCCATGTAGCAGAAAAATCCTGTAAATAGGTTCTTAGTATAGGTTTGTGTCCTTCAACTTTTTCATACCTTGCCTTTGCCTTCAATAGTGTATTTTTAATTACTCCATAAGGATCTAAATCCGGTTTTGGGAATTTGACATTGTTGATAATCTGTCCATTGGCGTAGTGTGATGGATAAGCCATCGGGCATAAATAATCAAGATTTTCACCAACATACTCAAAATATTGTCCTATTCCTTCAGTGTCACCAGGGCTCTCGAGAATAATTGCAAACACATCACCCGATATTATCGCATTAGGAAGCTGCTGTCTTGCATAAGCCAAAAAGTCATTTACAACTTCGTACAACTGTCTGTCATCCTTACCATCAAAAACCATCTGACTTTTTTTACCGTCAGGAAATCTTATATAGTCAAACTGAACTTCATCAAAACCTTTTGCAAGAGCTTCCTTTGCAAGATCTATATTATACTGCCATGCATCTTTGCTATAAGGGTTTACCCAATTCATTTTGTTATGAACATATAGTCCGCCTTCTGTATTCTTTATAGCCATTTCCGGCTTGTTTTTCGCCAGTATTGGATCTTTGAAACATACTATCCTTGCTATTGAATAGATATTATTGTCACGAAGTTTTTTTGTCATTTTTTCGATGTCATATAATGATTCAATAGCACCTATTTCAGATGCTAATGGTACTTCAGATTTATGGCTCACAATACCATAGTCGTTCTTAACGTCAATTACATAGCTGTTTATCTCTGTGGTGTTAGCCAATTCAATATAGTGATCAAGTCTTGATGCTGCTGATGAAGCAGTTAAATACAAACCCTTAGCCTTCACCCTTTTTTGATTAACATTCAAATTTTCCGGTGTACTTGCAGGCGTGCTTTCGGGTACCGCTTCATTGCTGGCACTTGGCTGTACTGCTGTAGCAGAAGGTGTAGCACTAGGTTGGTTTGATTCCCCATTTACAAGGGTTACTTTAGTTGAATTACATGCAAATAATGATAATGAAATTATACATAACAAAAGCGACAACGATATACTTCTTACAATGCCTTTTTTCATAAGTATGAACCCCCATATTTATTTTTTTGAAGCTAAATAATAACAAGATATGCCTTTTAGATAATAATACTATATCAAACATATTTTTAAAGTACAATAGAAGTTTATGGACTTTTAATAAATATTTTTCTGTTTTGCATATAACACATTTTTAATAAGAATCATATAATGTCACAGAATATTTTTTCATAAGGAGACAAAAATAATGTTTCCAGTACATATAGTCGGTATTGCTCTTGCTGGCAGAATGCTTATATCAAAGCAAAACGGAAATCCGGGAGAGCCAAAGAGGAAATTTCCTATAAAGCTGTTCTTCCCAACAAGAACCAACGTCTCCAAAGCTTTAAGCCCTATAAATCCACTCGAAAGTCTCGTTAAAGGGATAAACAAACAATTGTCCGGCATAATAAAACCACAGCCACGTGAAAGCTTTGATGAAATTGTGGAAAAATTTATACCACAAGACAGTGTTGTTTTGGCACCCAAATACCCTTCACACTCTAAAAGTATTGGTTTTGCTGACTTAGACGGTGATTTACAGAATGAATTGATCGTATCCTTCAGGAATGCTAATGAAATCAAAACAATGATTCTAAAAAAAGAAAATGACACCTGGTATAAGGCTGCTGAAGTAGAAACTGAAGGATTTGAGAGTATTAACTACAGGGAATTTATAGATCTTACAGGCGAAGGAAAAAAACAACTGATAATAGGCTTCTCATCACAAGGCAAGGCTGCTGAGCTGCATGGCTACTCACTTGGTGAGAGTAGTCTTAACGAACTGTTTACATTGAACTATAACAGGCTTCAGGTATTAAAAACACCAGGCAATGACAGGAATACCTCTGACGTCAGGCTCGCAATATGGAACAGGGAAGATAGCGGAGCATACAATGTCGAGTTGCTTAAATGGAACGGAACACAGCTTGAAGCGATAAACGACGCAGGTACATATTATTCCGACAATGTTGTCCCCTATTGTTTGAGGAAAGTCAAAAAGGAACCTTATGTGCCGCAAAACTGGTATAACCTGACCGATTCGCTAGTCAAGGCAGGGTTGCTCAGAGATGCCCTTACGGCTATTGAAGTTGGTATGAGGTATGACTTAAGTCCGGAGCTAAGTGATAAATTTGCCGCATTGAAGGATAGAATTGAGAAAATATAATTTTATACAGTGTGTTTTTCTAGTGCCTCGTAACAGAATTAATTTCTAGAGCATGCGAGGTAATGCCAGTAAAAAAGCCCGAAGGATGATCCCTCAGGCTTTTTTACAGTTTTTCAAATTTTACTCAGCAATTCAAGCAGTGTCGACTTTTCTTCACAATCGTCGCAATCGTTTAAGAAGTATATTAGTGACTCTTTCATATTTCCTTTCCTGTTTATATCGCTTTCTTCAGCAATTGATTCAACTATGCCATTGAGTTGTTTGTATTTCTCTTTCAGTATGATGGTACACTTTTCAGTTATATCCTTATTTTCTGGTGAGATTTCTGTCACGCCTCTTTCATCCGGAACATATTCGGATACAAAAGCAGACTTTTCATCATCCCATTTAAATACAACCTTCTTTGTCCCCTCCACACTTATCTGTCCATATTCATCAGAATTATCAAGATTCAGCAAATAATACTTTGTAACGCTATAATCTACTGCCAGATTGGCATCACTACCATCTGTCAATTTAATGCTGTTTGCTTTTAAGGAATAGCCTCCATAAGGTGGTTGAGAATAAACATCGTAGGGAAAGCTTATAACAAGTTTTTTACCTTGGTCATTCAATATATACCAGTCCTCAAAATATCTGGCTTCACCAGTCCCATATCCCTTACAGCTTTTACCGGCAATAAATATTTTATCTCCGACTTTTTCCAAACGATACTCAGTTCCAGCCTGTCTGCCTCCGAAATCTATATAATCAACATACTTATCCCCTTTAAAGCACAAAAGCCTCAAGTCAAATCCATTATAGAAACCTAACACCTCATAAGGTTCACCCTTATTATCCAGATTTATTTTACGTTTTTCCAATTCTTGAGGTTCTCTTCCATACCAGTCTTCTATACCAAGGTTTTTACTGATGTATTCCATGTAATACGGTTTCTTTTCGTTAAATAGTGCTTCAATCTCATCCGGTTTCAAAACCTTTGACACTTTATTAGCATTAAAAACTTCATTAAAGCCCTTTACAAATTGCTCTTGGGCTTTGATATCAATTATCATCCTGTCGGTAAACAGCTGATAAGTCCCGGTTTTTTCAGCTAGCTCTATCAAGGTAACATTTGAAGCAGAAATAATTTCATTGTAATTATTTTGAGATTCAACACTTACATAACCATCAGGATATTCGATGATTATTGCTCTGCACTTTTTTAGCATATCCAGCCTTTGTTTCTCTATTTGGTCAAAGTCAAATACCCTTTTATTCTCCACAAGTTCAAATTTCTGACCGGAAAAGTTTAACTTCACAAAATCAAGTAATTTGGTTTGTACTTCGTATTGGTTTATCTTACTGCTTCCCATGTCACTCAGCTCTACTCTGACCGCTTCTTCAGGCATAGTAAGTTTTGCAGAAGCTTCAATGTGCTGAGGGTCTAAAACAGTGCCTTCATAAAATTTCTCAACGTGTCTTTCTATCCAATCCTCAGCCTCATAAATTCCCTTTTCGATGACGGTATCACCAAGCATTACTTTCCTACTAACACTAACTGCTCTTGCAGCCAAATTAATTTTAAGAGCCGTCTCCCCGTTAATTAAGATTTCTGCCTCATAAGTCATCCCCCATTGTTCATCGGTTTTTTTATATTTCATTCCGTTGAGAAAGCTGCAAAACTCTTTGATAATGCCATCTTTTATAAGGATTGTCTCATTGTTGGTACTTAAATTTTTAATTTTTATACTGGATATTTCAATATCATCAAGTCTCATTACATCGTCCTGAGCCTTAGCTGTCATCGTAGGCTCTGTTTTACTGTCTGTTTGTTTTGTATTTTCATCACACGCTGTAAACAGCAACAGCCCAATTAGTGCTACAAGAACTATTTTTTTCATGTCAATTCACCCTAACTCAAGTCGTTAATTGTATATCTTGTATTTAATCGCCAACTTAATAAATGTAAAAATAAGCTTATAAAGAATTTCCTATCAGTGTCATTATCGGTGACATCAGTGTCATTAGTTAACGCATATCTAGGCCACATCAGCATTCTTATTAATATCATCAATGACCTTACGTATCCCAATCCAAACACTCATATCATCAAATATCTCTGCTACGCTACCCATTTCATTAAACGGTGCTTCTCCAAGAACGCTTAAATCCTTCATCATACCGTTCTTAACAACATAAGATACAATTCTTTTCACAAAATTAATCTGCATGCTGTTTAAATTAACATCCTCTAAATATTGTGAAAAGGCATCATTGGCAGCTTCCATTGAAAGCCCTACAACAGAACGCACCAATTCACCAAGAGGAGTATCTCCATACTCTTTCTCATAGTCCTGTTTTGTTCCAACTTCCTTCCAAAGAATTCTCTCTAATTCCGCAACATCGCTCTCTGTTAACGGTTTATTAGTTTTAATCTTTGCAATCGCTAAAACATCTTCATGTTTCTTCAAATAATACTCTACCTTAGCTTTATAGTTTGCTAAATCATCATTTGAAAGATCGTACTCACGCCAATTTATAGAAATAATATCGTCTTTAAAATCCGTTATATAATTCACACGCTTGTCATGCTTGATATACTTCATCAAATCACGTAGTTTTGTCCTTATAGCCTCAAACTCATTGATTCCGGCATTGTCTATATAATCAGTATGCAGTAATTTTTCAATAAACTCCTTCTGAGCTGATATTTCAGGAATAGTAGCAAATCCAGCTAATGCTGATAACTTTTTATTCAAGTCAGTTCTTGCCTTTTTGTATTTCTTTCCTAACAAATAGGCTAATTCAAGTCCAAACATTAAACTGTCAAACCGAAGTGCTGAAATATCATCTTTGTCAGGAAGCACTAATGGTGCTATATGCTCTGCTAACTGCAAAGTCGTTTCGTAAGTCAAAGCATTATAATCTTCTATTTTGCTATATCCATCTACATATTTCAAATGCTGCTTTACTGCAAAATTTTCTCGATTCAGTTCATTTACCGTGCCCACCAGATTTTGTACTAATTCTTTTCTAAAAGCTATCAAATCCTCTGTTTGGTATTCCAAGTCTTGTAATTTATATGCCAGCTCGACCTGTATATTAAATAGCCTTTCTTGCAATGAACCTACCAAACCGGTTTCTTTACCATTTTTGTTTACACCAAAAAAGTCAAACACCCCGCAGAAATCAAAAATATAGAAACGCTCTTTGTCTTTTCCGTCTATCAATCCCTGACAAAGTCTGGTTCCACGCCCTATCATCTGCCAGAACTTTGATTTACTCATGACAGGTTTAAAGAACACAAGATTTAAAATCTCAGGTATATCAATACCAGTATCCAACATATCAACCGATATAGCTATTTGAGGCATCTTCTCAGGAGATGAAAAATCGTCAATCAAACTCTGAGAATAATTAGTATAATTATCAATCACTCTTGCATAATGCTGTGGGTAATTGGGGTATTCCTCGTTCCATACTTTTAAAATTTCTTCAGCGTGGTTATGGTTTTTTGCAAATATAATTGTCTTTCCTATTTTATTTCCATAGTCCACTTTGAGGCCATAAGTCATAAGCGTATATAGTGCTTTACGCATTGTATCTTTGTTAAATAGCCATTCATTCAATGCAGAACTCTGAATTCTGTCGGGTAACGATCCATCTTCTGCCGTAAAGGTTTCTTCATACTCTTCCTTTTCTTCATCCGAAAGGCCATTATACGAAATGCCAGACTGCATAAATTTTAATTCCGTATCAGCCACACAAAAATTCACTAAATATTCATCCTCTACTGCTTGTTCCAGTTCATATCCATGAGTTGGCACACCACCCTCCAATTCAAAAATACGATATGTACTTTTTTCAATTTCATCTTTTGGGGTAGCAGTAAGGCCTATAAGCATGGCGTCAAAATAGGTAAAGATATCTTTATATTTATTGTAAATACTTCTATGAGCTTCATCCACTATAATCAAATCAAAATGTCCGCAGGTAAACAGCTTGCTTCCATCCTCATCCTTTGTATCGTCAATACAGTTTATCATTGTTTGATAAGTAGAAAAAACCGCTCTAGCATTTACATTATCTTTTTCTTCACATAGGTTTGTAAGGGATAAATCGGGCAATAGATTGTGAAATGATCTTTTTGCCTGGGTAACAAGGCTAGTCCTGTCTGATAAGAAGAGCACATTTTTTACCCAACCGTGACGAATCAACACATCAACTATAGAAATGGCCACCCTTGTCTTTCCACTACCGGTCGCCATTACAAGAAGTGCCTTTCTTCGATTCTGATCATCGAAGGTTTCACAAACAGCTTTTATAGCCGCTTTTTGATAATATCTGTCAGTGATAACATCTTGTATTTTGATATTATCCAATCGTGTCCTCATGGACATTATATTATATAACTTTTCCAAATCCCGTTTTGAATATATTCCCGATACGGGCCTCTCCGGGTACCCTTCTTTCCCGTCTATCCAGATTCTCGTGTCAAAGCCGTTACTTAAGAATATAACAGGCCTGCGTTTAAATTTCTTCTCTAAATAATTTGCATAAAGAACCGCCTGCTGCCGTCCTTTTGAAACATCAACACAAGTTTTCTTAGCTTCTATAACAGCTAAAGGTCTGCCATCTTCGCCAAACAATACGTAATCGGCTTTTCCAAAATCGGAACGATTTGGCATTTCTTCGATCAGATATTCATCAATCCAATTCTTGCCACGTTCCCAGCCTGCATCAGTAAGCATTATATCAATGTATGCTTTACGTGTTGCAAATTCTGTTAATTCCAGTGGCTTTTGGACGTATGTATTTTCTCTGTCTTCTCTTCTGGCAGTTAACTGCTCTTTTAGATTGGCATTTTCTTTGATTAACTTTTCAACATCTACTTCTGGTATTTCCTTAATCTGCTCTAATTCTACCTGTTCAAGTAATTTCTCATTATAGGTATTCTCGGTATAGTCCTTAGCGTAGCAATATGCCACAAAATCCATGAATACAAATAAATTCTGTATGGCTAATTTAGCTTGATCCTTAGTGATATTTTTCAGATTGTGATTTACATTATTTCCTATGATGCGTATATAATCCATCCTCTTAAATGTATCCGGCCCAACAATATCCTTAAAGCTATCGGTACTCATCAAGGTCGCTAATTTATCTTGATACGGCATTTCTAATGAGCTGTCAACGCTATATATCCATTTGACTGCGAATTCCATTGCACGCCTACAATTCAGCACAGAGGTAGCATAATCAATAGGAAATACTTTTTCAGCAGAAATTGCTACATCTGCAAACGGAGCAAATTTAGGTTCTGTCTTAAGAAAATCAAAGTTAGTCATACGCTAACACTCCTCTTAATTGAAGTATTGCTGCATTAGTGCTTTGTAAGTCAGTTCTAGTTTTTCAAGTCCTTGCTGTAAAGCAATTTTTATTTCATCAAGTGATTCCTTTGCTATAATTTTAATACAAGTAAATATCTAAAAACTCATTCTTCGTAGTAATTGAATGCTTTTTCATATAATTCTCTTGATTGCATTTCGTCTTTCCACGATAAAGGATCGTCTGCATAAGATAATGTCCAAAATGGTTCTATGTCTTGTATATTTCCGGGGAGACTCTCCCACAAAGAATACATTTTATATCCAAATAAGTTAATATCATTGCAATCAGAATAATACTTTTTTAGTAGACCCATCAAAGCCTTCCCGAATATCTTGTGATTGAAATTATCATAATCGACATTTGTCCTTATAAATGAAATTGCATTCTTAAAATTATTTTCCCATTCTAAATGCAACAGAATCTCATTATTGCAATCTTCAATAAACATTTCATTAAGCCTATTTTCATATACTTCTTCTGTTATTATTTCTTCATATAACAAAATTGCATAAACTAATAATTCTTCCATACCTCACTCATCCTCTTATATATATCAGGCCTAAGAACACCCTTAAAGCTATCAGTACTCATCAAAGTCGCTAATTCATCCTAATACTGCATTTCCAATGAGCTATCGACACTATGTAACCATTTGACTGCAAACTCCATTGCACGCCTACAATTCAGCACAGAGATAGCGTAATCAATGGTATATACTTTTTCAGCAGAAATAGCTACATCTGCAAACGGAGCAAATTTAGATTCTGTCTTAAGAAAATCAAACTTAGTCATCCTCTAGCACTCCCCTTAATTGAAGTATTGCTGCATTAGTGCTTTGTAAGTCAGTTCTAGTTTTTCAAGGCCTTTCTGTAATTGTGTTTTTTGTTTTTCAACTTGTTGAACGAAATTACCATAATCACTCTGTAATTCTATTGATGGAAATATAAACTCCAATTCAGATAATTGTCCTTTGCTTAATATCCCTTTTAATGCCATATTTATTGTACTTTGTATATATGCTTTTGACAATTCAAATTGTTCAAACATAAACCACACATTATTTTTTTTAGGTACTATTCCATTAATTTGTTGATTAAATGATACTTTCCTATCAGCAATTGCAACATTTCCAATACAACTGAGGCTTCCTGCAATGCAAGTCATTAGAATACTTCCTGCTTCAACACTTCTACCAACCATCAATCCTTCTTTCGATAAATACTCTGTTGCTGTTGTTAAATAAACGGAAGGTGTGTTAATATTATCAGATTTTATCCATTCAATATAATTCCCATAATAAGAAGACACTTGACGAGATGGTGTATTACCAGTAACAATATCACATTCATCCGCCAATCGCCTTTTTGTAAAACCTTTAGGATTTGTAGTTGGATCACCAAACATTTCTAAAAATCTAGCTTTAACTAACATATCCAACTTTTCAATTTGCTTCTTTCGAAGAGAAATCAAATTACTTGACTTATCTAATATTTCAGCAATTTTCTTTTGTTCTTCTATTGGTGGTAATGGTATTTTATAATTTTCTAAAAATTCCTTTGGCACACGTTTCTGTCCTGCACTTCCAGTCATCCTTTTTTCTGCTTCTTTTCGCAGAATTTCAGACACAAGAATCTTTGAAATAAATTGTGTATCTGCCAAACTAGGATTTACACGAACTATATGAAACTCCGTTGATCCAGCTGCCAAACCATTGTGCAAATTTCTAGCTATTGCTCCCTTTCCATTTTCCATACAAGGCGTAATTTTTGCAAATAGTATATCATTCTCTTGAAAATATGTATAACCAGTTTTAACTTCTTCATAGCTTTTAATATTATCTGTATTGATTTCTCCACTTTCAGATACATCAGCCATTCCAACAAATGATATATTTTTCCCTACCAACGCAGAAATAAGTTGATTTTTTGATGGATTAATCTCCGCAAGCTCTCCTAAACTAACCTTTTTCCACTCACTCACCCAACAATCCCTCCAGTTCTTTCAAACCTTCGGTAATCTGCACTTCCATCTCCTGTATCTCCCTCAGTATCTCCAACGGCTCAGGATACTCCTCTGCCACATACTCAACCTTCTTATACTTATTAATAGACAAATCATACCCATTATCCACTATCTCCTGCTTGCCCACAAAGAAGCTCTTTTCCGTCCTCTCTCTTCCCTCTTCCTTCGCAAGATTGTGAAAACGTTCTACAATATCCGGAATATCATTTTGTTCCACTGGAGTTCTCTTATCATCCAAACTAAACCCATCTGCCTGCATATCATAGAACCAAACCTTGTCAGTTCCACCATGTCCGGTTTTGGTAAAAATCAAAATACCTGTTGAAACTCCGGCATAAGGTTTAAATACACCACTTGGCATGGAAATAACCGCTTCCAAACGATTATTTTCTATTATCTCCTTACGGATATCCTTGTGAGCTGTTGATGAACCAAACAATACCCCATCGGGAACAATTGAGGCACAACGGCCTCCAACCTTAAGCATACGTAAAAACAGCGTTAAAAATAGCAATTCAGTTTTCTTGGTTTTTGTAACCTTCAATAAATCCGTCGAAACAATATCATAATCCAGACTGCCTTTGAACGGCGGATTTGCCAGTATGATGGAGTACTTATTTACATCACTGTTTTGATCTGAAAGGCTATCTCTATACTCAATATTAGGATTTTCAATTCCATGGGTCATCATGTTCATTGCACCGATACGAAGCATCGTCCTGTCCATATCATATCCGGTAAACATTTCATTGTTGTAATGCTCTTTGTTTTTTGCATTCATAAATATATCTTCAAGATACTTTTCTTTCAAATATTCACCTGCACTAACCAAAAATCCACTTGTACCACATGCAGGGTCACAAATGGTATCCTCTGGCTTTGGTGCCATTATCTCAACCATCATTCGGATAATATGCCTTGGAGTTCTAAACTGCCCATTTCGTCCGGCAGTAGAAATCTTTGACAGTAAATATTCATACAAATCGCCTTTTGCATCTTTTTTCTGATCCTTCTTTACCAATTCATATATTTCATCTAATGAATCTACTATCTTAGAAAGCAACTGAGGGGTTTCTATTTTTAATAAGGCATCTCCCATATATTTTGAATACGCACTATTCTTGTCAGCATGTAATCCCTTGATAAACGGAAATACACCCAGCTGTATTATTTCATACATATCAGCTGCCGGAAAATCTCTAAATGACGACCATTTAAACTGTTTGCCATCAATTTTCTTATTACCAACCTGAAATTCACCCTCAAATATACTATTAAATGGCGTTCCAAGCATTATGCTTTCTTTTGATTTAATATTATCAACATCATCTAAATCCCTGATAAACATCAGGTAAGTGATTTGCTCTATAACATCAAGTGGATTGGTCAATCCTCCCGCAGCAAAAATGTCCCACAAACTATCAATTTTATTCTTTAACTCTCCTGTTATCATTTGTAACTCTCCATTTCAATTATTAAAGGAATATCTTCTTTATACTTATTGAAAAACCATCTTTGAAAAAATCAAATTTAAAACTCTGTCACCAGCTATTTTTATTTACCTCAAAAGTGCATATATTTTAAGTACATTCCAAAATTAAAGCTTTTTATCATTATACTACTTTAATTTACCAAATTACAAGACATAATAAGTACCATCAATTTTCACTTAAAAGACCTCTGTGAATACGTTCAAAATACTGTACACACTTATTCAACCTTCTCTCTACATTTCAAAAACATCTAATTTAATGGTATTATAACTCTTTGATTGCAAGCTTCTTCTATGATATGGTATTATTGTGTTGGAAGTTGGAAGTATATTTAGATGATATCTTATCCCAATTTATAGTTGTCGATGAACTGCCAAAGAGACAAAACAGATACATAAGGTTATTGACAACAAGGATGAATATAAAAGAAGAAATATCCATGCTAATACAGGAATGTTCCAAAAATCCAAAAAACGGCATGTGCGAACTACTTTTTGAAACAGTAACAGCATCAAATTTAATGCAGATTATGGAGGTGTATAATATGGCCAGACAACTTTCAAACGAAGAGATGGAAGCTCTTGATAAGGTCGTTATGAAGTTTAATCTTAATAAAAAATGGGAAGAAAAAGGCAAAAAAGAAGGTAAAAAAGAAGGCAAAAAAGAAGGTATTGAAGAAGGTGAAATATTATCACTTTTAAAAATCCTTAATAAAAAATTTGCTGGTTTGCCTAATGAAATTGCAAAAAAAATCCAACAAACTAATGATAAAAAAATTATAAATAGTATTTTTGATAATATTTTTGAAATAGAATCATTGGAAGATTTAGAGAAATTTTTAAAGTAGGATTCTGTAGCTAATGTATTCTATTTAACAGAACACCTTAAACATAATAATCCCGCAGATTTTATCGAGATTTTTTATATATTTTAGTTCTAAAAAGGATTTACTCCAGTTTTTGAAGTAAATCCTTTTTAACATAGTCACTTCTTATAACTTTAATTGCCTATTACCGCATTCTGATCATCATAAATCGTACCGTTCACCTCTACTTCAATTACATCAAAATTGTATATACCCTTTATGACACCAAGGCTTTTATATGCATTGTTTGTGTCAGAGAGCTTAACATCGCCAATCCAAGCGGCAATTCTGTATTTGCCATCCGGCATGTTTATGTAAGTATATACTTTTGTGTTATCAGGATTAATTTTAATAGTCACTGCTGTTTTTTCAGTTATTTTATATAGATTCTGTCCGTCTTTAATATATTCCCTGTATTTATATTTGTCCTTGCTTCCAACCGTCCCTGACTCTTCATATCCCTCAAGTATTTCTTTCAGGTATTCGTGGGTAAATTCACCACTTTTCTCGCTGTGTTTAATTTCCTCCCAATCTTTAGTATAGCCTGATTTCTCAACCATCAGCATTTTCACTCCATCAACCCCTGTAGGATCTTTTGCTGTCAATGCTGCCAAACGTCTTTCATAGCTTTTTCCGCTTTTATATATGGGTTCGTTTTGTAGATTTACCGGTTCCTTATTTCTGTTTATATACATCAAATCAGTCTCATAGCGGAAGGAATCTGTAACCGCCTGTACAAGATCTTTGTGATCTTTAGTTTCATCCTTTGTTGTCTTATATGTAACTGTCTCAACTGTAAATGTATACGTACCTGTCGGATTGAAATAATACCCTGCTTTTATTGGGTAATCCACATCCTTAAACTTTATATCCGATGCAAAAACCGCCTTGTCGTATTCAGTTTTTCTGTAATCCATATTTCTTGCAGCTTCACGGCTTCTTTTGTAATCATTTTTCATCGTACTTGATGGTGTCCACCTTAAAAGCCCACTGTTCTGCTGTGAAAAAGTCCTTTTATATCGTCCCGGTACTGCTGTCCAACCATATAAGGAATCATCCACGTCCTGGTGACACATCCAGCGAACTACATCAAACTTATATGGCTCACTTGTCCAAAACAAGTCTTTCTGTAAATAGTTTACTGTATTATAGCCTATCTTATTTTCAAAAGTCTTT
>JAEWSG010000213.1 GCA_023398495.1 Bacillota bacterium
AAGGTCGTTGAAGCTAGGTGTGATATAAGCCACTTGATACTAAAGGGTTTCATGTGGTAGAGTTTATGATAGCGATAATTTAGAATTCTTGGTTTTTAGGTGGTAGGCTATAAACATAGCGTATCCATTCTTGGATTAATATTTACTTCTTCAAACAATTTAGATAACAATTTCTGTGGTAAAAACTTTTTAAATTCTTTATAGTAATCACAATTATAATCAATTTGTGCTTCTCTTGATACTACTTTTGAGTTTAGGATGCAATCAATATAAGTCTCTATTGATTTCTCGTTTAATGAAGGAATATTAAATGGAACTTGAATAATCTTCTCCAAATATTCTCTGGAGAAATTTTTAAAACTATTACGTAATTTGTACTCTTGACCTTTTTCCGAAGGTGTTTCACTTTCCTCAATGAATCGTAAAAAGTCTTTATATTTTACATTTAATGCATTTTCTAGATACTCCTTGTCACAGCCCAAGAAGAATATACAATTTTCTGAATTAAGCACTAATTTAATGGATTCAATTACTTCCATAACCTTTTCAGTAGGACATCGGTCAACATCATCAACAAAAACCACTACTTTTTTTGTTGAAAAAATCTCTGCATCTAATATAAATTTGATTGTTTCTTTTAAAGCATAACTTTCAGATATATATTCATCAACAATTTGCTTTTGACTCTCAAAACTTAATTTTGAAAAATCGTACTCAACCTTGGCTAACTTAAAGTCTGATGTAATTTTTAGAGGTTTAACAATAGCTTTGAATAATGACGCCAATCTATCGGGTTGTTTCTTCTCCTCGTTACACAAATCATACTCAACTGTCTTATACAATTTTGCTAAGAATGTAGCTACAAAGTTATTATCATTTCCGTACTCCCAAGGGTTCATGTCAATAGTAAAGAACTTATTGGTTTTGTCTAAACGTTCTTTTACCAAGTTCATAAAAGTCGACTTACCTACTCCCCATTTTCCATGTATACCAAAAACAATTGGTAGACTCATAAGATTATTGTGATTACATATTAAATACTCAAAAGCCTCAATATAAGGTAAATATCCTAAATAATCTGCATCACTTATACAGTCATTTATAAAGTTTGATGTAGTCATAAGCAATAAACCCCCACAATAATTCTTCTAAATATCATTTATTCACCAATTCCCAAAAAGCTTTATCCTTAATTAAAACTGGTTCTACCTTACCATCCAACTTAACCATACTATTGTGCTTCTCCAATTGCTTAACCTTATTTAAAATACTATCTTCCTCAGCTTTCGACTGGGTATTATAAATATACCTAACATCCTTATTACTTACATCAGTCACCCTATGCACTACCCAAGTTGAAATATAATTCTCATATTCGTTATCGCCTGTTGAAAAATGGCTTAATAACTGAGTAGAAAGAATTGTCCCAACACCAAACTCTCTTCCTTCCTTCATAATCTTCTTTATAGCTCTGAAATCCTTGCTTAAAAAGTTATCTGCCTCATCGACCAATATCATCTTTGTAATTTCTCGATAATTGCCATCAATTACACTATGACCAGTAACCTGCATTTGGTTATAAAATATATCCAAAGTAACAGCAACTACAAGATTTTGAATGGTTTCATTATTTCCAGATAAGTCAATTACAGTCACGCCATCAATTATTTCAAAAAGCGGTTTGGTTTTTGATGGATCGGATTCAAAAATCCTAAACAATGACAAATCAGCTAAAGCACTATATAAGCTATCTTCTTTAACATTCTCCCTATCTTTATATATTGAATAAACATCCTCAATAGTAGGGGGAAATCTATTCCAAGTACTTTCATCGCTAATATCGATACCTCTTTTTTTGTAAGCTTCAAGTATTAATTCTCTTAATGAATTCTTCTGGACATGTCCCAGATTAAAAGCCGTTGAAATAGTTTCCTTCAGATTATCTGCAGTATGTAAAGGTAATAGTGGTTTAGGATTATCCGTCAGGAATAAAGCCAAAGGATTATACGGCAAATTAAACAATTTATATACCTTGGCATTTGTAGCCTCTACAAAGTCAGGTTTTATATAGTCACCTTTATAGTCAAAAATTATTATTCCAATTTTTGTTCCGTTCACATTATTAACAGAATTAGTATATAACTGCGTGATTAATGATTTTGTAAACTGAGTTTTTCCAGTTCCCATTGTTCCAATAATACCAGTATTGGTATGCATTACTTTATGAGTTGATGTTGGATACCAATAAACTGGAATATTATCAAGCTTTGAATGCCCAAATAATATTTTCATTTCTTCTTTCTTAACTGGTATTTCTTTTTTAGTTTCAGATATAACTTCTTCTACAGCAGTTGTTATAGTCTCGGCATCAGAGTTGGTGCTAATATTAGTCTCTGTTTGAACCTCATCTTCAGATATATTACTGGCTTTATATTTATTTATAAGCATTTCATCCTGACTTAAATCACAGGTACCATTCACATAGTATTCTTTCAGATTTTCCATATCCTTAAGAATATTTGTGTATCCGTCATTTTCAATTAAAGTTATAACCCGAATATCATCCTGCATTTTCATAGTTCTATCATAAGCATGCTTTTTAAATGATAATACAGCCCCTCGACCAATAAACCAATCCAATTCATTGCTTATATCATAATCATTATTTAAAAGCTTCATCCTAACTGAACTATTAATAATCTTATCCCAATTCTGTTGAGGCCATATATCATACAGTTTCATTTTTTCTGCACTTACTATAGCTAATTGAATAAGAAAGTTCCTGTATAAAACACTTATATATTTACTGTCATTTAACTTTTCATCCAGCAAGTTTCTTGTTTTTTGAGCCTGTTCTACTGCCTTATTTATAACATTAGCTTCATTTTCGCCAATTTTGACCTCTATCGGGTAATAATGAACTTTAATTTTATCGTCTTTCTCTTGTATTCCAATTAGCAATATATCATCGCTTAATCTTCCTTTTACCCCCAATGATTTTGCAGAAAATAATCCATCCCCTTTTGACAATCCAGTTCCACCGGAAATTCTCAATATTTCCTCTAAAGACACAGGAATCCATATTATATCTGGATGAAAAAAATAAGCCAGACTTATCTTTACAGCTGACAAAATACTCAACTTTTCCTTTGGAAAGTGATTATTATAAGAAATCATCCTAAGAAGCCAATCTCCATTTAATGCATTAAATAAATCTATAACTTTAGTTATTTCGCCTTCGTGTACAGTTAGATTTTTTTGTAACAAATATTCCTCTATGATAGCCTGATATTGCTTTGACCTTCTTGTAACAGTTATAGCATCATAACCACTTGATGAAGTGTACTGATCGCTATAATGAATAATTAGTAAGTCATTTGCTTCATCTTCAGGCTTAAAAAAGTTCAAATCAACTTTAGGTTCAATAAAAGTCACCCAATGAGACGTGTTATACACTTGATCTAGAGATTTCTTATCCTTTTCTGATATTGCTGTTATAATACATTCCGAATGATTATATGGATCAAGCTTTCTTGCTGTTCTCGCCAATGAGTTCAGTTTCACAGACAGGTCAAGCAAAATGTTATTGTTTTCACTCATAAATTTAGTTCCAAAACCTGTCCTATATGAATCACCAATATATACAGAAGGTACCCCTGACATTAAACCATCTAATGATACGCCTGAACTAATATCTGCCATTTTACCATAAGTCTCTTTTACGTGATGATCCATTTGGTAAAAAGCAATATGACAATACTCATAATCCTGGCAAGAGTTATCCTTCATATAAAAATGAACTTTTTCTCTAAATATATTAAGAATCTCTTCTTCTGTATAAATATCACTGTCTAATCTTATTCCAAATTCATCTTTTACTTGTTGAGTATCATTGTAAAATGATATCTCTTCAAAAACATTAGTAGTATTTCCTTCACTATAAATATACAAACTAATTGGTAATAACTCTTTAAGTTTCTTTTTACTATTTAGTTCACTTAAATAGTATTCAATTATTCCTTGTAGAATTTCTTTACAATCGCCCAAATTTATGAGTTTTAATATTATTGGACTACTATTATTTATAAATAAGTATGAAAAATGCTCTACAAATTCACTTATCTTATCTTTTGCAAGCCTTGCAACATAAGCTCTAGATCCTTTATATCTTGGAATCTTATAATTCACATAATAACTCCATTCCGGAGCAACTTGCTGTTCAATAGGTTTATAGATTTTATCATAATCACTGTTTATATATGGTAAAAGATTGATCGGACTTAACCTTTTCAAGTAGTTGTCGTCTATTTCATCATTACCGATTACATCATTTAAAACTACCTGATATGCTACATTTAAAGGATGTAACGGAGTAAATATTATTTCTTTTTCTTCAATTGTCCTCTCAATTGTACCTAATTTAATCAAATCCCTTTGTGAAGAATTTAACGGAACACTATCTTGAATGTCACTGACCAGTTCAATAAATTTTGATACATACTTAACAGACAATACTCTTAAAGCACCATCCATATATGTCAAGCTAGGCAATAAACCTCTAACCTTATAGTATTTAATTAAATCCAAATATAGCTTTCTTAACTCACTATCAATATTTATTTCTTCAGACTCAATTTTTCTTTCATCATTTTCTATGAAATATAAACCTTCATCTTCAATAATTTTCAATTCCAAATCAATGTGATATTTGAAATCTTTCTTAGCATAATACTCTTTTGTTCCATGCACAAATTTATTATTATCCTTGTACTCAAAATTAAGTTTATGCTCTCTTTTTAATTTCCAAGCCTTTATGCCTGTTATTTCATCAGGCTTTTCAATCTGCTCTCTTAACGCTAATGGTATCACTGAATTGCAATAATCAAGCTGTATTCTGATAAATTCGTGTTCATTATCCTGTTCATCCAGTTCCTTAATCAATGTTAATGATTGGTTTTCTGACAGTAATTGAACATCTACGCAATACTCTTTAATTGTTTCTTCAATTGGCTGTATTGCTTTTGGGTTTAAAACCAATTTATCATCATCTGTATTTATCGCTATAAATCTATCTTTAGATTTTATATAATTCACTGTATAACAGGATTTAATATCTGATAAAATATTTTCGGTACACTCAACCACAGCTATCCTAAATTCATACTTTACATCCTCATCTTTATATGTAACCTTACAAAAAGTTGTCTTTCCAACACTGTGATTAATTATTGTTCGTATTTTCTTACCAGCCTGTGATGAACTTGAAATCTTCTTATCATCATCAATTATATATTGACTTTTAGTATAGTCATCAAAGTTAAATTCAATCGCAATTTTTTCAAGCCTTTCACGATTAAAAATTGTAATATTTCTAATCCTTGATTTAGCTTTTGATTCAGCTTCCGGCCTTTCCCAATACACTAATCCCTCTTCTGTTAATTTCTTTTCTTTTTCAATATATCCAATAACAGAAGCATTCTTTTTATTTTCATACGAATCCACAACATATCTGAAGTCTGTTTTTTCCCAATCTTTTGCTTTAAGCTTCTCAATACCTTTATCATCAAAGAATTTTTCTAAATCCTCATCAGGGTTTCCATACTTATGAATTTTATCAACAGTTGAAAACAGGAAGAAATTTAATTTAATCCTCTCTTTTGCTTGAGCCACAGGTACTGTATCAAGATCAGCATCATAAAACAAACCGAAATCTATGTAGTTTTCATAAGTAAGCGTACTATTTTGTATGGCATTTAGCAGGTATTCATATTCGAATATTGATGAAGCATCATCAAATATTTCCTTATTTTTATGCTCAAGCACTCTTTCCATCAAAAGTTTATCTGTTTTACTTAATCTAGAGTTATGTATTACTTTATTTATATCTCCGACAACAGTTTTAATATTTATGGGCATACCCTCTTTATGAAGACTCTCAGCACCTTTTATTAAGCTATCTAACGTAGTATGATGAATAAACAATATACATGTATTTATAAACTGTCCTTCAGTTCCAACTTTATTTCTTAACAATGTCATAAAATCAGGCTGGATCCCGTCAATAGTAGCACTAACTATTATCCTTAATCCATCTGTTATGATGCAAAATGTTTCATAAGTTAATATCCCGTCTTCATTATAATATTCAAACTTTTCTACATTTGGATATTGTAACAATGTATTATATAGTTCCCTAACTTGAAATTCATTTTCAAATTGTATGCTAAACCTATCTCCACTCTTCAACTGCCTTGAGGAGAAAAAAGAAACTATTTTTTTAGTAAGATATTTATAAAATTGATTTGACATATTGAGCATCCCCGCTATCACTTTTTTTCTCAAGAATATTTAGTTTTTCATAAATTTCAACTATTTTATATTTTGAATCTCTATCAAACCAAATACCCCTGTGTTCAAATTCCTTAAATAAAAGGTTGAGCCTCAGTTTATCACCTTTTGGAATACATAACTTTGTTATAAAAACAAGATATTCTTCTGTGATATTCAATGTATATCCAAGCTGCCCACGAATTTTTAGAAAATTAGCTTTACAGAACTCTTCAAACCATTCAAAATAGTTTTTGCATCGTTCCGTTCTTTGTAAAGTAAATTGAAAATAAATACTTTTATATAATTCATAAATCCTATTTAATACAGGATTAGAATACTTACCTTCAACAGGATTCATTTCCTCCCAAACAACATCGCCAATGCAGAATTTATAAAGTTTGATAATCTCCTTTATCTCTTCATCTAATGCTATTAATTCTTGATTATCCAACTCACAGATTATCTTTTTTAATTCTAAGTAAGAATATGGTCCCTTACTTTCATTTCGCCTATGATTCAAGATTTCCAGACAATTTATATGCGGAAACAAAACTTTCCAATTACCTTTAAGTACTTCCCATCCTTTCATATAGCTTGTCCTTGTTCTTGAAGTACTTTCAGTATCAAGATTAAAATATAATTCATTGGCACAACTTACATCAGCATCAAACATTTCGTTTAATTTTAGTATTAGTTGTGAAACGTAGAAAAAGTAATAATACTTTATAAGCTTTTCAAAATCATCTACAAAAAACCGGGTATCTTCAATCATAGTTTTTAGGTCTTTTTGAAACAACTTAGATATAAAAGGCGTATATACCTTATACTTATTAGGCTCAAATTTGCTACTCTCCTCATTAAGGTCCGGAAGGGACTCAAGCATAAGCTTATATAATAAATTTTGTGGTTTAGTATAAAATTTATCTTTGAGAATTTCCTTTGTTTCTCCTGAACTTAATACATTAAAAATAAACTGACCAATTTTCTTATGGACATAAGATTTTTCCGCCGTTATATAATTACATACTTTAGGGTGAAATATCTGTAAATTATCATTGTTATCAAAAAAAAGATTATTAATTATGTCTATGAAAGAAGATTTTTTTTGCTCATTATCAAAGTTAACCTTTTCAATAAGCTTATTTATCAAGATTTCTTTACTAAACTTACCCTTTATTTTTTTATCTGTAAGCAGCCTTGATAGCTCTCCTAACACCACACTAAAGTTAATGATATAATCCTTGTTTTCCTTTTTAAAATTTGTTACAAACGGAAGCAATACAATAGTATTTCCAGTGTTGTGTTGTAATTTAACCTGTTCCGTACTCGTTTCATCAATTTTATAATTTTTTTTAAATTCATCTATTAATATTCTATATTCCATACTAAACCTCCGTAAAAGTGTATTCATTAAAACTCTTATCAAAGGATAAGGAATATCTTGTTATATTTTCACCCAGTTTTTCCTCAAATAACAACGAATTTTCCTGTTCACCTAACAACATAATTTTATCAATAAACTCCATAAAACCAACAAAGTTCTCTTTATCTTTCTTATTTGGCCTGTAGCCATTACATACTTTCTTTAATAACAAATATAAAAAATAGTCAATACTAATTTCATATCCTTCATTGGAATCATCTTTTTTAAACTTCATTAAAAGATGTGGCAAAAATCTATATAATTCAAAATCCGTATTCTCTTTCAATGTAGATACATCAGGTTCAATATTATGCTTTTGACTTATTTTATACTTTAACTGATTTCTACCTATAAACAGATTTATAGTGTTGTTTGAACTGTCCCCGTTCCATTTATAAATAGACTCTTTTATGTTTTTATAAAGAATCTTTAAATTAGATTTATTTCCTTTATTCTGCAAATACAAATTTTTAACAAATTCATAATAAATTTTATCATTTAAATCTATACTATCAATTCTGGGCTTGAACTTATATAATCGAACAAATAACTTTACTAGTTTATCCTTCTTCTCTTTCATGCTATCAATAAAACTCATATCTGACAGGATGTTCTCTAAAGTTGCATATCCAGTCATTTCAATATATGCATCAAATAATGAATATATATTGTCAATTGTATTTAGTTTTATAATAATCTCATCCAACTTTTCTGATCTTCTATTAATTGGATCAAGATTTGATATAATATCAAATATATTGGATAGTTCTTTATGTTCGAATAACATATATGGAGTTGAAAATGAAATATATTCCTCAAAACTTAAAGCACTAATCTTATCTTTTATTTCATCTGAAGGAACAGATTCAAAGTATATATTGACTATTGAATCATAAATAAAATTAAGAAATGCTCTGGTAGATATAATCAATTTATATTTTACTATGCCTTCAATAAGAATTTGAATCAGCTTATCTTTATTATCCTTATCGGATAAAAACTCATAATTAAATTTTATTGGGCACTTGTTTGCACAAATACAGGAATTCAGGCACTTTTCTTTATATGCACGGTAAAACACATTATTAGAGCTGTTTTCTGTTATTTTCTTCAATAATTCTTTCATGTATTCTGAGCGAGTACCTTCAGGAACAAGACTGTATAAGTGGTAGTCACTAAAATTTATAAATTGAAAATTACTATTTTCATCAAAGCTATTGTCAACTACTTTTGAATCAAGAATATTTTTAGATATTACATAATTTCGAAGTTTTGAAAATACAGTCTTATAATCCGAGTCAATAAAATTACTCAATGCTCCGAGGTTTATTGCAAGTATAAGCTTTTTACATCTTTCATTAACCAAATTTTCATCATTAAAATCATTTAACACATCACACAAAGTATCTATTGACGTTTTCTTTGGCTCAAAACTTTCTGTTGCATCATTATGAATTTGAAAATTTGAAGCTATGTATGGATATTTCTCCTTAAGATAAGAGATAAGGTGGGACTTACCGTCACCAACACCCCCACAAACTAAAATGAGTTGCGACTTAGTTGATTGTAAACATTTATCAAGTAATTCTTTAAGTTCTCTCTGAACTTTTCTCTCAACATGCATATATTTCTTAAAAGTACTGAAGGACTGTATATTTTCTACTGCTTCCTTGGATGACTCTTTTAACTTTTTTAACACTTCAATTAAGCATAGATTATCATTCATTCCTACAACTCCCAAACATATCTAAATTATAGTTTTAAATAACCCAATAACATTTCACATTAACTGCCTTAAAGAATAGCAGGTACCAAAAATAGAATTATTTTCTGTTAAGTCCAAAAAAAATTACTCAAAATTGTCTATATTAATCTCTTTCCACATCCTGGTTATTATTTTTACTCTTATTTCTTTTGATTTTTGCATGCTTTCAAGCATTTCACGAACATAAGAGTTTGCATATAAAAACTCGAGAATTTTCAAATCACTTTCCTCAAAATTTCTTGGTTTATCATTTATACTAGAAAAGTCCCTAATAGTGCTTCTTCCAAGAAGCCAATCGATAGAAACATTAAAAAAAACTGAAATGCTAATTAAAGTATCAAAATTAGGTTGGCGAGTACCCAACTCATAACGAGAAACATTTGCTTTAGAAACATTTAAATGTTTTGCTAAGCCACTTTGAGTTAAATTTTTTTCAAGTCTCAGCATTCTTAGTTTATCGCCAAAATTCACCATCACCAGCTCCTACATCTAACATTTTACAACACAAAAATACATTATGATATCATATAACCAAATTGGAATCTATTTATACATCGTCTCCATATTAGAGATTAATAACTTTTTTGATTTTTTATAAAATTGAAGTGATTGTTCCTTGAAAACAAAGTCACGATATCGTTTTCTTTGTTGGTCCAGATCAAATGTAGAAGAGGCAATATCGTAGTTATAAAAGACAAAAGAAATTTAATGACAGATGACACCATCAAAGAGCTTCAAGACTTTACCATCATCCTAATTAACCAAATGCCTACGGTACGGTTGCCATTTGTTCATCAGAAGCTATCATGTTGGCACTTCTGACTCGGGGTTTACAGTTCCTATACATGTAGATGCCGCAATAGGGTACAGTGATATTTAGAGACAAGGCACAAATCCCTCAAAGCCTCATATTTGACACTGATTATCTTGGAAGTGCTCAGAAGAATTTTCCGCTGAACTTTTCAAGAAATTCCTTCACCAGGAGAATGGCTCATGATATACACAAGGTCTTACTAAAATGAAGATAAACACCTCCCTCATAAAAGAGTGCAGACATCACGCAGTCTGCACCCTTTTACAATACTTTATCCCAAAAACATGAAGATTATCATCATTTATAAATTAGCCATAACCAATTACTCCTATTAATACTATATCTAAAAGGTAAATGCCATTTACCGAATTCGAAACAGACTACAGTACAGTCAATTTCTTGTTCACGTACACTATTAAATCAAATAAAGTATACAATAAATTTTAATATGATGCACGATAATTAAATACGCCCCTTAATTGCTGTGCCACTTATGAAGTGACTTACAGTTGTATATATGATATAATCTAATATACAATATAGCTACAACCCAATAATGAAGCTATAAAGCTTCAAACATAGGAACATTATTTTGCAATGCAAAAAATGTAAATCAGCTTTTTTGAAACACCCGTTGACCAGTTATTTTTTTAGAATTACCTAACCCGAAAGGAAGTTTTGATATGCCAGTAATTCAATTGAGCGAAGATAAGAAATTAATTGTCGATGAAGCAGATTATGACACTGCAAATTGTTACAACTGGAGATTTAGTAAATGTGATAACGGAAAATTCTATCCATATACCAGAGTTGCTGGTAAAAGCGTTAGCTTTTCTAAAGTCATTTTTTCATTAACGGAAGACCAGAGAATTTTTTGCAAAAATGGTGATAGCCTTGATATGAGAAGAGACAATGTTCTGATTTGTAATAAAAAAGAATATTATTATTTAATTTCTCAAGTCAAAAAATCTACGTTCTCTCGGTACAATGGCGTGCAATATAATTCCAACAAAAAAAAGTGGATGGTCAAAATTTCCGCAGGCACGAAAGGCAGTATATTATTAAAGAGATTTAATCTTGAGGAAGAAGCGGCAGTTGTAGCTGATTTTTGGGCACTTAAAAACTATGGTAAATTAGCAAAACTCAATTTTCCTGAGTTAAGCTTTGAACAATTAGAAGCCAGTTATTATGAGATTATGAAGAAATACGATAATTCTGCCAACGATGCTGATGAAACTTCTGATAAAACGGTAATTAAGTTAAGTGGCAACTATCAAATACTGATTGACGAAATAGACTACGATATTGCAAAATCCTATAAATGGCGCAGGGCTAATAGCAGTAGTGGGAAATGTTACGCTCAAACAAAAATAGATGGCAAACTTATTAGTTTCGCAAAAGTAGTCTTTTCCCTTAAAGACGATCAGATGCTCTTGCACAAAAACGGAAACTCCCTTGATTTTAGAAGAGATAATATTCTGATTTGTAGCAGAAGGGAATTCGCCTATCTAATTTCCAATAATAAAATCTCTTCAAGTTCAAAGTACAATAATGTACATTATCATACTGCCACAAAAAAATGGCGTGTAAAAATATTTGAAGATAACCAGCATAAAACTCTAACCGGGTATGACCTTGAAGAAGATGCTGCTATTATAGCAGATTATTATGCACTTAGAAATTATGGAAAGTTGGCCAAACTCAATTTTCCCGAATTAAGTTATGAACAATTAGAAACCAAATTTCAAGAAGTTACCGATAAATACGGAAAATCTAAATCCGATAAATTGACCAAAAGGTTTCAGGGAAAACAAAAAAATTTTAGCTGGGTTAAATCATCCAAATATATAGGAGTGTCTTGGGATAAAGATGAAAACTATTGGCTTGCACATATCGGATATAAAAATCGCAGATACAAGATTAGAAATTTCAAAACAGAGATTGAAGCTGCTATGGCTTACGATGAAATGGCTAAAAAGTTTTATGGCAAAGATGCCAAAACAAATTTGTGATTGCGGTAGTCTTTTTATCTGGGTGAACTCCACACCTTCACTATTAGAAGTATATCTTTCGGGTAATATTAACATGCAGAAAAGTCAAGGTTATTCTCGATTAGCGTACAGCCTCATCGACAATAACCTTGCACATTACAGACACGTAGAAAAGCTTATAAGACACCTCATTTTATGATTTTACAGAACCTAAAGTTAAGCCTTTGATAAAATACCTCTGAACAAAAGGATAGACACACAGGATTGGTAATGTTGCTATAACAGTCATTGCCATTCTTAAGGATTCCGGTGAAACCTTATTCCTCATTAAAGTATCACTTGTTCCATATATGTCCTGACCTGAAGACTGAGCACTCATAAGTATCTTCTGAAGTTCAAACTGAAGTGTTGTAAGATTCTTACTTGAACTACAGTATAGATATGTATCAAACCATGAATTCCACTGACCTACAGCAATAAACAAAGACAGAGTGGCAATAACAGGTATACAAAGGGGAAGAATAATCCTTACAAATATCATTAAATCATTAGCTCCATCAATTTTTGCCGCCTCTTGCAATTCAAAAGGCAATCCCTCAATAAAGGATCTTAGAACAATTACATTGAAGACACTTATAAGTCCTGGCAAAATGTAGACCCAAAAGTTTTCTGCCAGTTGAAGATTTCTAATGAGCATGTATTCAGGTATAAGTCCGCCACTAACATACATGGTAACTACGAACACCACTGTGACAAACTTTCTTGCGATAAAATCCTTTCTGCTTATTACATAGGCTACCATAGCTGTACTGATTATGCCTAAAACAGTTCCCACTACTGTTCTTGCAACTGAAACAAACACTGAAATAGCAATGGCATTATTTTCAAAAATACTTTTGTAATTTGCAAGGGTAAACTGCCTCGGAAATACTGTTATACCACCCTTAACCGTATCCACTGAATTATTTAATGATATTGCAAGTACATTCAGAAAAGGATACAGTGTTATAAAGACTAAAAAAATCATAAACAGGTAATTAAAAATATCGAATACAACTTCTCCATTTACGTGTTTTCTTCTATTTATCAGGCTTTTCATTACTATGCACCTCACCTTTAATTCATATTACCTGGCAAATATTATTCCATCAAACAACACGAATTCCACTAACTTTTTTACTTATCTTATTTGCCACAAAAAGGAGTACAATACTTACTACAGACTTAAAGATACCTGCTGCCGTTCCAAAAGCCCATCTTCCGGATGCTACTCCATAATCCAGAATATATAGATCCAGTACATTTGCATAATCTGCAACCATTGAGTTTCTCATAAGAAACTGTTTTTCATACCCAATATTGATTAGATTTCCAATGTTCAAAATCAATATAATAATCACTGTAGGAAGAATCCCAGGTAACGTAACATGCAATATTCTTTTGAATCTGCTTGCACCATCAACCATTGCCGCTTCATATAATTCAGGAGAAATACCTGCAATTGCAGCAAGAAATATAATGGAATTCCAACCAATTTCTTTCCACACATCTGCTGATGTAACAACACCCCAGAAATACTCAGGTTTGGCCATGAAATTGATACCAGGATCTTCAACCAGATTCATAAATTTAAGAATTTCATTAACAAAGCCACCATCAATTGATAACATTTTGTTAAAAATACTTGCAACAATAACCCATGATACAAAGTGCGGAAGATAAGAAATTGTCTGTACAGTTCTCTTAAACCAAATAGTTTTAATTTCGTTCAAAAGTATTGCTAATACAATAGGTAGTGTGAACCCAAACACAAGGGCTAGAAAGCTCATTCCCAAAGTATTTCTCATTACATCATAAAACTGGCCATCCTTAAACATTGCTATGAAATACTTTAGTCCAACCCATTCCTGACTAAAAAAGCTCTTGCCTGGCCTATAATTCTGAAATGCGATTGTCCAACCCCAAAGAGGTATATACTTAAAAATGAAAAGCCAAACAACAAAAGGCAATGACATTAGCAAAAGAAATTTCTGATCTTTTATGACTTTCATGCTTGGTAATTTAGGTAATTTAAGTAATCTCACTTTAGACCTGGACTTTGGAACTACTGGCAACTGTTCAGGCATTATTTTCCCCCCATTCTTTTTTATTACGTTATCTATATATCTATCTATACTATAGGTCTTAATAAATATATCCACTATTTATATATAATGCTATACTTCAATTATCAGCATGGAAGTGCCTTTGTCAGGGATAATCAAAGTCCCTGTTTTAAGCACCTCAAATGTGCCTCCTTTAACATTGGAAATCTGATTTACTCCTCTTAAAAGGATTTTCCACTTTTCCTTCTCTCCCTCTATCGTAAATTCAATAACATTTCCATTCCGTTTAGCCTTTGCTGTAAGTTCTTTTTCTCCTTTTATATTGTATACCACTGTTGAAGCTTCACTTCTGTCAGCAAGCTCAAAAATATGGAAAACAACATTATCTGAATAATCATAATCCGGTCGGCTTTCAGTTTCTCCTACAGCAATAATTGAACCAGGTCTCACCATAAGAGGAATACTCATATAATCATGTGTTTCATTTTTCCAACACCCGCCCAAAACCCTGTCACCTGTAATAAAATTAGTCCAGATACCTGATGGAAGGTAATATGACACATTTCCCTTTTCATTAAAAATCGGAGCAACTAACAGGGAATCTCCCAACATATATTGAAGATCAAGAAAACGGCAGGTTGGATCCTCAGGAAACTCCAGTACCATAGCTCTCATTTGCGGAATTCCTGTCATGGAAGTTTCACATGCACAGGCATATAAATACGGCATAAGACTGCACTTCAATTTTGTAAAGAAACGCAAAACGTCTACAGCCTCCTCATCAAACAACCAGGGTACTCTATAAGAATTACTGCCATGTAGCCGACTGTGCGTAGATAAAAGACCAAAAGCTGACCATCTTTTATATAAGTCCGGTTTAGCAGTACTTTCAAATCCACTTATATCGTGGCTCCAAAATCCGAATCCACACAAGCTTAAAGATAGTCCACCCCTTAAACTTTCAGCCATAGACTCGTACTCTGCGGTACAGTCTCCTCCCCAATGAACAGGGAACTTCTGACTTCCTGCTGTTGCAGATCTTGCAAACAGCACGCTCTCATTTGTACCTGCATTTTCTTCCGTCAACTCATATACAGTTTTATTGTACAGATATGTGTAGTAGTTGTGCATTTTAACTGGATCCGAGCCGTCAAAATACTGTACATCAACAGGTATACGTTCGCCAAAATCGGTCTTAAAACAGTCAACACCTAAGTCTATGAGTTTTTTCAACTTTTCTTTATACCAATTTGCAGCATCAGGGTTTGTAAAATCAACTATTCCCATACCTGCCTGCCACATATCCCACTGCCACACATCACCATTCGGGCACTTTAATAAATATCCCTTCTCCATCGCCTCATCAAAAAGCACTGACTTCTGAGCTATATACGGATTAATCCATGCACATATTTTTAGCCCCTTATCTTTTAAACGTCGAAGCATTCCTTCAGGGTCAGGAAAAACCTGACTGTCCCATTCAAAATCACACCACTGGAATTCTTTCATCCAGAAGCAATCAAAATGAAATACGCTAAGAGGTATTTTTCTACTTAGCATACCATCTATAAATTTATTTACAGTGTTCTCATCATAACTTGTTGTAAATGAAGTTGTCAGCCACAGACCAAACGACCATGCCGGTGGAAGTGACGGCTTACCGGTAAGGAAGGTATAATTGGAAATTACGTCTTTTAAGGAATCCCCTCCAATTAAAAAGTACTCCAGATATTGACCATCAACACTGAACTGCACCTTGTTTACCTTTTCGGAAGCAACCTCAAAGGACACACATCCGGTATTGTTTACAAAAACACCATATCCCTTGTCTGTAATATAGAAGGGTATATTTTTATATGACTGTTCACTACAAGTTCCACCATCTTCATTCCAGATATCGATGGACTGCCCGTTCTTAACAAAAGGGGTAAATCTCTCACCTAGCCCATATACATGCTCACCAACGCCCAAAGACAATTGCTCCCGCATGTATACCTCACCGTTACCATAATCTGTAGTCAGAAAAGCCATACTTTTTAGACCACTACTCGTTAAATGCTTGTCATTGTAGCAGTAGTCAATTTTCCAACCATTTTTCTTTTTTATAGCAGCTAGTAGTTTTCCGCTTTTAAATATTACTTCATCTTGATTATTTTCAATATCAGTTTTTATTTCTTGCCTTGTGTTTATTTCGAACTGCGGTGACTTTCTATTGAACCCTTTATGGTGATAAATCTGCACATGAATAATATCATCTGCCGGAGAGGAAAACTTTACTGTAATCATTGCAATATTCAAAGTATCTCCTCTGTCTCTGAGCGGCTTTGTTGACGCAAACACTGTGACAGCTTCATTTTTAATATCTACATCATTGACCTCGATAGGACAATATAGAGTAACATCTTTTCTCTCAAGCCATTGACCATTGGAAAACTTCATATTATGACCCCCCTGTGTGCGTTAGAAGGCAATAGTTAAGAAAACGATTCCTTGCTTTAACGACTCAATTATAATATTATTTTCTTTTCTTTTCTCATACTATACAAACAAGTAGTAACACTATTTTGATAAAAACTCTACCCTTTTGTAATTCTACTGCATGATATATTCTAGAATTTTACTTTATTAATCAGCTCTAAGATTGCAACATCCTTTCCGGAAAGTCTGATTTCACCGCTTATTTCCCGTCCTTTTATATGTTCAAAATAACAACCACCACTTATCGTGATTTGTACTTCATAATCATTATGGTTAAGTAAAAATATAAATTCCTTACCGTTTTTTACACGTCTTGTAACTTCTACGGCATCGGGCACATTTATTGGAGCACAAATCCCCTTATCATCACAAAGAAACCTTAGAAAATCCTTTACAAAACTGTCCTCCGTGGATGATGCAATATAATAAGCTTTACCTTTTCCAAATATGTTCTCTGTAAGAGAAGGCAGTCCGGCATAAAAATCCTTTCCATAAACAGCCATTGCTTTTGCACCTTCTAAATGCAACAAATCACAAAGCAACCCACAGCTATATTCCTTTTTAAAATTACCAGTATTCCGATTCATTACCATAGAGTTTTTCATTTCAGGTAAAAGAGCATCAAATTCCTCTACCCAGATTCCCAAAAGCTTTCTTAGCTCCCCTGGATAGCCTCCTGGTGTAACCAGATCATTTTCATTTACTATCCCGCTAAAATACGTTGTTACAAATGTCCCACCGTTTTGAACAAATTCTTCTATATTTGAAGCAACCTTAGGTTTAACCATATACATTACCGGTGCAATTACAATTTCATATCCGGACAGATCTTCATCCGGCCGAATAATATCAATGGCAATATTCATTTCATGTAAGGCAGTATAATACCTGACAATCTCATTTACATAATTCAGATGTACACTTGGACCACTGGAAAACTCAACCGCCCACCAGTTTTCCCAGTCAAAAATAACAGCTGCTTTAGCTTCAATCCTTGAATCCAATAATATGTCTTTAAGGTTTGTAAGTTCTTTCCCCAAGGCTTCACATTCCTTAAATACCCTGGTATTTTCATGGCCTGCATGGTCTATGACAGCACCATGAAACTTCTCACAAGCACCAATAGAACGCCTCATTTGAAAAAACATCACAGTATCTGCACCATGGGCTAAAGCCTGATAGCTCCATAGCCTCATTACTCCGGGACGTTTTAACATATTTACCGGCTGCCAGTTCTGCTGACTTGGAGTCTGCTCCATCAGCATAAAGGGCTTCCCTGACTTAAGCCCTCTCATAAGGTCATGCTTTAAAGCTATAGAGCTCTTTGACTCATTGAAATAGGGATAATTGTCCCATGAAATAATATCCATATGTTCAGACCACTTAAAATAATCCAAAGGTTTAAATAACCCCATTAAATTAGTTGTAACAGGAATATCTGTCGTAATCTGTCTTATGGCCTTGTACTCTCCAATATAGCACTCCATTATTGATTGGGACATAAACCTGTTATAGTCAAGAGATATCCCCTGAAAGCATGTTATATCTCTATTGAATCCGCTCCATGTGTCCTTAGCCATTTCGCTCAAATATGACGGTGTGAACACTTCGTCCCAGTCATAAATAGTATGTCCCCAGAAGCTCATATTCCAACATCTATTAAGTTCCTCAACTGTTCCGTATCTATCCTTAAGCCAATTCCTGAACTGCTCTTCACAATGATCACAGTAACAGTAGTTGCCATGCTCATTACCTATATGCCAGATAATAAGTGCAGGGTGGTCTTTATATCTTTGGGCTAGCTTTTGTGCAAGTTTTACAGAGTATTTTCTATATACACTGCTGTTTGGACAAAAGTTTACTCTTCCCCCATGCTTACGTTTTCTACCTTCAAGGTCAACCGGCAGAATTTCAGGATATTTTTTTGACATCCATGCAGGCTGAGCGGCAGTAGATGTAGCAAGGCATACATATACTCCGTTTTCATACAGCATATCTAAAATTCTATCCAACCACTCAAAATTATACTCTTCCTCTGAGGTTTGAAGTTTTGCCCAACTGAAAACGGGAAGCGTGACAACATTTATATGGGCTTTTTTAAATAACCTCATATCCTCTTTTAAGGTTTCCTCATCCCACTGATCGGGGTTATAATCTCCACCATAAAGTATAAAGGGTAATTTCTGACTGATCATATATTTTCGCTCCGATCGCTAATAAACCTGAACCAACTTATTTTTACAGTTCCGCTGTTTCTTATATAAACATCGCGTAGTCCTATTGCACCTCTCATACTTGCCTTAACTGTATTCCAAACCTGCTTCCCTGCTGAAGGCAAATTGTTTGCACTCCCAGCCAATTGTCCATACGGACTGTCAAGCCTTACGTCAATACAACAGTTTTCTGATGCTTCCGCTGTCCTTACTTCAAAGTATCCCGCACCATTTTTAAAGTCAACATCCCGAAAACATATGTAATCTGATTCTGAAGTAAAGGCTACACAATTTCCGCCCTCTGTGCATTCGTCAATAAGTGCTCTATAGCAATCATCATAATTTTCGGCTTTTGTTATGGCGGTACAAGCTCTAGGTGGAATTGTTTCACCCATTATCTCAAGTTGGCTTGATAACAATATATTTTCTGATGACCTCCCTATATGGATATCATATATCCCTGCTTCTACACAGTATTTTTCTCTTGTCACATCATAAATAGCTAAATCACAGCCACAAAGTGTAAACTTTACATTTTTAGTCTCATCACGCTCAAGATGAATTCTTTCAAAACCTTTTAGTTCCTTTATAGGCCGCTTTACTCTTGATTCTCTTGCATGAACATAGAGTTGAACCACCTCATCACTGGCAAAAGCTCCTTTATTTTTCACATCAACACTTACGGTTACGCATCCGTCCTCAGCTATTTTTGGCAAATCCAAAACCAAATTGCTATAGTCAAAGGTAGTGTAGGTAAGTCCATGTCCGAAGGGATAAAGGGTCTTACCGTTAAAATACATATAAGTCCTGTTGCTGTTTATTATGTCATAGTCCATTATATCAGGCAGCTGTGTGTCCGACTTAAACCATGTCATATTAAGCCTTCCTGCCGGAGAATAATCACCAAAGAGAATATCTGCAACTGCATTCCCTAATTCCTGTCCTCCGTTAGGTACGTAGATTATTGCCGGAATGTTTTCATCAGCCCAATCTATCGATATCGGATAGCTTCCAACTAGCACAACTATTGTGTTGGGATTTGCTTTATAAACAGCTTTTACAAGTTCTTCCTGTATAGACGGAAGTGTAATACCATATCTGTCCTGTGTTTCTCGACCATTTATCATAGGGTTATTGCCAACAAAAACCACTGCTCTATCTGCAGATTTTGCAGCTTTTACAGCTTCCTCAAGCCCATTTTTCACTATTTCTTTTGTAAACTTTTCATTAACCGTTACATAAGGCGTATTCTTTACCACCAACTCACCATCATCACTTATTCCCGCTAATTTGCCCTCCCATGTGGTAATTGCAAAACTTCCGTCATCCTGAGGAATAAAATTGAAGTTTCCTTTAACAAACCAGCCATACAATTCATCTGCACTTGCAGATACTTTTTCCTCGGCCTCTAAATACTTTCCGTTAGAAACAGCTTTTAAAGTAAAGCTTCCCCATCCCCAGTCGGTATACTCAAAAAGCTCACCACTGTCTTTTTCGTGATTTGCTGTAATAGTACTGTTTTCATCACCTTGTACTACAAGACTTTTTCCTTTTGCAACAGACGTAATAGCAATCCTGTCACAACCGTCTTCAATCACAACTAAATCATGTCCTAGCTTATTTTTTATACCTTCTAGTGGAGTAACATAATATGGATATGTACCGCTGTACCAATCCCGGAACAGCGAATTACCAATTGGTCCAATAACAGCTAGTTTTGAGCTTTTATCCTTTACTAATGGCAGGGTCTTATTTTCATTTTTTAAAAGTACTATTGATTTTTTTGATGCTTCAAAGGACAAGCTGCTGTGTTTTTCGCAGCAAATTACATCCTCTGTAATCTTAGCATAGGGGTTCATTTCAGCCGAATCGAATTCTCCTAGCATCATTCTGACCTTAAAGGTATTCTTAAGTGATTGATCCAAGTCATTTTCACTTAAAAGCCCGGTTGAAAGTGCTTCCCTGATGGCAGCTTTCGTCCTTTCAGGATCATCGGTTATGCTGTCTACCCCGCTTTTTATTGCACCGGCAACAGCCTTAGCATATGAAGAGTAATAGTGATGATCATCTACTATACCTAAAACATCGGCTGCGTCACTGACTACAAAACCATTCATCCCCCATTGTTTTTTAACAACATCTATTACATCCGGATTTAAAACTGCAGGTCTGCCATTAATGGAATTATAGGAGGTCATCATGGATTTAGCTCCACCCTTTACAATGGGTGATTCAAAAGCCTTCCAGTAGTATTCCTTCATATTTCTCGGACTAATTACAGAGGAACTTCTGCCACGGTCAACTTCGTTGTTGTTTGCAAAAAAGTGTTTTAATGTTGCTACTGCCTTTAAATATACCGAGTGTTCACCCTGTATACCTTTAACCAGTGCAGTTGCAATTTCTCCTGTAAGACAAGGGTCTTCTCCATATGTTTCTTCTGTCCTTCCCCATCTTGGATCTCTAGCTAAATCAACAGTTGGGCACCACAAAGTCAGACCATTTAATTCTGGGTCCTTTTTATAAAACGCCCTCGCCTCATCACCAATTGCAGCACCTATTGCATTAATAAGCTTTTTGTCCCAGGTACATGCAAGTCCGACAGGCTGAGGATAAGCTGTTGCCTTACCAAGCCATGCAACGCCGTGAGCAGCTTCTGTACCATGTTTATATGCCTTTATACCTAAACGCTCAATTACCAGCTGTGTCTGGCACATTAGCTCTATTTTCTCTTCAAGGATAAGTCTTGATACTAAATCAGATGCTCTATCTTCGATTGGAACAGAAGGATTTCTAAAAGTATATCTTGAAGCTTCAATATTATCTACCAGGTTTTCATTCTTCAAATTATCCACCCTTTTTACTCCTTTGAAAAGGCGTTTCAAAAGATTAATTTTGAAACGCCCGATTTAAATAGTTAATAGTTATTAATTAATAGTTTATATTATTTCCACATTTCAACTCTATCCTTTATTGCTTTTTCAAACTGTTCAGTAACTTTATCAAGACCTGCATCATCTAAAGCCTTAAGGTACTCATCCCATTTTTTATCAAAATCTTCAGGCTTTGCAGTGATAGCAGCTGGTATCATAGTGTACCCTATCTTTACAAGCCTTTCATTTGCCGCGGTCCAGTCAGGATCTTCAATATTTACAACCCATGCTGCCCCATATGGCTTAACTGGGAATTCGCTTGCCTGAGGGTACAACTCCTTCCAGGACTTAACTCCATACTTGCTCAAAATCTCATTCTCCAGAGGCTTTTGAGATTCAGTCACTGACTCTATAGTTTCAAACGGTTCAAAATACTGTCCAGTTGAATCCTTTACCGTATTGCCATATGCTGGGAAAGGATATAAGTATTTTAAGAGACCCGATTTTTGTGGGAATTTAGGGTCATTACTTTTCGCTTCTAAAGTTTCAGGTTTCATGACTCTTTTTCCGTTTTCGATAGTATAATGTTCACCCTCAATACCCCAATGTGTCAATATTTGGGCTTCTTCAGTACATAGCCAATCAAGGAATTTAATTGCCCTTACAGGATCCTTACATTTATCCGTTATAGCAATCCCCCATCCACCGGTATAGCCAGTGCTCTGGAAATCAGCATATTTTATATCCTTATTTAAGGTTACAGGGAAATAACCGTATGTTCTCTCAACTTTTCCATCCTGCAAAAGAGCTGCAACCGGTTCACCGATATCCCATCTTGCATCTGTAAGACCAATAACTCTGCCCGATGCAATTTTTGCCTTGTACTGATCATATTTTTGTGTAAAGCTTTCGGGATCTAAAAGTCCAATATCATTCATATGGTTTAGCCATCTGAAATACTCTCTTTCTTCAGGCCTTGTAAGATGCCTTTGAACTTTTAATGTTTCATTATCTATATACCATTCACCATCATCAGATCCACCAGCTGCAAAACATGCTGGGTTTGTTACGGTTATCATTGTTCTCCAGTCATCACCACATAATGATAAACCTATTGTATCCTGACCATCTATCTTTGGATACTTTTCTTTATACTGCTTTATAACATTTTCAAAATCTTCAAGAGTTTTTACTTCAGGATAGCCAAGTTCTTTTATAGCACCAAGTTGGAGCTGAAATCCGGAGTTTGGCTGCATGTTTTCCTGAGCAAAAATTGAACCTCCTAAATAATAAATACCGGGATCCTCCTTATTCCAACGCAACCTTTTTAATGAATCTCCGTAAAACTTCTTAATATTTGGACCATGTTCTTCAATCAAATCATCAAGCTTCAAAACGGCATCCAAGTTCTTTAAAAGATACAAATCATCCTTTGCATATATTAGTTCAGGGTACTGACCGCTTGCAGCAAACAACGAAATCTTCTGTGCTCCGGCATCTGAACTAATAGCATTTTCAATTTCAAGAGTAACACCTGTCTTCTCAGTAATTTTCTTTGCAACAGGACTTTGAAAATTATCCGGGTTTGCATCCACTTCACAGTTGTACATTTTAAACGTGATAGGCTTCAAATCATCTGTCGTAGTTCCGGATGTCGTATTCGCGGATGTCGGTTCTTTTTCTTCACTTCGACTACACCCTACAGGAATTGACATAATTAGAAATGCAAGTATCAAACATAAAAACCTTTTCATAAAAAAACGCCCCCTTTTTTGAATAAATAAAAAGAATTAAAAAGACTACAAATATTATTACTTTTATAATATAATTATAATATTATTTCATATTGTTTTCTTATATTATACAAACAAGTAATAACACTATTTTGATGTAAAGGCTGATTTATGAACAGAGAAATTCTTAAGGAAAAGAGAATACATGGAAATGCTATGTTTCCTCTTCAAGTATATGAACAAAAAGTCCTTGGAAGAGATACTGTACTTGACTGTCACTGGCATGAAGAACTTGAGTTTTTGATTGTTACTGAAGGCAAAGCCGCTTTCCAGATAGAGACCTCCTCATATGATCTTCATGAAGGTCAGGCAATTTTTATAAACAGCAGTAAAATACATGGCGGCGTTGCTATTGACTCATCCCCATGCAGTTATTGTGCTATTGTATTTAATCCGAACCTTCTGTGCAGTAATTCCTTTGATGGAGTACAAAGCAAATACTTTGAACCTTTACTTCAGGATCAATATTTGCTAAATAACGCCCTTATTGGAATCTCTGGATGGGAAACAGAGGTTATCTCTTGTCTCAAAAAAATTATTGATATCTGTGAATCAAAACCTTATACCTATGAGTTATCTATAAAGGCTTTACTCTACCATATATTTTCAATTATGTTTTCATACGGTAAACCATGCCACAGTACGAATAAATATTCTTTAAAAACTTACAAAACAGAAAGGATAAAAGAAATAATAAAATACATACAATCAAACTACAAAAGAAAAATAACAATAAAAGAACTTGCTTCCTATGCTAATATGAGCGAAGGTCACTTTTGCAGAATTTTTAAGGAGATGATTCATAAGACTCCTGTTGACTATATAAACTATTACAGAATTACAAGGGCCTCCCATGAACTTCTGAACAGCACAAAGAAGATCTATCAAATTGCGATGGAATCGGGCTTTGATAATTTCAGTTACTTCATAAATATTTTCCGGAATTATATGAATTGCACACCTTCTGAATACAGGCAAAACAACTTTCCGGTTGCAGAATAAAACACTCAGCTAAAGAGTTTTCTATTTTCTACCTTATTTGCAATGTTAAGGACAGGAGTTTTATGACTACCTACTGATTCCACTTCTTTCGAACGAAGTTTAAAGAGTCAAAAGCAAAGGGGCTTGATGCCCCAAAGCTTTTATTTTTTTGCGAAGCGATTTTGATTTTACCCGTAGCGAGTTTGCATTCTCTAAGCCTTGCAGCTTTGGTTCTTGGAATAATGTGGTGCACGAAAATCAAATGCAACCAAGTACCATTTCCTATCCTACCTTTTTTATATCCCTTATCTCACCATCAATCATGTTATAAATATATGTCCCATATGAAGCGGCCTCTATTGAGTGAGATACCTGAATAATAGTTTTTCCGTACTTTTTATTAATTTCTTTAAATAATTGCATAATCTCTGTTCCTATTTTAGAATCAAGATTGCCTATTGGTTCATCCAAGAAAATTATATCAGGATCAAATATTAAAGACCTGGCAATAGCAACTCTTTGTTGTTGTCCTCCCGAGAGTTCTCTCGGAGTCAGTTTCATTTTATCCTCCATTCCGATTAATCTGAGCAATTCTTTCAATTTGCTTTTATAGGACGATATTTTCTTATCACCCAACATTAACGGTAGTAAAATATTATCTTCTACATTCAAATTGGGTACAAGATTGTAAAATTGAAAGACAAACCCAATTTCATTCCCTCTCAAATAACATTTTTCATTTTCGCTTATTTTGGTCAAGTCTTTCTGATTAATTTTCACAGTTCCCGACGTAGGGTTATCCAGTCCACCTAAAAGATATAACAAAGTAGATTTTCCACAGCCCGATGGACCCATAATAGTGACAAACTCACCTTGTTCAATTTCCAGATCAATATTCTTTAGGACGTGTGCTTCCTCTCTACCATTAATAAATACTTTATTAAGCTTTTTAGCTTCAACAACTTTCATCTCAGCATTCTCCTTTACTCATATTTTATTTCTTGTACAATTGACATTTTTCTGCTTTTCCTTACTACCGGAATAGTTGCAGCAACTACAATAATTGCAGTAACAAGACAATATATGGGCAGTGAATTCACATCCAGTATCAGATTAATATTTACAGTAAGGAAGTCCATTAACTTGACCAATATTCCCATAATAATAAACAAGTACGATAATACCAATAAACATCCACAGAATACTACTACCAAGGATTCAATAATCAGCAACTTAGCACGTTTTCCACTAGTCATACCAACAGAGCTCAGTACAGCAAAATCTTTCTTTCTTTGAAGGAAAACTATTGCAATATTATTAAGCAACCCAATAGCAGCAATTATAATGGCCAGATAAGAAAATATGGACATCATTAATATTATTTTTTCGGACTCTTCAAGATTCACTTTCAAATCGTCCTCTCTCGAAGTACAAATCGCACCATACTGTGCAGCAATTTCAGAAACTTGATCTTTAAGGGTTTTAACATCCCCCTTGACTTTACAGGAAATGGCAAAAACTTCCTTCAAACCGTACGAATTTCTATACTGATTTAAATTCATAATCACAAAATTACCAACATTAAAACTTTTTCCATCAATCGCACCCATAATCCTATACTCATCTTCAACGTCATTGACTACAATTTTCACTCTGTCACCAATGTTCTTTTTTAGTTTCTTCAGCACCATCTCTGAAATAATAATGTCTTTTCCGTTTGAATCAGTAAATTTACTATACAAATCCTTATATCGGGTTTCAAGTTCCAAGTATAGACTATAACCTGAAAACCGCTCAGGCATTGCTGCAGACACCGTTGTTTCCATTCCGTCAACAGTACCCGAAATAAATACAAAAGGATTAATCGTATCAACATCAATACCATCTAGATTTTCTAACTCCTCTATAATCCTATCTGTCTTGCTTTCATTTGTATTATCCGCAGTAATGTTATTTATTGACAGATCATAATTCAACAAACTGTACGCTCTGAAAGTCTCTCTGCCGAGACTTGAAACAGTGGAACCTATGATTATCGAACATAGCAATGCAATCATAACCAACACGATTCCATCAGTCAATACACCACATGTTTTTACATTGTTGAGTGCAAGGAATAAAATATTATTTTTACCTCTTGCCATTTTTCTAAAGATATCTGTTACGATATCAACAACCTCTCTATAAACCATTATAAGTCCAATGATTCCTGCAAATAAACAAATCACACTGTAATCTATTGTCCAACTTGCATCAGTGTAAGCACATACTGCTCCAACCATTAAAAGAGCAAGACCTATGAAAAATCTGACTAAACCACCTTTTGACTTTTCAGTAGTAATATTTAGAATTACATTCTTTACAGATAATTTTCTAATCTTTCTTATTGGTGCAATGGCAGAAAGAGATGAGAGAATTATGGCAAAGGCCATTCCCAAAATAAGGTATATGCTATTTAATACAAAGGGTTCTCTGATTCCATACTTTGCCAGCGGTGATAACGAATAATTTACCCCATATAAAAAGACAGTTCCCAAAACGCATCCAACAAGTCCTCCCATAAAACCATAGCCAATACTCTCAATAAACAGTATCCTCTCAACTTTTCTGTATGTTGCACCCTGACTGAAAAATGTACCTATAATAGGCAATCTCTCCGTTATTGTAAGCTTAAGTGCGCCATAAATAATAATTATACTGATCAGCAATACTATAGCAAACATTACATACAATCCGCTTGACATCTGTTCTACCTGTCTGGTGGTTGCTTCCTCGAAGAATAATCGTTGCCTTTTAAAATCACCGGTTTTACCATTGAGTTCTTTCTTTATTGCTTCTGCATTCTCCGCTTCCATATTAGCTGTTGCAAAATTATATTTTCCTGGCTGGTTATAAAATTCAGCAAGATATTCAGAATTTACAATAATTGAGAATTGCGTAGGCACATCCAAATAGAATAACCCGCTGTCTGAACTAATTGCAGCAATTCTGAAATCATGTCTCTCACCATTTATATACACTGCAATATTATCATTCAGCTTAATATTCTTCTCAAGGCTGATTCTTTGACAGATCATACAACTATTGGCGGTCAAATCCTCTAAGCTTCCGTCAACAACTTTATACTTTCTGATATTTTCCATATCCTTACCAATCACTGTAACATACTTCAGACTATCTTCTTTAACAACTCCGTTTACTCTGATTTGACCTTCAGTATTTGTAAGTCCTTTAACCTGAATCTCTTCCACGTTAAAAAAAGCGTCCTCGTTGTTAGATACTATAGCTATATCTTTTCCCTCTGCAGTTGCCTTTTTGGATGTCTCAAAAACATTGGTTATAGTACTAATAATGCCTGCACAGGCTATCAATAACGCAGTGCTGATTGAGATTGCAAAAATAAGTAAAAACAACCTTCCTTTTTTCTCAAACATGCTTTTCAATACTGATTTCAAAAAAATACTCATAATCTTAATCAATTCCTTTCCCGTTTCTAATTTTTTTTAAAGTTATATATCAGCATGCTCGACACTACCAATAGTAAGGTATGCAACAAAAATTCCAGACAATGCAAGAATTAAAGGTATAGGTGTTATAGAAAAGATCGAAATCATCCCATTATTTGCAGAAAGAAAAAACATTAGAACTACCCCTGATATAATTGTATATAATATTGATTTTTTCCACATGCCGAAAAATAATGGAATCATGCAGATCCCCGCTGTAAAAACAGTACTCTGAAAAAATAGTTTTACTGTATTTCTAACAGTTTCTCCGGTCAAATCTTCCTCTATAAAACCAAATAGATGGTTCAGTAAGATAACAGCCAACGAAATAATAATTTGTGAAACAAGCATTGCAATTACAGTAAAAATAACTATTAGGAGAAGTTTGGAAGCAATTATTTTCTTCCTGCTTATTGGATACATAAACATAATTGACATGGTGTTTTTTATGTATTCCGAGATTATAAGTTTTGCAATCAATATAGCTGCAAACACTATAAATACGGCTTTAATCAGAGCTTCTATCAAAATAAACTGACTTGACCAGAAATGAAGGTCAATCTCAATCTCCTGACTATATACCAAATTCATGACAGACAACATTCCAATTAAAACCATATTTATAACAATTACATGCAACAGGTATCTGTTAAGCCTGAATTTCCTGATTTCCAGTTTCATTAATTTAAACATTTTCTACACCTCTATTTAAGAGTTTTAAGAAATAGTCTTCTAATGTGCTGGTTTTACAAGATATCCCTTCGATCATTACATCGTTCTGAATAAGACCTTTTGAAATTTCGCTCTGAGGTTTCACCATATCGTATATCCTTATAACTTTATCATCAAGTATTTTAAAATTGCTTACATTAAGCTTGCTTTCCAAAACAAATGCAGCTTTTTTAGTATCATTAGTGATAATCTCAACATATTTTGACTCACATTCTAGCATTTGACTCATTGAAATTTCTTCAATAAGTTTACCCTTATTAATAACCCCAATGGTATCTGCTATCTGCTCAATTTCAGCCAGTATGTGGGATGAAATCATAATAGTAATCCCATACTGTTTGCTTAGAATCTTGAGTAAGTTCCTCATTTGTTTTATTCCGACCGGGTCAAGACTGTTAACTGGCTCATCAAGGATAAGCATTTCAGGCTTAGTGACAATTGCTCTTGCAATACCCAGCCGTTGCTTCATCCCGAGTGAATACTCCTTTACAATCTTTTTCTGTATATCTTTAAGTCCAACCATTTCTATAGTACTATCAATAGCTTTTTTATCCTGGTAACCCATGTATTCGCAATGAAGTTCCAGGTTTTCTCTACCGCTTAAACCTTCATAAAAAACTGGGCTGTCAATTGTTGCACCCAAACGTTTCAAAACCTCATAGGATTTTTCAGTAAGTTTCTCTCCAAAAAGCTCTATCTCTCCTCTGGTAGGTTTTATGAGATTTGTCACCAGCCGCATAAGAGTTGTTTTACCGGCACCGTTAGGGCCTAAAAAACCGTATATTTCACCCTTTTTAAGGTGGATATTCACTCCGGACACAGCTTCTTGCCTGCCAAATACTTTAGTGAGGTTGTTTGTTCTTAATACAAGCTCCATGTATCTCTCCTAATATTACCTTATATCTTTATTATAGGTATCAAAATATACTTTTTTATTAATCAAATCTTAATTTTTTATTAAGGTACAACTATATAAATCACAAAAATTATTATACCTTGGAAAATTTGATTTTCGTGATATTATATTAAGGAAATTGAAGCACGATGTAAAATCTTTATCGCGTTCAATATAGTGCTTTTGATAATGAAAAAATCAGATCTTATGGCAGGGTCATTAAATTAGGCTAATAAGTAATCCTCTTTAGTTTAACTGTAAATACCGTTTTTTCATAAGGCTTACTTACAAGACTTATTTCTCCTCCCATTTTTTCGACCAACCTTTTCGTAATAGTAAGCCCCAAACCGCTTCCCTGGTAATTTTTGTTTCTCGAGTCTTCAAGAGTGTACAACCTTTCAAATACCATATCCTGATGAACCTCAAGAATCCCCTTGCCTTTATCCCATACATCTATGAAGACAGATTCATCATCATAGCGTAAACCTATCCCCAAAATCTTGCCTTCTGCTCCATAGTTCACAGCATTGGTTATAAGGTTGTTTATTATTCTCTCAAAAGCATTCTCATTGGCAAAAGCAAATATATCTTCCCTTGGAATTTCTATTTTTGCGGCGATACCTTTTGCCGACAGAATATCATAAAATGAAAGAATATTTTTCCTGAGAGCTTCGTTCATATTAATTCTGGACACTTCAATATTACTGTCACCCGATTCAAGTTTTGCAAGGCTAAAGAACTTATTCATCAGTTCCAAAACTTCTTTTATCTTATCATGAGCTCTTGAAAGCCTCCAAAGCCTCTCTTCCTCTGCAAGGCTCTTATCACTGATTATATTTTCAATATATCCGAGAACAACTGTGAGCGGAGTTTTCAGATCATGTGATATATTCGACAGGCTCCTTTTCATAGACAGTTGAGATTTCGCATATTTCGCAACAATTATCTGATTATGCCCTAAAAGCTGGTTTATTTCAACAAGCAACAACTTTAAGTAGTTATTATCGGTAAATAGCATAAGTTGTTCCTGTGTGTTTTTTTCTATGATACTGTCCAGCTTTTCCGCTATGTATCTTATTTCTTTATGAAGCTGTCTTTTTTTATAGGCCTGAACAATTATTATAATTGCCATTATAAATGCCATTATAGAAATAAATATCATTAAAACCTCCACTAGAACTTTTTAAAACTCTCCCAGTCTATAACCTATTCCCCACAGTGTTTTTATAATTTTAGGATTTTTAGGATCTTCCTCCAATTTTTCTCTTAATCTTCTCATGTGAACATTTATAACATTTTCATCTCCATAATAATCATCATTCCATATTAAATTGTAAACCTGGGCTTTTGTGAATACTCTATTAGGATTCATAACAAAAAGTCTGAGAATATCAAACTCTTTTGCAGTCAGTTTGATATTTTTTCCTTCCTTTGTAACACAAAAATTATCAAAATCTATAAAAAGATTATGAATATTTGCTGTTCTTGAATGTGTCTGATCAATATTTGCTTCTTTTGAAAACTTCGTCACTCTTCGGATCATGGCCTTTATACGTGCTGACAGTTCAAGCAGCGAAAACGGTTTAGCTATATAATCATCAGCTCCCATGCCCAAGCCTACGGCTTTATCAATGTCACTGTCCTTTGCAGACATGATAAGTATTGGAATGACGCTCTTTTCCCTCATTACCCTCATTACTTCAAGGCCATCCATCTTAGGCATCATTATGTCAAGAAGCACCAGATCAAATTCTTCCTTTAAAAAAACTTCGATACCTTCTTCTCCGTTAAAAGCTGTACAAACCTCAAATCCTTCTTTAATAAGATAGTTTGAAACCATTTCATTTATATCTTTGTCATCCTCAATTATAAGAATTTTATTTTTCATGACTTTATTCCTTACCTTTTAAGATTAATTTCACAACTTAAATAATATCAATTATTGCCAAAAAATCAAACACATTTATTTTATAAAAGGTGGTTCTTGCTTTCAAGAGTTTTTTGTAAAAATGTTCAAATGCCATCAGTGTGGTTCACTGACGGCATCCTTTTTCATCAATATATACACTTTTTATTTCTCGCATGTAACAATATTTCTAATATTTTTTACAAACATTACTATTCATAACTGTAAAACCCCTTGCCTGTTTTACGCCCAAGCAAGTTGGCATCTACCATCTTACGCAATAGTGGACAACATCGGAATTTAGAATCCTGATAACTGTCATATAACACATCCAAAGAATTGACTACTGTATCTATACCTATCAAATCTGCTGTTTCCAACGGTCCCATTTTGTGGCTGAAACACTTTTTAAAGATCTCATCAACCGCTTGTGGATCGGCCACCTGGTCTTGAACTACAAAAGCTGCTTCATTCATAAACAGGTGGGAAATGCGATTGGAGACAAAACCCGGAAAATCATTCACTACCACACAATCCTTCCCAAGTGAAGCCAACAGTTCCTCTGTTGCATGTACTGTCTCCTCGGAAGTGTGATATCCCCTGATACATTCCACAAATGTTTTCAACGGAACCGGATTCATGAAATGAGCCCCCATAATTTGATGCGGCCTTTTGGTCACTGACGCAATTTTAGTAATGGATATGCATGAGGTATTCACTAAAAAAATACACTCAGCCTTGCAAATTGAATCAAGTCTGGAATAAACACTCTTCTTGATTTCTAAATTTTCGGTAACGTTTTCAACCACCCAATCAACATCTTCAAGCCTTTGATAATCTGTTGTAAAAGTAATTCTGTCAATGATTACTCCAGCATCCTCAAGCTTGTCTTTTTTCTTGAACAACGCTTGGAATCGAAGATTAGTTTGCATTTCCATTCGCGAATGCTCTAATACTTCTTCAGAAACATCGACTAATATTACACGATATCCATGTTCGGCAAAATTCTGGGCTACGCCCGTACCGATCACACCTGCACCTATTACTCCTATTTTCCCCATTTTTCCTATTTCTCCTTTTTTCTTATTTCCCTATACGTAAAAATCAACAAATACTTATCCTTTGCGAATACTGTTTAAAACCTTGTACCACTTAGTCTCATCCAAACCATGCTGGCTCAAAAAGACATAAGCCAATCTTTCAATTCCAAATCCTACACATCCGGTTTTCAGCACTTCTGTCTCTCCACGCTTTATGTTAAAGCGGTCACCGAAAAAAGTATCATGAAAGTTAAAAGAAGCAGCTGCAATAGTCTTGTCACTGGCAATATTCAATCGTAGTTCATACTTAAGTTCCTGCATCCTTTGATTCAGAATTTTAGCTGCGGTATCTGCATTACAGAAAAACGGATCGCTGGCAACTTCAGCGTGTCCTTCCAAACCTAGACTTTCGATAAGTTCAAATGAAGTTTTCATATATCTCTGACGGCTTTCCAGAACAAAATCTTTCGAACCCATAAAAACAATTTCCCGAATGGTAAAATCCCAGAGTCTTTCAAGTGTACGATGATACTTTGATTCATATCGGAAAGATTTACCTTTCGAAGTGATTATCTGATTATGTTCTTCCGAAAATTTTGTATTCTGCAATTGGTGATATGTATGATAACACATTGTGGGAGGCAAACAATAATCAACATTTTTACACAAAGGAAAAATGTACGAACCTATACCTTGGTTTTCTTTGTAATTCTCTAAGAACTCCTCATACATATCTATATCATTATGCAGCCTTGTAACAAACATAAGCATATGAGGAAATGAGTTAAAATAACCGCATTTTTCCAGTGCTTTCGTAGGTATCAGTGTAGGATAACGGTACTCTTTTGCTCCAAAATCTGATATTGTCATATCTCTGATAATGTCATCAAGAGTATCCATTAGCTTAATCAACTGATCACCAAAACACACCAGACCTTCACCCATCTCATATACCATATCTCTTTCGAGTAACTGGTCGAAAAGATCGCCCTGGTAATTATCATGTTTTTGATTGGATTCCCAGATAATTCTAGGCGGCAGAATTTTCTGAAGTATAATTTCATTCTCAATCACTCTTTTTATTTTATCTTCAATCTCCAGGGGATCTGCTCCTGGTATTAAACTAACTTCAATACCACTGATTTTTTCATCTTGCTTGATTAATTTAAATCCGGAAATATCGGCTGAGATAAAAAACAGCCTTTTCTCAAGTTCTTCCTCATGACCTATTGCAATTGACGGATTTAAACTGATATTGTACATTTGATCCATTTTCAAATACCCCCTATTTGATATGTATTTTCAGTATTTTTAGAATGCTTAAAATTTATAGTAAAAACATTAACTACCCAGCCTGCTAAAAGCCTGACGTGCAATCAACACCTGCTGTATCTGTGTGCTGCCCTCTACAATTTCCATAATCTTGGCATCACGCATATACCTTTGAACAGGATATTCAGAACTGCAACCATTAGCCCCATGAATTTGAACAGCGTCATTGGCAGCTTTAAATGCAATGTTTGCAGCAAAATTCTTAGCCACTGATGTCTCAAGAGTAGATTTCATATCTCCTTTGTCCCGCAGTTGTCCTGCTCTGAAACACAGAAGCTTTGCAGCCATAATGTTTGTTACCATATCAGATATCATCTGCTGAATCAGTTGATGTTCTTTCAAATAGACCTCAAATTGTTTTCTTCCTCCGGCATAAATCGAGTAGCTAGAAAACAGGTAATCATCCCTGCTTTCTTTGCTCTCACAGAACCGGACTTACGTTTGCCGTATCCGGCTCCTGAAAATTCTCTCCAAACTACAGTTGACTATAGTAGTTTGACA
>JAEWSG010000026.1 GCA_023398495.1 Bacillota bacterium
ATGACCGCCCTTGGTTTGTCCTTAACACGCTTTAACCATTCAGATATTAATATCAAAAAGATGAATACTACTACACTGAATTGGAAAAGGAAACTCAAGTGTATTGAGCTTCCTTTAAGGCTTCTCAAGAAAACGAATTCATTCAATGTAAGGATACTTGCCACCAATCCATCAGTGATCGTAAAACCGATATGCCTTTTGAATGTATGCTTTTCATTCAAATCAAGTGAATGGTAATCAATCTTTTTTTTTAAGTATTGTTTCAGAAAAATCATGACAGCAAATATAAAGAAGCTTACTTAACAAGATTCCTTTATAACCCGATTAAAAATTGATTCCATTAAAAATATAATCAGCTTTTAGAAAAATTTTTATATAAAATGAATACTTTTCTGATTCTTTTATTAACTTTACCAAAATTGATTTATATGTTTACTAAAAAATCAATTTTGCTCTTCTTGTTTTTTTTCAGTATTCATGCAGGATTTGCTCAGGTAATAACTGAAGATTCACTCATAATTTCCCCCCATACTAGAGACACTCTAAGCCTAATCAATGAACGTATTAATATTGAGAAGGAACTTTCATTGGAGATTGATGGATTACTCATTGATGAAACTCTAACAAAAGCAGGGCAAGATTTTTTTGATCTTTTTTATCAGTTATGGGAACCTCCCCCAGGAGCTACTAACTTTATGATAAGAATTGTTGAAAAACCTTTCAGGGGCATAAGCACCTCAATTTAAGTATTTATCAATGAAGAATCATTGGGCTCAGCATTGCTCCAGCCCCGTGAAGAACTAATAACTGGACTTGCAGAAAGTCTAGTACTTTCTTTGCAACAGTATCTGGCTAATTTTCAGGAAATTGTTAACCAGCTTGATGCTTCTGATCAGAGTGGAACAGGTATAGTTAACGTCATTGCCTGCTCCAAAAGAAAAAATTGTAACAGCAGTTTATAAGTTCCGGGATCAGACTGGACAATATAAAGCGTCGGAAACGGGTGCTAACTGGTCAACTGCAATCTCTCAAGGAACTACTGCCATCCTTCTCAGAGCACTAGAGGAGTCAAAATGGTTTGTACCGATTGAACGGGAAAATATCAGCAATCTACTTAATGAACGAAAAATTATCAGATCCAGCAGAGCACAATATTCGGGACAATCTGAAGAGAATTCTCCCTTACTTCCTCCACTCCTTTTTGCAGGTGTTATCCTCGAGGGTGGAATAATTTCTTATGAGGCAAATGTCATTACGGGAGGAATGGGTATTAGATACTTCGGTACAGGAGTGTCTGGCCAGTACAGGGAGGATGTTGTTACTGTTTATTTAAGAGCAGTATCAACCAGTAATGGCAACATCTTAAAGACTGTTTATACCACAAAATCAATTCTTTCTCAAAAAGTTGATGTCGGGGTTTTCAGATATGTCAAATTTAAAAAACTGCTTGAAGCTGAAACGGGTTTTACTTATAATGAACCGACTGAGATGGCTATAACAGAAGCTATCGAAAAAGCTGTCACTGCATTGATTCTGGAAGGTCAGAAAGATGGATTATGGGAATTTGAGAATCCTGCTGATTCGGCTTCTGTTACAGTGCGCAATTACTTCAATGAAAAAGAACAAAATGAAGAGATTGGTTTTCTCGGACATTTGAGAACACAAACATACAGAGGACCTTTTAGTATATCAGCATTCAGCGGGATTAATAAATTCGATGGTGACTATAAGGGGGCTGTTATTAAACCTCTATATGGTGGATCTTTTAGTCACTACTTGAAGCCTTCAATTGCAGCCACTGTCGAATTTTCACATCTATATCTAAACTCAGGGCGATTTTTCAAGTCTGAAGTTAACCAATTTAATGTAGGTCTCAAGTATATACCAGCACCATTTGCAAGGATGTCACCTTATATGAGGATTGGTGCCGGTATTATACAAGAATCAAAAAAGATTGAAATAGCTATCGATAAATATTCTGGATTTGGTTACTATGGACTTGGTATTGAGTACTTAATTGACCCTATGTTCAGCATATCGGTTGAAGCAGATCATAATATTGCATTTACCGATGGAATAGATGGGTTAGAAAGTGGAAAGTATCTGGATATGATCTGGACAGCAAAAATTGGCTTAAGTTTTTATTTTGGCAATCACAAAATCAAAAGTGTTCCGATTGAAGATAAATGAAACAACTATTTAGTTTTATAGCATTCCTGGCATTTGCCATGGTAGGATATGGACAGGCGAAAGATTCAACAGTTATTGCTAATATAATTGTCAAAGACAGCATTGAAATTGTAACATTTATTGGAGTTCTGACCAATAATTCCATTTTAACCGAAACATACTACTACGAAATGGAAATCATAAAAGTGAGTAAGAGTGGGACATCGCAACAAAAACAAAGTGGAACTCTGGAGATTACGCCGGGCAAAACCGTTGATTTATCTAGTTCTTCTGTAAGCATAGATCAAGATGGGAAATGCCAGGTTCGTTTAAAGATTTACAAAGGTCCCGACATTATTAAATCAATATTACTTGAGTATCCTTACAAAAATCACCAATAAACAGAATTATGTTAAGCAAATACAAACACTATCTGATGGCATTTTTGGGAGCCATTTTGCTTATTTCTTGTGAAGAAACCACTGACATTCAAGAATATGGTTCTATATCAGGCATTGTGCTGGATGCATCAACAGATCAACCAATAACCGGAGTATCAATCACAACCAGTCCTGCCTCCAGTAGTGTGATTACAGGAAATGATGGTCGGTTTGATATTCAAGATGTTCCGATTGGAGAAATTGTAATCACAACAAAAAAGAAAAATTACAAGGTAAGCTCAGTTACTATTCAGGTGCTTCCGCTAAAGAATTCTGATGTCACTGTTTTAATCGAGTATTTGAACATTGAAACATGGGCATCAGGCAAAATTGTGAACCCTTTTCCTGCAAATGAATCAGTTAGTCAAGAAACAACCGATACCTTGAAATGGGAGATAAATCTTCATAATCCTGACTTCCTGGATAGCCTTACATATCGTGTTGTTGGCAACAAGGCGATAAAAAACAAACTATCCAAGAAAAAAAAACTTAAAAATTGCAGGTTATGAATTTTGTAGATAAAAAACAGAAACTTGATTACATTCTTGAATTGATTAAAAAAGAAAAAACAGGTACTGCTGCAGCACTTAGTATAAGAATATGTGTTTCATTGCCTACATTATATAGATATATATCTGACTTAAGAATGCTCGGATATAAAATTGGATATTGCACATACAGAAAAACTTATTATCTATTAATTGATGATGAAAAATGACAGTCCACTATCTAATTTTGATAGTTTGGTTTCCTTTTCTTTGTTCCCTGTTAAATTAAACTAATTTTTTTAACGATGTCAATTACAATAATTCCGCCGAAGACCATTTCATTATTAACTACTTATAAATGCACTGCAGCCTGCAAAAATTGCTGTTTTGGATGCAATCCTAAGATTAGAGAGCAATTAAGTGTCGATGAAATGAAATTTTATATCGACAAGAGTTTATCTGCATATAAAAGCACTCTAAAAGTCTTAGTACTTACAGGCGGTGAATGTTTAATCCTAGGTAATAAAATTTATGAAATAATTAAATATGGTCAAGAAAACGGACTTCTCGTTAGAATAGTTACAAACGGATATTGGGCTAAAAGCTATAGTATTGCGTATAGAAAATTAAAAAAATTAATTAATGCTGGGTTATATGAAATAAATTTTAGTACCGGAGATGATCACCTTGAATGGGTGCCTTATGACAATATTGTTTATGGTTGTATGGCATCTGTGGATTTAGGTCTCACATGTGTTGTAAATGTTGAAAAACATGATAAATCCTTATTTAAAGTTGAGAATTTTTTCCAAGACGAGAGACTCAAAAAATATCTGTTCCCTGCAAATGGAGTAAAACCGGTTTTAAAAATTGAAAGTGGAGTTTGGATAAAGTTCAATAAAGAATCTGAGATTTCATATAATGATTTGATAGTTTACAATGATAATTCAAAAGGATGTACATCTTTGTTTAATACTATAGCAATTAATCGTAAGCATCCGATAAACCCCATCTAATTTAGCAATTCTGTTGTATACCACATTTTGTTTTAATTAAAATAAAAGCCAATTGAGTGTTTTTTGACTATAGTTGAGTCAAGTTGGGTTGATTTTA
>JAEWSG010000135.1 GCA_023398495.1 Bacillota bacterium
CATCCGGCAAGTAGGGCGGTCATCACCAAAGCCGCCAACAAGTGAAGCGTGTAGTATCTCTTCATATAATCGTTGTTACTGTTTCAGCCCGTAAAGGTAGGCAAAAATCTACTTTATAACATTCTCAGAAACGCTTTGTTTAATGAGTGTGAAAATATTCCCTTCCATCATTTCACAATTTTCCCTATCGTCAAAAAGATTATTTTGAAGTACTCCTTGACCGAGCGATTCTGAATGTATTTCATGTTATATTTTATCTTTTCAGGCATAATCTGCTCAATGTATACGTTTTCTGGATTCTCAGCCTTACCCAGTATTTCATTTTCATCGATGTATTCAATAGATGCGTAATCAGTGATGCCGGGTTTCACGGATAAAACCTTTCGCTGGGTTTCGTTGTACAGATCCACATACTTGCGTACTTCAGGTCGTGGCCCCACAAGACTCATGTCTCCAATTAAGACGTTTAACAACTGAGGAAGTTCATCCAATTTATATTTTCGTATAAAATAGCCTGACTGAGTAACTCTGGGATCGCGACCTCCCACGGTTATCAATCCTTTTTTGTCTGCATCGGTCACCATTGAACGGAACTTGAGCAGTTTAAAATCCTTATTGTTTCTTCCAACACGTGTCTGCTTGTAAAAAACAGGACCACTTGAATCCAACTTAATCCAAATGGCCACGATCAAAAAAAGGGGCGAAAGAATAATCAACCCCAATACTGTAAAGAAGAAATCGAAAAAACGTATCATCTACTTCACCTTTTCATATGCTTCCATTACCGCGTCTATCACAAAGTTTACCTGTTCATTGGTTAACTGTGGATAAATGGGAAGAGAAATCTCACTTTTATAATTATCATACGCTTGTGGATAATTATTTATATCATATCCCATCTCATTGAAAAAGGTCAGCATCGGCATCGGAATGAAATGAACATTTACGGCAACCTCTTTTTTAGCAATCTCTTCTATCATTGCATCCCTCTGATCGTCCGTAAAGGATTTAATTCTCAGTGCGTATATATGATAGGAAGTCTCTCTCCCACCCTGCTTCTGGGGAGGTGTAATTGCCCAATCGGTTTTGGAGAATGCATTGTTATACAATTCAAAGACCCGTTTTCTTTCCTGTAAAAGTGTGTCATATTGTCTGATTTGGGCAAGACCTATTGCAGCGTTCACGTCTGCCATATTGATTTTCATACCGAACCCTACAATATCATAACGCCACCCACCCGCTTTACTTTTTGAAAAAGCGTCTTTGGTCTGACAATTTAAGCTCATCTGTCTTAACTCTTTATACAAAGCCTCATTATCAAATGGGGCAGGAAGATTTAAACAGATTGCGCCACCCTCTGCTGTCGTAATATTCTTTACAGCATGCAGGGAAAAAATTGCGATATCCGTTTCACTACCCGTACGCATTCCGGATTGATACCACGCACCCAATGAGTGAGCCGCATCATTTAGCACAAGAATACGCCCCATGTTTCTCTGGTTCTCCGTTTCCGCCTGATAAAGACTCTTGATTGCAGGTTCATTTACCAGGTTCATAATAGCATCGTAATCACAGGGAAATCCTGCAATATCTACCGGAATGATAGCTTTTGTTTTGGGTGTAATTGCATTGCGGATAGCGTTCACAGAAATATTGAAATCAATTCCTGAATCTACCATTACCGGTCTAGCCCCCGCATGCAATACAGCCAAAGCGGTTGCACAATAGGTATATGCCGGAACGATCACTTCATCGTCTTCTTTCACTCCCAACCAACGCAACATCATAATCGCACCCGAAGTCCATGAGTTCACACAAAGAACCTGTTGAGCACCTGAAAAAATCCTTATTTCATCCTCTAAAGCTTTAACTTTTGGACCGGTGGTAATCCAACCGGAACGTAGAGAATCCAATACTTCGTTGATAACTTTTTCATTTATATATGGTGGAGAAAAGTGTATTTTTTCCATATCCTTAATTATCTATTATTATTAACATTAAATGGTTTATTAAATAATATTTTGAAAATTCCATTCAAATAGCCCCATCCATAGGAGAAATGAATTACAGGGTAACATATAAACAAATATCCAAATATCATTGGAGTTCTACTATTGTTTAATGAAGCAAACAAATTTAGAACAACATATAATAACAAACCCGTTATATAAAACATTCTGAATAATGAGAAAAACAATGATATAGCAGCTCCTAAAATCAACCCTATCATTAATAATAATGGTACTAATTGACGTAAGCTTGTTACTTTTTTAAGTTTATTATTCACTAATGGTTTATATAGACCGTACTGGAAAAACATTTTTGCAACTTTAATAATTGAATTCCTTGAATAATATTTAATCGTCACATCAGAAAGTAAAACGATTCGACCTCCACCCTTAAGTATTCTTGCATTTAGCTCGTCATCTTGATTACGTACGAGCTCTTTATCATACAAGCCGTATTTGATGAAAACTTCTTTAGGAAAACAACCAAAAGGCACAGTATCTACATCTATTTCTTTTGTTGCTCCTACTCTAAAGTGCGAGTTTCCTACACCAAAACGAGTACTTAATGCTGTTGCAATTGCTTTCGATTTATTAGAATCATCATATGGAAGCGTTTCTAAAACACCTCCTACGTTGTCAATATCTCCTTGTGAGATTCTATTAATTAGACGTTTCAAATAGTTTTGTGGATACTCACAATGTGCATCAAGTCTTACTATATACTCACCTTTGGCCTCTTTAATTCCTATATTCATTGATATTGGGACAATTCTATCAGGATTATTAAGAACCTTTACGTTACCAAAATATTGTTTAATGAGTTCTACAGTTCTATCTCTACTTTCTCCATCTATCACAATAATTTCCATCAAATTATTTGGATAATCTTGAGAATAAACAGAATCAAGACATTTTAAAATAAAATTCTCTTCATTGTAAACAGGAATAACAATACTAATCTTCTTATTCATAAAATTAATAAACAATCTTTTTAATGAAAAAAATAGTAGTTGTTGTCTTTTTTTCAACAATCATACAATTTTTTTCGTAGAATTTGATCGCTTTAAAATTATCAGAATGCACAGATAATCCATATTGATATATGTTTTGATTTTTGAGTGTTTGTTCAAATTTATTTATTAATTGTATAGCAACACCTTTTCCCTGAAATTTTTCATTAACACCGATGCTTAAGAGCCGAAAAGATAATTCACTTCGGTCTTTATCACTAGTTTGGCTTATATTAATAAATCGTTCAAAAGTTCCAGTCCACATCTTTGGTTTAAATAGAATTTCAAAAAAAATTCTAAATTTACTAGTCTTTAAAAATGCATTCTTAGCTTTTGCAAGATCCTTAGAATCGCCACCGACAACGAAACCTGCTAACTCTCTTGATATTGTGTCTGTACAGACTATGAATGTAATATTCTCACATAAGAATGAGAGATAGAATTTTTCTAACAATGAAACAGAGAATCCACCTAAATAATGGTCCTTAAATAATTTTTTATGTAATAAAGCAACGGAATAAACATCATTATTTTCAACTGTTGTTGTTTTCAAATTAGTCATATCGTAATTTCAACTTATAATCTATAATTAATTAGGGTCTGCTTATTAAATCCCAATCAGGCACACAATTTGATTTGTGGCTTGAGTGGATAAATGTTTATATTTCTCACTTTCATTAACTTCTGTAGTAACGAGACAAAATAAGACAGGGGAATATCCCTCATGTGCCGGATCAGGTTCATCACAAAAATGATTGCCCCTATCCAACTGTTTGACGTCGAGGAGAGTCTGGCCCGGATATCATTTAAACCATATCCACGCTTGCCCTGACCAAACTTCCCTTCAACCTGGTTGCGTTCCGCAGCTTCCCGTCGCTCTTTGCGTTTTTGGTATCTGCTTCTGATCTCTTTCACCGGTTTTCGGCCCAGTGGCTCCCCGGTATAGCGGATTGCTTTCTCTTTCAAAAACCGCCTGTTCTCCCGGGTAAGATATATCTTGTCCACCTGAACCAGCTCCGGGTACTTCCCGGTCAGCTTCCTGTAGCGTTCGACCTGTGCCTGAAGATCCTGTCCCTCGTTGAAGGCATCCCAGTCAAAATGATCCACCCTGGCATACCCATCCAGCAGGCTGATGTTGATCTTCGCCCCGAACTCCGTCTTTGCTTTGGCCTTGCCACGCACGATGGGGCGAACATGCGGCTGATGAATGCTCACGATGCGATCCTCGACTTGATGTGCCCTCTTCCTGTACATGGTCTCCTGTTGATCCAGCAGATGCTGGATGACAAAAAAATATTTCAATTGCCGCCTCGCGAAAGGACCCGGTTGATCCTTTATCGTGTCCAACATCTTGTTAATGATCAGTACATCACGTTTCAGGTAGTTGATCTGCTTGCGAATCGCTTTTCGTAACACGTTGGCCGGTTTTCTTTTCATTTTCGACACATTCAGGAACTCCTTGCGGGCAACTCTCCTGTAGGTGCGGGGTTTATCTTTAATACCCAGTTTCAAACACAACTCATTAATCAACTCCTCTGCCTTTTGACGGCTCTCGTTCAACAGGTCCAGGTCGGTGGGGTACTTGATATCCGCATCACAGACCGTTGCATCCATTTGAAGCTTACCCTTGTTACCGGGATGTGGATCGGGATCGTCATCATTATCATCATCTTCTTCTTCCTTCGCATCCTTGTCAACCACTTCATGTTTTGCCCCGGCTTTTAGCTTCAACCCTTTTCTTATCAAGTCGTCCGTCAATGATTCAAAGACATCAAGGTCGATTCGCTTTCTGATGGATACCAGCAGTGACGGAGTCATCACCTGTTCATAAGTGAAGGCCTCAAGTCCAAGAAAATACTGCATGTAGGGATTCTCCTGTATCATCTCTATCACTCCACGGTCGT
>JAEWSG010000159.1 GCA_023398495.1 Bacillota bacterium
TTGAAGAACGCAATACATTAGCGCCCCTGCCGTCGTTAAGGTATAACTACCCTCTGATAGAATTGCGAAAGGTTGATTCGTATGGGCATATCCACCATTTATATAATTTTTACTCAGTTCCATATTAAAAAGATAAGGAGAAATATGATGCTTTATACCGGTTTATTATACTACCTAAACAAAAACATGCTGAAAAGACTAAGATAGAGGAGAGTATGATGCATCAAGGTTACTCAGAGCATGAAATTAAAAATATTTGGGGGTAATGATAGCTGATTGGCAGACGAATAAAGTATATCTATCGGGTAAGTTAGAGGAAAAATTTCCAGGAACTTATGCTAAGATTGTTGAGAAATTAAATGATCTTAACTGCATGCCCACGATACTGCTGCACACGAAAGACATCTGGGCAAGAGATTATATGCCGATTCAGGTATCCGACAAGAAGTTCATTGAGTATCGCTATGACCCTGACTATTTGCAAGGTAAAGAGAAAGGATTGCGGGATCTGAAATCCTATCCGGATATTATATGTGCATCAATAAAACTAAAGACTGAAAAGACCGATCTGATCATTGACGGAGGCAATATAGTTAAATCAACAGATTGCATCATCCTTACGGACAAAATAGTGAGGGAGAATCAATACACGTTGGATAAAACCGCGTTGATAAAGAAACTGCACGATCTCTTTGAAGTTGAAAAAGTAGTTTTGATACCCTGGGACACAAAGGAACCATATGGACATGCTGATGGAATGTTACGATTCATTGACGACAGAACAGTACTGATCAACGGCATTTACAAAGATCACAAGGCACTCCTCGGCGAGCTTAAGTCCCAGCAAATTGAATACGACTTTATGACATTCAGCGTAAAGAAAAAAAGCAAGCACAACTGGGCCTACATAAACTACCTCCAAACCAATGACATCATCCTGATACCAACCATGGATTGCGAAGAAGATGAGCAGGCCCTAACGCAAATCAAGCACATCTTCCCGGCTTATGCCCGAAACAACAAGATAGCGCAGGTCGATTCGCTCGAAATAGTAAAAGAGGATGGCGCATTGAATTGCATTAGCTGGACGATAAAACGGTAAGGTGTAATAATATTTAGGATAGTATAGTTGCTGATGCACTATGGGTCAGTATCATCAGAATTTACTATGATACCGCTTTCGCCGATTAATTACCTGGTGTAACTGGGTTGTCCCAGAGCATTCATAAATGTCTATTCATAGATATTATTCCTGGGAAATTTTGTATCATCAAGACCGCAGTCGTAAACCAGACCCTCGTATATAGAATGAAACTCAGCCATTTTTTCAGGTGTACCAATATACCTCGAGTTAATGTAAAGGTCATATAAGTAATTTAATTCCTCACTGTAATTTTCCTCCTTTAAAAGCAACCTGACAAAATCCAATTTGTCAACTTGTTCATCTTCCAGATTACCGATGGTTTTTCCAATCACAAGGCTTTCCATCTGTGATTTAAAGTCATCGATGGCTGACTCAATTTCAGCCGCTATTCTTTGTGAGGTATTGCCTTCATATTTTTTAAACATAGTATATTCTGATGTTACACCTTCTGCTTCATCAATATAAGCCATAATTACTTCTTTTAGCAAGTTTTCAGCGACAGATTTATTCTTTAGGAAAAGAGTAGGCATACACTGCGTAATGGCACCATAGTATCCGATGCTCTGTATAACACCCTGCTTATCAGTTTTCACTTCAGCAACTTCCATCAAACGAAATCCAAGAGGGTGAATCATTAATTCCAATAATCTGGGTTTGCGCTTTCCGTCAAGATAGTACATATTTAAGGTCGGTCCGTATGGATTGATAAATCCAGTGGCATAAACCATAAAACCTCTTCTAAGCAGTTGATTTATTTTCCGGGTGGAATCTATCTCAATGAATTCCTTTTCTTGATTAATTGTTATCATCTTTTCCAGATTTATCTTTATTTTTTTAAACTTAATATAGCTTCCATATAATTTAACTACAGGTTCTTTTGTCTTTTTCTTCGTTATTGCAGGATGAACATGAAATGTCATCAAATCGTTTCCCGCAAATACCTTTACGGAAGCAACTGTCTTTCCGTTGTTCCGGAAGGTGATGATCTGATCATCGCCCTTCATGATATGGATTTTCTTCATAGAGTAAGGAGTTTACAAGTTAACTGATTTGAGACTTGATTTGTTCTGCGCTTCTGGCGAAAGCCTGCCTGAGAGCAGAAATGTGACTGGCAGGCAGATCCATGTAGCAGAATCCAAACACCGGAAAGTTTTTGTTTCCTGTAAAGACCTGCATGGAAGAAGTTTCAGCCTGCAACGACTCCACAATCATCAGCCTGTAAGGCAACCGCTGATCAATGATACCGCTTTCGCCGAATAACCTCGCAGCACTTGTTATATAGGCCATTGGTACGATGAACTCAACCATGGTTACCGTCTCCTGGCTGATATGATAACCGGCATCGCACAGAAACAACATAGATTTTTTTTCACTGTGTAGCCCGATATAACCTGTGGCTGCCACTTTGTCAAGGAAGTCGTGCCAGGCGGGGGTTTTAGCCGTAACCGGAAGCCTGAAACACATCAGCAGACCTGCCGGGAAAAACACTGCCCTTCGACCTCTTTCCCCCGAACCCGGGAACTGTACATAGATATTTCCCAGCTTTGTAATTGTCTGTACCAAATAATTGAACACACGGTCTTTCGTAAAATCATTTGATTGCAGATCAGCCATAAGTGTATACTCAAGTTTGGGATAATGACTCATCCTGCAGGAAATCCCGTGAAGGAGCGTGTCAATTTCACAGAACTGCGCACTCCATCGCACCACATGCACAACACTGCCATCGCATTCAAGACAATACTCGGCCGTAATAACATCATTCACAAAATTCACGCTATTTTCGTTGAGAATTCCATATCCAAGATATGAGGGTAGACTCCGGTCCCCGAAAGTTAAAAACGTAGCTTTCATGCTATAAAGTTTAAAAGGTTAAACAATACGCACAAGAAAACTCAGGTGGAAGCAAGGGAAAAGCCAAAGAAGGAACTTTTTTGATCTTAACAATCCACATCTGTTTTACCACCGTAGCGTTCCGGCTCGGTTGGTACCCACTCAAGGGTTCTTAATGCTTTTACAAAGATAAGAAATTTTAAAGACAAAAGATGTCGTTGGAAATTAGCATTTTCATGATTCTCATTCGAATTCAGATTCTAATTAAATGTTCCAGTTTAAACCAGTCATGATTACCTGATGGACATCCTGGAGTATTGGGATCATAGCCGGAACCCATAATACCTCTTGGTTCAGAACCAACTTTTGTTAAAAATGCTCTGGATTTCCTCAGTGCCAGTTAACAATCTGCCATAATCATCTTTCAGTTGTTGCGGGTCAATAGCACCTGCGTTGCCTATTATTGCGGAAAAGATTCCCATTGCGTGGGTGAAAATATATCAACTACTTATTTTGTCGTTCCAATTAATTAACTTTGTTTCAGCATTTAGAATTCTTAAATGAGTACCAATCAGGAAGGAACACCACGTTGGTAAAACAATGCGGATCGCAATGATCAAACAAGGTTCTAATATCAACCTTTAAGGCATTTTCCGCTTAGTTTATGATGCAGGGATGTTAACAATCTAAACCTTATTGCAATGGAAGCAAATTATTTGAACTTTGGAGACCGCAGTTTACCCCACTTCCTGGGCTATGGTATCCTGGACATTGAAAGTGTCTCTTTTAAAGAGAACGTTTTACGGGCCAACTACCTGCTTGATCACGATAATTCGCTGGTATACAAAGTTATATGGGATGAAAAGAGGTGTGCACTTGAGGTTGTGACTAAGCCCAATATCTTGTGCGAATATTATGGCCCCACCCTTAAAGATGCCCTGGCAGTGTCATTATTAACAGAGAATCTGCAGAAGGATGGCATTTACCTTTCACTTATCCAAACCATTGAAGCCCTGGGGAATATTTATATGCAGAAACCCGGCGAAGAAGCAGTGAAAGAAAGACTGTTTTTCTATCCTGCCGGATCAATGTTCATTTTCAGGGTTCCTGTTCTAGGTTTTTCCAGTCCCTTGCTCAAATTTTGTCGTAAGATTAAGAAACTGGATTACATTCTGGATAAAAATACCAGGTATGTTACTTTATACACCGGAAAAGGCAGGATTAAGCCTCGTCGATCAAGGTTTGATGTATATGAATATGAGGTTCCCATAGCTTATCTTACTCGGGTTGCGAAGTTAGTAATGCATATGAATATAATTGAACCGGAGAAGCAATACCAGCTTATGATTCACGGAATAGAACAAGATGGGATTGACTTTCAGTTCTTCAAAGGCGACAGAAATTGCCCTTATTTCATGTATGAGTTTTTTGATGCTCCATTTTTTGTTAACATTGTTGATTATTATGGTTTTTTGATCGAAGAGGCAAAAAACACTGATAGGAATGTCCCTTATACTCGTATGGTACAGTATGGTGTAAATGGATAAATGCTTTTTAGATGAAAGTAGATTATTGAATCACCGCTGAAGATTTTTCCTGGTATAAATCCAATAAAACGTTTTCCTTAAACCAAAAATGAGAAAAGTAATAACGATACCATGACCATCAAATTATTCGGTGACGATATAAAGTTTAAACCCATAAGGAGTTCTATTAAAACGATCAGCTAAATGTAAAAAGATGACCAATTTCTGAGTGTCTGAGGAGGAATTGGCAAAAGGAATAATTCTAATGCCACAATTATATGAATTGAGAGCGAAGATTATTTGTAATATTAGAAACATGAGAGAAGCATTACTAAAAGCTGGGATTGCAGGAAAAAGTCAAACATGGGCATTTTTGAATGTTTCCGAGCAATCTGCACACCAAATTAGAAAGTTTTTTATTGACCGAATGGGTTTAAATTCATCTATTGTCGAAAAGGAATTGCACCTTACTGTCTATTTTGCTGAATTTGTGAGTCCCTCAATTATTGAAATGGTTGAGAAGTGCAATATAGAGTTTGAAACTGAGTTTACAAGATTTATGGTGCTGAAACCAGGTGGAGAAAACGCTAACCCATTAATATTACCTGATGATCATAAAATAGGAATAAGAGTTAATAGAAAATCTGATCTTAGAAAAATTATTGAAGAATATCGTCAACGGATTTCTAAGTTCGAAAATCAGGAAATGTTAAATAACAAGAAAAATAGCACACGATCAAAAAGTGCATTCGGTAATCCAAATTTTCAACCTCACATAACTTTATTGAAGAGAGGACATGGATTAACTGAATTAAGCCTTGTGGGAAGGGATTTTCGAGATGAAATAAAATCTATCACTTTTGATCGTTTTAAAATCGTGACACGCTAAGGAGCTTGGCTGAATTGCTTTACAAGAGTGGGCCATTCATAAAACTTGTCATGTATTTGTTCATGGGTTCCTCCTTTTTAATTGTGTGATTTTATCTGTAGTTCAAATGTCATCCCTGGAATATTGGAATCTGTCCCATCAAGGGAATTGAATTCAACTTCTTTCCCAAATAATTTAATGATGAGGTCATCTGTTTCTTCACTCCTGGATGTGGGGAATACTTCAATGTTAAGATCATCCGTTCCCGGATAGATCCTGGCAGCTTAAATCCTGAGATATCAGTATTTAGTAACATATATGAATATAGACTTAACAACGAAAAACTGCTTAAAGAGATCAATGAATTTGAAATTAGATTGAAAAATGAATTTAAGTACTACCATATTAGCATTGAAGAATCAGATATGGATATTGAATATTTAGAAGCGCTAAACAACCCGGAGCACAAAATATATAATGGTGTTAGAGGAAAATACGATGCAATAAAAGGCATTTTGAAAGATCTCTTAGTAAAAAAAAGAATCCAGCACGATTTGCATGAACAAAGGTTTAATAAAGACCATGAGCAAGAACTTAATACTCATCTTAATGAAATTGCAGAAGATGGATGGAAACTTCTTTCCATGAGTCCTGTAATAAAAGGTTATAAAGATTATCACTACAGCACTACTACTGAATCATCATTTGGCTATGGTTTTGGGCATGATGTTCTGGAAGGGTTTGTATTAGTATGGGAAAGAATTGGATAATACAAATTGAGAACATCAAGAAAAAAATGGAGGGTGTGAAAAATAGTTTATAAAATAGTCTATTACTTTCCCATTCGGGAAATAATCCTACATTTGGTAATGGTTTTGAGCTCTTGCCATTAAGCGGGTTCTTTAGTGTTGCCATTGTTTCGCAATTAACAACAACAAATATTTCGTGCATTAGGATTAAATTTATTGACCGCCACATTATATTACACAACAGAACAACTATCCAAATCAATAACATAGCTATGTCAGAATTAAAATGGAAAGAAGCAATTGTCAAGGTATTTGAAGATGATAAAAAAGCTCTTCATTTCACCGAAATTGCAGAATTAATTGCTGAAAGAGGTTACAGAAAATCCTTGGGCGCAACACCTCAAGCTACTGTCATTGCCACTATTACAACTGACATTAAATCCAAAAAAGTAGAATCTGTTTTTGCCAAGATCGATAAAGGTAAGTATATCCTAAGAAAGCTTCTTGAAGAAAATTCTCAACTGATAATCGAAGAAGAGGATACAGAAACAGTTACTATTCAGGAATCAACAGAAGAAAGTTACAAAATAATCAATGCCTTCGGCATTTACTGGAACAGAAATCTAGTCCATTGGAAGACTACTCCTGATTTACTTGGTATTCAACAAATAGGAGCATCAGAAGTTAACTTTAAAAACCAAAAGGGCATTTACCTGCTTCATGATGGAAGAGAAACCATCTACGTTGGCCAGGCTATTGAACAGCCGCTTGGTCAGCGGTTAAAATATCACACAATTGATCGCATGGGAGGCCGTTGGGATAGATTCTCATGGTTCGGATTTTATCCTGTAAATGAAGATGGGAATCTTATAACAGACATCCTATTAGACAACATTACAATTCAAAATATTGGTGATCTTTTGGAAGCAATACTCATTGAAAGTATAGAGCCAAGACAAAACAGAAAACAAGGAAATCAATTTTCAGGCCTAGAGTATTTGCAAAAAGAATCGCCGGAAATTAAGAAAAGACAAAAAGAACAATTTATAAGGGAGTTTTTGGATAAACAATGACAATTTCATAGAACCGTTATGATCTTTCTATTCTAATCTTGATTTTGAACTATATTTCCTTGAGCTTGAGGTCTTATTATTTTACTCAATTCTGCCATCTCAATGTGGCTCTTGTTCGCTCTATGGTGTTCGAAAAACAAGTTTCTTATCTTACTGAATTTCTGAAGGTTGTATATGATCGGATCAATCATGTCAAATTCTGCAGAGTACCAATGAAATTTTCTCTCAGATAACCAATAGCTAATACTGTTGTGAACCATCTTACAAAAGTCAATCAGATCACATAATTCAGATACAGAAATAGTAAAGTGTAATTTTTTATTGTCGAAATGAGCAACATGTTTATCTCTGATAACTGTAAGTTTGTCTATTTTGTCATCAAATTGAGTTAACGTCACTTTATAAGATTTTAACTGAACTAAATCAACTTGATGCATCCAAAATACTTTATTCCTTTCTTGTATTATAATATTTATCAACTTCCTAACGCTAAATTTATCATTATTGCTTTTACTTAATAATTTATTTAGATCAAGCACTACTAAGTTCCATAAAATTGAGCGGTAATTTCTCAATACCAAAAATCCATTTACAACCTTCTGGTCGTCGTCTTTAAGTTGTGTAAGATGTTGAAGATTTGTGAAATGATATTCAGTATCAGCAATTAATCTACCGATTACATCGAGATGCTCTTGAATTTTTTCTTGACTGGTCATTAAAATAATCTAGTTTATTTGATATAGAAGCAAAATTATAACAAATTAGAATCTATTGTATATTAGTTGAAAAGTTTACCCCCTTCTATTTAAGAGAGGTCTTCACATGAGTATCTGATGTTGAAAAATCTTGTTACAGCGATGAATTTTCTTACTATGGCATGGCTTCAATCTCAAATCAAAATTATTTAGCCCTGGAAATAGGTACAAATTGCATTATATCTGATGCTTACTTTAGAAACTATGGTTGAATTTACTAAAATTGTTATGGATGTTAGTTTGAGATCGGGGTTAAAGGCTTGAATTTACAAAAACTTGTTTAGAATTTTTTCATTTGAAATCAATATTAATTGTATTGGTCTAATAAAATTTATTTAGTATCGATTTTCGAAATGATTGCTCTATCATACATGACATAATTGCCCCATAGATCTATAAGAGATAGTCTTAATTTTGTTTTCTTTTTTAATTAACAATGCATTCTTTTTCCTACCTTAGCCCTTTCAAGACTTTAACTTTTTTTAAACCCATGCTTCTAAAAGAAATAATGAAATCTAAAGGTTTGAAGCAAAAATGGCTTGCCAACAAACTAGGGGTTAGCGAAGTCACTGTTAGCAATTGGTGTAGTGGTAAGAGTGTCCCTGCCAAATCTAATCTTCAGAAAATTAGCCTACTGCTGGATATACCAGTAAAATCTATTGTGAATTAGAATAATGGAGAAATCAAAGAAATACATATTGTCTTTTACAGCGGCTTCTTTGAGGTTGAATGAAATGGTCAAAGTAGCACAAGCCATAAGTAATAGTGAATTCAATAATCTAAAAGAATTGCAATCAAGCGGGATTGTTTTTGGCTCGGTTAAAACCCGTTCAACTGATAGGGAATTTCGTGAAATAAAACAACGAATTTCAAAACTGACGCCAGAACAAAAGAATGTTCTCGCACATGGTGACTATATCTCGCAAAAACAAATGGCTTTTCTCAGTGTCTGTAAGCACTATGACTTTATTAGAGATTTTACAGTTGATATTATACGTGATAAAGCACTGGTTTTCAATTACCAAATCAATGAATCGGACATAAATGCATTTATAACGAGCAAAAGCACTATACACCCTGAATTAGAAGAATATTCAGATTCTACCTTAAAAAAAGGTATTCAAGTAATGTTCAGGATTCTAGAACAGGCAGGTATCATCAATAATGCCGTGGAAAAGATTATCCAACCCCAAATTATTCAACCTGATGTCATAAAGTCTATTCAGGTGGATGACCCTCAGTGGCTGAAGATTTATTTACTTCCTGACAATGACATCAACCAACTAAGACATTAACACATGGAAGATATTACAAAGAAGTTCGACCATCTATATAAAGTGATTTCCCACGGTGAGTTTCTCAGAATGGAAGCACTAGGGGGAGAAATACCCTTCTTCATAAGTGCATTTGATGCCAAGCAACAACTCGAGGTTGATAAAGCCGTAAGGGGTCTGAAGAATAAACTTGAAACCAATGGAATCCCAGTTCTTGAACTCAACTTGTATGAAATCGCATTGGAGATTTTGAATGAAGAACTTGGTACTGGAGAAATATTCGAATTAGAAAAGCAAATGGACAAATCCGAGTTAAAAGAGGCTATTCAATCAACTCTGGATATAAATGAAGTTCTCATGCCAAAAATAAAACAGAAGATTGATGCAGAAAATGCTAGGGTTTATTTTCTCACAGGTATAGGACTGGTATACCCATACATTCGTTCACATAACGTATTGAATAACCTTCAGAATATAGCGAAAAAAGCACCTACCATATTATTCTTTGCAGGCGATTACAATGGCTTCACTCTTGAATTATTTGGATTGCTTAAAGATGATAACTACTACCGTGCCTTTAATATTGACAATTATAAAATAAAGAAATGAAAATCAAGGACTTATTTGACAAACAGGTTGCACGACATATCGAAACAGTCATTAAGGCTGACGACCAAGAACACATGGTTGACGAAGTTATTGAATATGTGGTTACGAATGAAGTATCAAAAAAGATTGGTGACTTCTTTTCAGCATATAACGACTATTCAGGTGCAAACGGAGTTTGGATTTCAGGCTTTTTTGGTTCGGGTAAATCCCACTTGCTAAAGATTATATCTTATGTACTTGAGAACAAAGAATTCAATGGCTACAGACTTGGAGAATTATTTGCCGAGAAAATCCAAAATGATACAATCCTCAAGGGTGATATACTAAATGCAACCCGCATTCCATCTGAATCAATTTTATTTAACATTGACCAGCAAGCACAGATAACTACAAAGCAGGAAGAAGATGCATTACTTAATGTGTTCTATAAAGTTTTTAATGACCATCTAAGCTATTTTGGTGGGCAAAGGCATGTGGCTGACTTTGAACGCTGGATTGATCATGAAGGACATTACAAGCAGTTTCAGGAGGAATTTGAAAAACTTACAGGAGAGTTCTGGTCTAATGCCAGAAGAAAATACTTCTCCCCAAAAGTTAAAGAAGCGATGGGGCAAGTACTTGCTTCTATTATGGGAGGACAACCTGAAGACTATCTAAACATCATTGATACAATTCGTAAGGACTCTAGTGTCTCTGTCGAAGATTTTTGCCATAAGGTACATGAATACATTAAAACCAAACCCAAGGGTTTCAGACTTAATTTCTTTGTTGATGAAGTTGGTCAGTACATCTCAGACAATACAAAACTGATGCTTAACCTGCAAACCATTGCAGAAACCCTTGCAACAAAGACGAAAGGCAGTTCATGGATTTTAGTCACTTCTCAGGAAGATATGGAGCGTGTTGTAGGAGATATGACTAAAAGGCAGCAAAATGACTTTTCTCGTATTCAGGCACGATTTAAATTAAAAATACCTCTTACCTCTGCAAACGTTGATGAAGTGATTGAAAAACGATTATTAAGTAAAACTGATAACGCTATAACACTTTTAAAGGATATTTGGAAGAAAGAACAATCCAAACTCGAAACTTTACTTTCCTTTTCTGAAGTGGGTGTTCAGTTCAAGGGTTATGAAGATGGAACAACTTTTATAAATAAATTCCCGTTTGTCTCTTATCAATTTGACTTGTTCCAGCAATGCATCAGGGCATTATCTAACCACAATGCATTTCAGGGTAAGCATGCAAGTGTTGGAGAACGCTCAATGCTTGGAGTATTCCAGCATGTTTTGCGGGAAATCAGTGAAAAAGACGATTCAGCACTGGTAAGTTTTGATTTGTTATTTGAAGGCTTACGTTCCACCATCCGTAGTGAGTTGCAAAGCGCTATTATTCTTGCTGAAAAACAACTTGACAGTGAATTTGCCATTAGAGTTCTTAAGGCATTATTCATGGTAAAGTATTACACCAACTTCAAGAGCATGGAGCGTAATATTTCAACTCTATTGATTAATAACATGAATATGGACTTGCAAAAACACGACAAGGAAGTTCATGAAGCATTAGCACTACTTGAAAATCAGACCTACATACAACGCAATGGTGACTTATTTGAATTTCTTACTGATGAAGAGAAGGACATTGAAGAGGAAATCAAATCCACAGACATTGATGATAGTCAGATAACAAACCTTTTCAAAGAAATCTTATTCGACACCATTATCGGAGAAAACAGAATCCGATACTTTGCCAATAAACAGGACTATGAATTCACCAGTAAGATTGATGGAGTTATTGTCGGTAAAGAAAAGGAACTGGTAATTGAAATCATTACTCCCAATTTTAAAGACCACGACAGGGAGGACTTTTTCAAGTCACAGACCATGGGTTATCAAACACTGATAATGATGGTTTTGCCCAACGATGAGCACATGTTGATGGATGCCAGAATGTATTTGAAAACTGAAAAGTACATCAAGCACAACCAATCTACCACCAATAAAGATAACGTCAAGCGGATACTCTTTGAAAAAGCGCAGCAAAACACAGTTAGAAGACAGGCATTGGTGACTTTATTAAAAAGAATGCTTGCTGAATCAGACGTTTATATGAACGCTATGAAGCAAGAATTATCTTTAACAGGCGATGGTAAAACAAAAGTTATTAATGCATTTCAAAATCTCGTGACTCTTGCATATCCAAATCTTAAGATGCTGGGAACGTTGCTCTACTCTGAAGAAAGCATCAAAACCATCATCAGGAACACACAAGATGATTTATTTGGTGGGGATGATTCAACCATGGGTGAAGCGGAAAGCGAAATGCTATACTTGATTCAGCGCAGGAAAAAGCAAAGTGAGAGAACTACTTTGACTGACATTAAAGAGCATTTCAGTCGTAGACCTTATGGCTGGTATCAAAATGCTATTTGGTGCATGGCAGCCAAGTTATATAAGAGAGGAAAGGTGGAATTGCGTCAGGAATCAAATCTTTTAGATGATAATGAAGCCTTGAATGCGTTTAATAATAATAGATTTTATAGCAACACCTTACTTGAACCACAGATTGATATCGACCCTAAATTAATCAAAGAACTTTCGGATGTCTATAACGAATTCTTTGACGAACCCTGCCCATTCAAAGAAGCAAAAGATGTGGCGAGTGCTTTTAAGAACAAACTCAGTGACGAATACATTAAATTAAGTCAATTGCTGGTTAATAAAGAGAACTATACATTTTTATCAGAACTTACACCAGTAGTTGAATTCATTGAGAAACTCGTTAAAAAGGAGTACACATACTATCTAACTAAAATCAAGGATTTCGAAGACCAGTTACTTGATTACAAAGAAGATGTAATTGACCCCATCAAGCGGTTCTGGAATGGTGAACAGAAGAAGATTTATGATTCTATCAGATTATTCTTTTCAGGTAATCAATCAAATCTGGAGTACATTGAAAGCGAAGAACTAAATGTTCTTGCCGATGTAATGAAGCACCCTAAGCCTTATAAGGGTGATGTGATTAAAGAAGCCAAAACAACAAAGGATATACTTACAGGAAAGGTACTCTCCTTTATCGAGGAAGAACGTAAATTAACTCAAATTGCTATAGATGATTCTATTGAACGACTCAAAAATCATGATGACTTCGGAAAATTGAATGACGCCAAAAAGGAACAAGTTCTGTATCCATTTACTGGAGAGTTAAAAAAACTGCCAGAGCAGCGTTTTATAGCCAATCTTCGTGAAACCCGTTCAAAAGTCAGAGGCATTTTGCTTGAGAAACAATTAAATGAAATCATTAGTCTGGTTGCACCACCGCCACTTGTTGGAGAAGACCCAACATCACCTCCACAACCACAACATCCTAAGGTTCATTATCAAAATCTGAGGAGCATTAAAGTGCCCTTTCCAAAGCCTGAACTCAGAACTGAGGAAGACATAGAAGAGTATGTAAAGGCATTAAAAGCAAAATTAAGTGAGTTGATAAACGATAACAAACGAATATCCTTATAAGTCATGAATACCAATCAATTAAAACGTTTTGCTCAGGATGCCCGCAGGAAATTACTTACACAGGTTGGTGCTAAACTATCATTCGTATTAACCACAGACTCACCAGAACTACGTGAAAAATTATCTGCTGTTAAACAACTTAGGCAAGAATTGGAGCGAATTTCAAAAGAGCAGTTAATTGAAAAAGTTGCTTACTCATGGTTTAACCGTTTGATGGCTATTCGTTTTATGGATGCCAATGACTATCAACCATTAGGTATCCGAATAATAACACCCAAGGAAGGTTATACCATACCCGAACTATTAGATGAAGCAAAGCGTGGCAATATATCCGATGAGTTAAAAATAAACCGTCAGAAAGTATACGATTTATTGGATGGAAAGATTCCCAGCAATAATCCACAAAATGAAGCCTATAAGGAATTACTTATTGCTGCATGCAACCACTTGCATACAACCTTTCCTTTTCTTTTTGAAAAAATTAGCGACTATACTGAACTGCTATTGCCAGATGACCTTACTAGTGATTTTTCAATTGTGAGAGATGTTAGAGATGGGATGCTCATTGAAGATTGCCAGAATGTGGAAATAATCGGGTGGTTGTATCAGTTCTATATTTCGGAAGAAAATGAAAGGCTTATAAAGGGGAAAATGGTTTACAAAAAACACGAAATTGCCCCTGCATCCCAATTATTTACACCAAAATGGATTGTTAAGTATATGGTGGATAATACTTTAGGACAGTTAATAACTGAGTTATTACTAAGTACCAGATTAACAGACCATCTTGAATATTACATTAAGCCTGCTTACAAGGAGCAATTAATTCCGAGAGAAAAGAAAAGATTGGAGGAAATTAAGTTATTTGACCCTTGCGTTGGTTCTGGACACATTTTAGTGTATGCATTTGATGTATTCTATATGGCTTACAACGAACAAGGATACAATGAATCGGAAATCCCAGAATTAATAATTAAACACAATTTATTTGGTACTGATATAGATGACCGTGCAGCCCAACTTGCTGGGTTTGCTTTAATGATGAAGGGGCGTCAATATTATAGGCGTTTTTTACGGAAAGATATTATTCCAAACATTGAGAGTTATCAGGATTATGAAACCGATAATAAATTTAAGAATGCGAAAGCACTGGGGTCATTGATACAGGTTGAACCTATTGAAGCAGATAGGTTTAAGGTTGATGAGAGTTCAATTTTTGGTAAACAACAATCGGGATTAAAGAAGTTATATAATTTGCTTGGGCAGCGATATGATGTTGTTGTCACCAATCCACCGTATATTTCATCATCACGTATGGAAGGTACATTAAAGCAATATGTGGAAGTAAATTATCCTGATACAAAATCTGATTTATTTGCAACATTTGTTATTAGATGTCTGGAATTGTGCTCAGAGGATGGATTGACTGGATACATGACCCCTTTTGTTTGGATGTTCATTTCAAGTTATGAGAAACTTCGTAATTCGATAATTGACAAACACCTAATAAATAATTTGATTCAACTTGAGTATTCTGGATTTGATGGTGCAACCGTTCCTATCTGCACTTTTACATTACGCAACAAACCAATTGTAGAAGGAAATGGTAATTATATCCGCTTAAGTGCCTTCAAGGGTTCTGAAAATCAAGCGCCAAAAACCCTTGAAGCCATCCGAAATCCTAATTGCGGTTGGTTTTACACTGCTAACCAAAAGGGTTTTAAAAAAATTCCTAGCATACCAATTGCATATTGGTTGAGTGAAAGGATGTTAGTCCTATTTGAAAGTAATAAATTGCAAAAATACGCTTATGCTAGAACAGGATTGGCTACAGGCAGAAATGATTATTATTTAAGATTTTGGAGTGAAATTAACACAAACAAAATATCCAACTCTAACTCTCCTAAATGGTATCCCTATAATAAAGGTGGTAACTTTAGAAAATGGTATGGCAATAGGGAATACGTTATAAACTGGGAGAATAGTGGATATGAACTGCAAAATACTTTGCACCCTGATGGAAAAAGAATTTGGGCGCATAATTTTAATCTTGACAATATATTTAAAAACCATATTGGTTGGTCTGACATAACCTCAAGTGGTAATTCTTTTAGAGTTTACGATAATACTTTTATGTTCGACAGTTCAGGCACTGCAGGATTCATTATTGATGATAATTGGTTTAATTATATAATTGGTTTCTTGAACTGTAAGTATGTTGGTGTTATTTCAAAACTATTAAATCCTACACTACACTTTACACCCGGCAATTTCGAGGCTTTGCCTTTTATAGAAAATGTAGACAAGAAAGATTATATTTCAAACCTAGTTGATAGTAGTATTTTTATTTCCAAGGTGGACTGGAATTCAAGAGAAACATCATGGGATTTCCATAAAAATGAACTCATTCGTTGCAAGACAAATTGTGGTCAGAACAGTTCAGATTTAGATATGCTCGATGAAGAAGACCTTAATGAAATTTTAAGACTAAAAGTAATACCCAACAATAGTAACTTGTTGGAGGATTGTTATCAAGCATACAAAACTGAGTGGAGACGCAAATTCTTACATTTACACAGAAACGAGGAAGAACTCAACCGCCAGTTTATTGAAATATATGGTCTTCAAGATGAACTTACACCAGATGTGCCTCTGGAAGAAATCACTATACTTAAAGAAGAAACAAGTATCGAAAACGGAGAATTGATTTTCCATGCCGATGAGGTAATGACGCAATTTATTAGTTATTCTGTAGGTTGCATGTTTGGTAGGTATTCATTGGATAAGGAGGGGTTGATTCTGGCTAATCAAGGGGAGGATTTAACTGCTTACCATGAAAAAGTTCAGGCGGATTCTGCTTTTATTGAAAAAGGAGAATATCCAATGCAGGGTGCAGGTCGTTATAAAAATATAACTTTCTACCCCGATGAAGACAACATCATTCCCATTCTTGAAGATGAATGGTTCGAAGATGATATTGTAGCCAGATTCTACAAGTTCCTGAAGGTTACCTTTGGCGAAGAGAACTTCAATAAAAACCTTGCTTTCCTAGAAGAACAAATCGGCAAGGACATCCGCAAGTACTTTATGAAGGATTTCTATGCCGACCATATTAGACGATATAAGAAGCGTCCTATCTACTGGATGTTTTCCTCAACAAAATGCTCCTTTAATGTATTGATTTATATGCATCGCTACAACCCTGATACTGTGAGCAACATCCTAAACAAATATCTTAAGGCATTTATAGGTAAGTTACATACCCGAAAGGAACACCTTCAACATGTTCAGGTCTCAGGTAATCCAGCAGAAATAAATAAAGCAATTAAAGAAATTGACAGCATTGAAAAAATGCTGTTAGAATTACGGGAATATGAACGAGACATCTTATATCCTCTGGCAACTGAACGAATAGCCATTGACTTAGATGATGGTGTTTTGGTTAATTATAACAAATTCGGCAAAGCATTGAGGGAAGTCGATGGATTGAATGACAAGAAAACCAAGGAGAAAGTCAAAAATTTTGATTGGATTGATAGTTCAAAAATAAAATAAGTTATGAATAGAGCAGAAGCAGAAGAATTATTACAAAAGAAGTTCGGTTTACCTTTTTTTTATGATGAACAATGGGAAGCCATTAGTAGATTGCTTAATGGTGAACGTATACTTTTAATTCAACGCACTGGATTTGGAAAATCGCTTGTTTTTCAGTTTGCAGGCATGTTGCGTCAAGGCACAACTGTAATCTTTTCACCATTAATTGCATTGATGCGTGAGCAGGTTAACAAACTAAAGATATTAGGTCTTCCTGCCGCCTACATAAATTCAACTCTTTCGCCAGAGGAGAAGGCAGAAGTTTTACAAAATGCTGAAAAGGGAAGATACAAACTCTTGTATATTGCACCTGAAAGACAGGAAGACGAAGAGTGGCAAAAGGTAGTACAAAGAATGCGTTTGGGAATGGTTGTAGTTGATGAAGCCCATTGTATATCAACATGGGGGCATGACTTCCGTCCTTCTTACCGCAGGATAGTGAATGTAGTTAAACAATTACAAAGTGATTTTCCAGTACTTGCATGCACCGCAACTGCTACAATACAAGTCCAAAGGGATATTGAACAACAGTTTGACAATACAAGACTTACTGTAATACGTGGCAATCTAAATAGAAAAAATTTCTCAATGCATCTTATTAAATGCAATAATCAAGAAGATAAAATGGCTGGAATAGTGCGTCTTGTAAAAGGATTTGAGGGTACAGGAGTAATTTATTGTGGCACGCAGGCTGAAACAGAGATTTATTCAAAATGGCTGGATTTTAATAATTTCAAAGTTACAAACTACAATGCAGGATTAGATGACGACACACGAAAGCGCATAGAAATTGATTTTGTGAATGACGTTTACAAATGTGTGGTATCTACTAATGCTCTTGGGATGGGTATGGACAAACCTAACCTTAGGTATGTGATTCATACACAAGTTCCAGCATCACCTCTGCATTACTATCAGGAAATTGGAAGAGCAGGTCGAGACGGGAAAGATACTCATGTTATACTGTTTTATACTTCAGAAGATGATAAACTACCTTTATCATTTATCAAAAACAATAAGCCAGAAATAAAACAATACCAAAGACTTATTGATATTTTACGACAGGAAACAATAGGTTTACATAGTATAATAAAGCGAATTAACCTAAAGCAAACCGCTGTCAATGTAATCCTTAACGACCTGATTGACCAAGGTATAGTGATAAAAACAAGCAACGGAACTCGAGTGCTCTATGAATTAAAATATAATGCACCAGTGTTGCAAACACAAGGTTTTGAGGCATTACGTGCTGCCAAACTTGAAGACTTTGAATACATGAAAGGGTATATGAATTCAACTACATGCAGGATGAACTATTTGCAAAATTATTTGGGAGATAAAACGACCAGCATTTGTGGAAAGTGCGATGTAGACAAAGGCGAGAATAATTTTGTTAATGCTTCCTCAGAAGAACTGGCAAAAATAGAAGAATTTAGAGGGGATTATTTCCCTATTCTTAATGTGGAAACCAAAACCAGTATATTGATAGATGGTGTTGCTGCTTCATGGTATGGAGTGACCAATGTAGGTTCAATGCTTCATAACAGTAAGTATGAAGGCGGTGGTGATTTTCCTGATTATTTGTTGCGCCTTACTCTTAAAGCCTTTCGAAAACACTTTCAAAATACGAATTTCAATTTGGTAATGTATGTTCCACCTACTTTATCTGGCGACCTTGTGAAAAATTTTGCAGAAAAAATTGCAAAAACTCTCAGGTTTGAGTTTTCTAACGGAATCAAAAAAACCAGAATTACACAAGCCCAAAAAGTTTTTGAATCTGCCATAGGCAAGCATGAAAACATGAAAAATGCTTTTACTACAGATGCTGATGTTAGAGGAAAGACAATCTTACTTGTGGATGACATATTTGACAGCGGTGCAACCATTAAAGAAATAGCCAGCATGCTCAAAGGCAAAGGCGCTAAACTGGTTGCGCCAATAGTAATAGCAAAAACTGTTGGAGGAAGATAAAATGATAGATAACCCAACCCCATACTGGATGGCATTCGCTCATGCTAAGAATTTTTCAAACAGGCGTAAAATGGACTTTCTTATAGAAGTAGTGCATGACAAGGAAACCATCGTGACTACTTTAAATAAAATGAAAACAGGAGATAAAATGGGATTTTCATTTACCGACAAAGAATGGGAAGGTATGCAGGAAGCCATTACAGAAGTGCCAAACAACGCCTTTTTGGCTGAAAAACTGCAAGACCAAGGTATTGAAATCGTGCATGTCATGGAAAAGTATTCCTATCCCAAAATTCTTAAAGAAAACCTTAGGAAGGATGCTCCAATTGTGATATATATCAAAGGTAATGCAGATTTGCTGAATAGGAATAGCATTGCTATTGTGGGTTCAAGAAATTGTTCGAAAAAATCTCTGGATTTTACAGATACCATTGCAAAAAAGGCTGTGGCCGCAAAGTCAGTAATAGTAAGTGGTTTTGCCAAAGGAGTTGACAAACAAGCCTTGGATTCAGCCTTGAATTATAAAGGACAAAGCATTATTGTACTTCCACAGGGTATTGAAACTTATACAACTAAAACTTATTATACTGCAATTGTCAGAGGAGATGTGTTGGTTATTAGCACATACCACCCAAAAGCGCCTTGGTCGGTGGGATTAGCAATGGATAGAAATAAAATAATATATGGTTTAGCAAGAGAAATCTATGCTGCTGAATCAGGTGATTCAGGTGGCACATGGGAAGGAGTTCTTAGTGGAATTAAACGTGGTAGAAAAGTATTCATCAGACTGGCTAATAATGATGAGAAAAATGCAAATAACATTTTGATAAGTAAAGGTGCAATTCCTGTGGATATGACAGGTGAAATATTAAATGATAATATAAAAGAACAAGATGAATCACCAATAGAATCATTTCATGAACCTGATGTAAATTTTAGTACCAAAAAAACGAATGTGTTTCCTGAAAACACAATCATTTCAAAAGCACTCGAAGAACTGGAAAAAAGGCATGGAAAGGGTATTACTGTCAATGACATTATCATCCTTTTACAATTGAATAAAACTAGTAAAGATAAAATCAACAAGATTCTGTCTCTACATCCAGAAATTATTAAAATAAAGAAAGGTAGGGAGAATTATTATCACCTTAAGAATCAGACTCCTAAACAAACCAGCATGTTTTAAGCAGACTATGAACAAGATAGAAGAAGCATTATCCAAACTTTTTACCAAATATCGTATCATTTTCTGGTACGATGAAAATGAAGAATTGCGTGAGCACTTTGATGAACTGGTCTTGAATGGAATCGAAAAGGTGGTTGTTCAAAACAATGAATTTTATATCAAGTACCTGACTAACGTAGAGAAATCTAGCACACAATTTCTGTTGTATTTCCCTTATGAAAAACCTAACAATACTAATAACTGGCTACTGGACATGGAGTTGGCTCATTACATCTTCCAAACCAAGCAGGAAGCCATGTTTGCTCAGGAACTGGAACTAGAATTTGAATTTACATCATTAATTGTTGAACATCTTGAATTCTACAAAAACAAAGAACGTAGGGCAACACTTAAAGGGATTCTGGGGAAAGGCGATGATTTTCATGCCACAAGATATAAGATGTTAGCAGTCCTGTTTGATACTGAGAATGTGAGCCTAATATCTTTTCTTCAGGTGCATGCAACAGCATTTAATGACGGTAATGAACGGTATGATAAAGAACTTGAACGTTTTAATCTGAAGAAATTCTATTGGGGTGAAATTCAAAGGAAATATGCTTATTCAAGTGAAACCCCATTCATATACGACTTTTTGCTCGAGGTTTTCAATTCGAATTTTTCAGTTGGTAAGCATAATGGGATTTCTAAAGAATCAAAGATACTTATTAGCATGTGGAAAGATTCGGTTTCTTATCAATCCGCTTACCGCAAACTATCAGAAAAAATTGCTGGTGATTTAAAAGTAGAATCCAGACTAAATGAGGTCAGCATTGATGAAATAGTTCAAGATGATTTATTTGAACTGATTGATAAAAGAATTATTTCTGAACTGGCTTCTTTAATCAGAAATGAGAGCATCAGCCTTGATAAATTGAATCAATTCGTTAAGCAACGGAAAAATAAGTTCTGGTATCTTGATTATGAGGATTTTTACGATGCTCTGGTCACAGGTTTACAGATGATATCTGCAATTCGAAAAGTTGAAAAGACAAAAATTGAAAGTATAAATGATGGTATTAACAGGTATGTGCAACAACTCTACAAGATTGATTTTTATTACCGAAAATTTATCTATTACTACCGCAGTGCCAAACAAAATAGGGTATTGAACGACTTAAGTGAAAAGATTGAAAAAGTATATTGCAACGACTGGCTTTTAACATTTGGGAATCAATGGCAGCAAGCGATTGACAACACCCAGAAATGGCATAATGAGTTTTTAATATCACAACACAGGTTTTTTGAAGACCACATAAAGCCTGTCATATCAAAGGGTCAGCGATTATTCGTTATCATTTCAGATGGACTACGTTATGAATGCGGATGGGAATACTTGCAAAAACTGAATGCTGAAAAACGTTTTGAAGGTGAATTAATGCATATGGTAACTATGTTGCCATCCTACACTCAATTGGGAATGGCTGCATTACTCCCTCATCAAAAACTTAGTATACAAGCAGATTCAGATGCTGTTTTTATTAATGACTTACCAACGCAAGGTGTTCAAGGCAGGACTAAGATTTTGCAGCAGTTTTCCGATACACAGGCAGTTGCTATTAATGCTGAAGACTTCATGAAGTTAAATGCTGCAACAGAAGGTCGTGACTTTGTGAAGCAGTACAATCTGATATACATTTATCATAATCGCATTGATAAAATTGGAGACGACAAAACCACCGAAGATAAACTGACTGAAGCAGTTGAACAGGAACTTGACTTTTTGATGGATTTGGTTAAAAAGATAGCCAACATGAATGGTAACAATATGTTCATAACGGCAGACCATGGATTTTTGTATCAAAACAGTGAATTGGCAGAAAGTGATTTTAGTGTTGGTGAAGTTAAGGGAACTATTTGGAAGGAAGCAAGACGCTACGTTATTGGGAAAAATTTATCAGGTGATAAAGGCACACGTCATTTTAATTCTGAACAACTATTCCTTGATGATGATGTTGAACTGCTGATTCCAAAATCCATTAACAGAATTCGAATAAAAGGTTCTGGTTCACGATTTGTCCATGGAGGAGCATCCCTTCAGGAAATCATTATTCCGCTCTTAAAAGTCACTAAAACACGTCAGGATACAACCAAACAGGTTGATGTTGATATTATCAAATCCACTGATAAAATAACCACCAATATTCTTGCTGTTTCATTCCTGCAAACGCAACTAGTTACCGATAAAGTACTGCCAAGGCAAATCAGAAGTGCTATTTATGCTGAAGATTCTGAGATGATTAGTGATTTGTTTACCTATAACTTTGATATATCTGAAGGAACTGAAAGATTGCGTGAAGTAAAGCACCGTTTCCAACTTAGCAGCAAAGCCACAGGTATATACAAAAACCAGCGTGTTAAACTTATCTTAGAAGAACCCGTTGAAGGCACTAGCAAATGGAAGCAATACAAAGAGTACTTCTTCACTTTAAATATTTCATTTACCAACGATTTTGACGATTAATCATGAGTGAACTCGACAAGAAAATTAACCAACATTTCGCAGGAAAAGTAGTTCGTAAGGACTTGACTAAACTGGTCAAAGGCAATGCAATAGTGCCAACCTATGTGCTAGAGTACCTCCTTGGTCAATATTGTGCAACAGATGAACCTGAAACCATCAAGCAGGGTGTTGAAACGGTTAAAGAGGTTATTTCAAGACATTTCGTTCATCGTGATGAAGCACAATTAATTAAATCAACTATACGTGATAAGAAATCTCATCGAATCATAGATAAAGTATCAGTTCGACTGAATGACAAGAAAGACGTTTATGAAACGACATTCACGAATCTTGGATTGACAAAAGTTGTAATCAATGACTTGATAGTTAAACAACATCCTAAATTATTATCAGGTGGAGTTTGGTCATTAATCACCATGGGATATCAACCTTCTGATGAACGAGATGCTTCACCATGGATAATTGAAAAGTTAAAACCTATTCAAATATCCAACGTGGATGTTGAAGAATATAAGGAACTCAGGAAGCAATTTACTACCGAAGAATGGATTGATTTGCTCATACAGTCGCTGGGTTTAAACCCTGAAGAATTTACATTTAGGTCAAAACTTATACAATTAGCACGATTAATACCCTTTTGCGAGAATAATTACAATTTGATAGAACTCGGTCCTAAGGGTACTGGCAAGAGTCACATTTTTTCGGAAATGTCGCCTCATGGTATTTTAATCTCAGGAGGTGAAGTAAGCAAAGCAAAGTTATTCGTCAATAACAGTACTGGAGAAATTGGACTCGTAGGATATTGGGATGTAGTGGCTTATGATGAATTTGCTGGAAAAACGAAAAAAAGTGACCGTGGCTTAGTAGATATCATGAAAAACTACATGGCAAACAAATCATTCAGCCGTGGTACTGAGGTTCATGGTGCAGCAGCATCAATGGTATTTATTGGCAATACAGACCGTTCTGTTCCTTATATGCTAAAGCACACTAATTTATTTGAAGCACTTCCAAGAGATTACTACGATACTGCCTTTCTTGATAGGATTCATTGTTATCTGGCAGGATGGGAAGTTCAGAAACTTCGTAATGAAATGTTTACTGATAATTACGGATTTATAGTGGATTATCTGGCTGAGGTAATGAAAGAACTTCGTAAAGAAGACAGGATGAACGATTATACTCGTTATTTTGAACTCTCCAATTCTATAACCACTAGAGATAAAACTAGTATAGCAAAAACTTTTAGTGGATTGGCAAAGGTGATATTCCCACATGGTGAGTTTAACGAAGAAGAAGCCAAATACATTCTTGAGTTCGCTATTGAAAATCGTAAAAGGGTTAAAGACCAGTTGCGAAAAATGGATGAAACATTTGAAAAGGTAGATTTCTCTTACATCAACAATAATACAAAGAAAAAGACATTCGTTCAAACCCTTGAGTACATAGAAAACAGAGAAGCACTTGGACTTGAAGCAGATGAACCTGCACCTGAAGAAGTTTTGGTTACGCTCCCCAAAGAAGAACTGAGTGTTGTTCAAGAATTAAAGTTAGTCGAAGGTCAGAAAATCATTCGTGATAACCAGTCAGGGATTTCATACGAATTATTATTTGGTGATTACCTGACAGGAGCAAAGGAAATAACTTTAATAGACCCTTATATACGACTCCCATATCAAATTCGTAATTTGATGGAATTTGCGAAATTGGTTTCAACAAAGAAAGATAAACTTGAAGAAGTAACCCTTCATCTTATCACATATAATAATGACGATTTCCTTGAAAATTCGAAAGAAGCGTTTAAGGAAATGGCTGATTCATTGGAAGCAGTTGGGGTTAAGTTCACTTATGAGTTTATCGAGAATACACATGACCGCTCAATAACACTGGATAATGGATGGAAGATTATCCTTGGAAGGGGATTGGACATATACCAGAAAACGAATGGTTGGTACGATATAGCAGAGTACTCACAAGAAACTAGGTTATGTAAAGGGTGTGAGATAACTTATGTGAAAAGTTGAACTGCCTGTATGGAAGATCTTCTATAGGGATTGTTACTATTGAAGTATTTTATTTAATTGTAATTCAATAGTTTTAAATAACATTGACTCTAATTTATCGAACTGTGTCAATGAGAAAAAAGGAATTTCCATTGCAATTAAAATTTCATTCCCGCCACTAAAGCCTGAAATAATGCTAAAGTTGTCTGGTATATTAGAGTTTTCCGAAATATTAGGGTAAACCAAAATTATGTCTGTGCAACCTCGCTTGAAAGCATAACTAACCATTTGGTATAAGTCCGATTGTGCTATTCCTTTTTTGGGGTCTGATTTGAAATTATTAGGGCGTAATTTGTATTTAGTATCAATGATTACTTTTTTATGCAAAATATGCTTATGAGTCAGATCATTTTTCCACAATACAGTTGTCGTGAATAAGGGTTATAAAACCTCCATCTTATATCTTCTCTTCACATTCTCAAAATGATCTTTAAATACAGGAGAATTATTATACTGATCCCAAAACTCATTATAACTCAGATGCATGAATTTAATGTTC
>JAEWSG010000208.1 GCA_023398495.1 Bacillota bacterium
CCTGAGAGATATATTGCTACAAACTCGCGAATATATATTACGATATCGTGCCGGGGGCCGCGGCCCGGTCCCCCGGGCATATAAGGGGGCGATCGTGCGAGACTGCGAACCCGTAATTTGAGCGAAATATTTTTGCCGCCGGGTATCTGACCGTTTCCGGTATCCGCCAAGAACGGCACATTTCTGCAGATGCAGGAGAGGTGGTTATTTATATACCCTCGTGTATAATGACTGCTTTACATGAGAGTCCCCGGGGGAGTCCTGGCCCTTCTTGCCGCAGCCTGTATCCTCTGTACCACGTGCGGTTGTCTCGGTGCGTCCTCGCCGCCATCATCGAGCGGCGGCATCACTCCCGTCGATCTGCCGGAGCCGCCGGGGAACTCGACCCTCACCGCGGCCTTTGCGGAGCTCGACCTGCTTGCCGCAGAAGGCGGCCTCAACATCACCGGGAGCACGGTGCACCAGGTGCTCGGCACCGGTGTTGACCCGGGCGGTCGGGCTGCCTCCTGGGCTCTCGGCCTCCGGGAAGGGGACGGGGTCCGCTGGCTGACCTTCGGCAGGGGAGGCTGGAACGAGATCTCCCTCCGGGCCCCCCTGCCCGGAGAAGAGGTGCTCCTCACCGAGGTCCTCTCCCCGGAGGAACTCCTCGCCGAACAGGCGGAGGCCATCCGGCCGGAGATGGTGCGGCTCGGTGCCGATACGATCGACCTCGCGCTTGCTGACGGGGTCTACACCGTCACGATCAGGACGGATGCCGGGATGGAGACCCTCGCGTTCCGTGCGGATACCGGGGAGGCGATTGTATGAGACCGGCAGACGAAGACGGACTGATGTCGCTTGATTTTCTCGCCGGGTTCACGATCTTCATGCTCGCCCTGGTCATGGTCGTGAGCATGGTGCCGGGGCTCCTTGCCGGTCTCGAGAGCAGCGGCATCGACTACGACGCGGTCGCCTACCGGACAGGGGTGATCCTGGTCGAGGACCCGGGCTGGCCGGTCTATCCGCCCTGGGAGATGAACGACGAGTTCCATAAGGATGAGATCCAGCGGATGGGCCTTGCCGTCTCGAAGGAGACCCCGAACATCCTCCTCTCGACGAAGGTCGATAAGTTCTTCAATTATTCTTTCTTTGACCGGAACGACTACCGCAACAAGGCAATCTTCGGCGATATCCCCTACTCCTACAACTTCTCCATCAGGAGCGAAGACGGAGTATACAACAAGACGACCGGCGATCCCCTCCCCCTCGGTCACGGCTACATCCGCCGGGTGGTGAAGATCAAAGAGCCGGGCGTCGCGAATATCGGTTATAATAGCGCCTACACCACTACCGACGACTCAGACCCCCGGACATTCGCCGTCCGGCTCAACTTCAGCCAGCTGCTCGACCCGGAGCGGGGTCCGGCCTACCGGATTGACCCGAGAACCGAGCCGGTGACGGTGAACATCGACTTCGCCTCATACTGCACTGATGGTGATGCAGGTGCGACACTCCAGAACGTCACGTTCTGGAAGATGGACCCGACGAGGCCGAACCCCCGTTTCACCCGGATCCCGTTCTCATACGATGAAACGAACTCGAATCTCTACACCCTCACTCTCGACGATAGTCCAAGCGACCTCGTTCCGGGCACACCGGTCACCAGAAGTATCTCTCTTGTGCTGAAACCGGCGGCCACCTCGCAGTTCACCCTGGACCAGAACAGCATCCTGGAGATCCGGTTTGCCTTCGAGGAGGCGCCGGAAGGGGAGGAACCGGGTCCCGTCATCAGGACCGAGATCAACGGCACCCACCTGTATGACTACACTAACGTCACCCTCCCCGCCCTGAAGCCCGGGGTCCTGGAGGTGGCGATATGGTGAACGATAGAGGGCAGCTCTACACGATGGAGGGGGTCGCCGCCGGGGTCATCATGCTCCTCACGGCATACATCGTCATCAGCACGACGAGCATCTACACATCCGGCGATACGCACATCCCCGATATGCAGCTTGAGCAGCTCGGAAGCGACGTCCTCGCGATGATGGATACGCCGGATGCCAACGGAAGTGAGAGCAGGCTGAGCCAACTCGTCAGGGGTGGGACCGGGGACGGCGATACGCTCCGAAACGAGTTTCTCGCCGGCTGCAAAATGCGGTCCGGGGATCCGGACGACGACCTCCGGGCTCAGGTCTATCTCTCCTACAGGACTTCAGGCAGCAGTATAAAGACAATCCTGATCTCCCCGGAGGACCCGACGTTCACCGGGCGTGAGAACACCGTGCGGGTGACAAGGTGGGTGCAATTGACAGCAACCCCCTCCGGGATTTCTGATATGAGAGCCACAAACCCCAAAGCCGTCCTCGTGGAGGTGCTCTTATGGCGTGCATGAACGAAGACGGCCAGTGGATCGTTCTGATGGGGCTCCTCGTCGCCGTGGGGCTGTTCTTCCTCGCACTGATCATCAACCAGTCGGCGCTCGTCGGGCAGACGACTGCGGAGGGGGTGCTCGAGTTCCCGAAGAACGACATCCGGGACCTGCGGTCGACGGTCTTTGACTACGTCGATGCCTCGTGCAACGCCGAAGTTCAGAAGGACATTGTCATGATATCCCTCGAGCGGAAGAACGCCGTGGTGAATTTCGTGGTTCATCCGGAGGTGGACATCTCCGGGCGGATGCTGCACCCGGTCGAGATCCATTACAACAACGGGGTGACGGAGTACGATGAGACCGTGTATTACTGAATCGCCGGACGAGGAGGGCGTCACCCGGCTTATGGAGTATATCATCATCACCGGCGTGCTGCTCGTGCTGATGATCGTGATGATGTTCACCGTCAACGCCGTCCTCATGGAGGGGCCGGCGGACAAACTCCGTCATCATGCTTTCGTGGACATCGGGAACGGAGTCAGCACCCGGATCGTGGACCTCTATGTGAT
>JAEWSG010000062.1 GCA_023398495.1 Bacillota bacterium
TTGGCAGATGAATTATGCTATCCGGAATTTTAGTTTATGCAGGTCATATGTACCTGCTTTTTTCTTTTTATTTTCCCTGCAATTTATCTTGTCCAAGTTACTGACAAATAGCCTGTCCGATAACACCTTTCCGTTAACAATAATGGCCAAGTCTTGATAGTTTGCTATCTTATCCTGAGGGACCTGATCCATAGGCACAACCTTTGTCGGAATACCATTTTTTTCCTCAGTGTAGTGAATGCCCTTTTCACCATTTTGTAAGAAGAACATAACTTCTGGGTTTGACATCCATTCAAGGTATTTTAATGCTTCAACAACTCTTTCACTGGACTTTGGAATAAATATGTATAAACCGTTTGGGTTATATATCATTTTAGGATGCTCTCCCTTAGAGTTTGAAAAGGGATCAATGGGGATTAACTCAGCATCAGGAACGTTTTTTCTAAGTTCATTGAGTGATCCTCCGGATGTTCTGTATGGAATATCAAAAGAGGTTATAAACGCACCTGCTTGACCGCTAGTTACATAATCAGTTGCTTTACCGCCATTTATACCTATAGAAAAATCCTTGCAGGTAAGGCCTTCATTGTATAATCTATTTAAGTATCTTGCTCCTTCCTTATAACCAGGCCAAAACCAACTTGGCAAAACATTTCTATCTTCATCTGATACTTCCTCAACAGAACCGTTGAGTATTGTGTGCACTGACCATGTAATACTGTTTTGGTCTATATGGAATGTGAAGGGAATGGTATTATCTTTTCCTAAATTACCAGGGTCCTTTTCCTTAAAAGCTTTCATAGTCTGGAAGAACTCTTCGCTAGTTTTAGGGATTGGTAAATTCAATTTATCAAGCCAATCTTTACGTATAAAGGTTGCAATAGCTGCTTGTAGTACTCTTTGAGCCGGAAGGGCATACTGTTTGTTATCCCATCTACCATAACTTAATAAATCTTCTCCAAGGTATTCTTTCAGATTGGGTGCGTATTCATCCAGCAATCCATCTAATTGATAAAGCGAACCATTTATGGCGAAGTTTGCCATGCTTTCCGCACTATATGTAATACAGATATCCGGTGCCTGATTTAACCCCATAAGCATTTTTATATGTTCAATCTCTTGCCATCTAGGTATAGGTACAAAAGTTATTTTTATATTATTTGGGTCGCCAAAATTCTCCTGAATCCATCTTGTTTGGAAGTTGTCATCTGCCAAATAATTTTCTATACCTCTATCAAAGACTGCAACTTTCAATTCTACCGGTTCAACATTTACAGTGTTGTTTTGTTCTGATTTCTTATCTTCAGCATCTACTTTTTTTACTCCAGTGTTGCAACCAGCAAGTAGTCCTAATAGTGTAGCTAACATTGTTAAAATACTTATAGCTTTCACAAACTTCATCTTCATAGATTATCCTCCTTATTTTGGTAGGTTATAATTTTGAATTGCTTTTTGCTGGTGTAAATGAACTTTTATAAGAATATTAAAATATTTTAGCATTATTACTTGATCTTAAACTTATCTACGGCTTCTTTAAGTTTTTGAGCCATATCATTAAACTGAGAGGATAAGAGAGCTAAATCTTCAGCACTGGATTTCTGCTCAATAGTACTTGCAGCAACTTGATCAGCTGATGAAGCTGCATGATTAGCTAGAATCGATATTCTTTCTGTTGAATTTACTGACTGTTCTTTTGATTGATATGCTTTATCAAGTGAAGATGATGCGTTATTAACGTATTGAGATACGTTTAACATAGCATCACATATTATTCTGAAGGCGTTATCTGTTTCTTTTACCACATCCATTTGAATGTTTACAATTTTGTTTGCTTTATAGGCTGTATCAACTGTATGTTCCGTTTTCTTCTGTATGGAATTGATAATTTCATTTATTGAAGTTGATGCATCTCTAGTTCTGTGAGCAAGTTTCTTAATTTCATTTGCAACTATTGCAAATCCTTTTCCGGCTTCACCTGCTTTTGCTGCTTCGATAGATGCATTTAAGGCAAGAAGTTTTGTGGTATTTGTAATACCAACAATAACATCAACTATATGTTCTATTTCCTTCATGTTATTCTGTAATTCAACAATGTCTTCTATAACTTCATTTGAAGCAGTGCTGGATTCAATAGCGGTATCATTCAAAGTATTTATTGTATTTAATGAGGAATCACTTGTATTTTTTGTATCAGTTACAACTTCCAACACATCATCCATAGTTTTTTGAACATGATTAAAATTCTCGGCAAGTAAATTCATATGCAATTTAGTATTGTTAACTTCTTCAACCTGTTTTGATGCACCTTCTGCAACTTCTTTTATTGAATATGATATTTGCTCTGATAGAATTTGGGACTGCTTGGAAGATTCTGCAATTGATTTGGAGTTTTTTGAGACATTTTCAACTGCCAGAAAATGTACTTGCTCAATAAGCATTCTTATATTAAACAACATTTCATTAAAGTTGTCTATAACCACTGCTATTTCGTCCTTGTAAGCATCTTTAACATTTAAAGTAAGATTTCCGCTTTTAGCTTCTTTAATCATGTAAACCATTTTATCAAGAGGTCTTGATATACTAACGGATATGAAGTAAGAAAAGAGCATACATAAAATAAAACTAACAATAACAAAAACTATCAATGAAAATCTTATGCTATCCGGCTCTGCTTTTATATACTTAAAGGGCATTTTACCCACTAAATACCAGTCAGTTCCTTTGATTTTTGAATATAGAATCATATTTTTGTTGAAATCAAAAGCACCGGTATTTTCAGTTTCCTCAGAAAATTTCTGTATCAGACCCTCTTCCTTGTAAATCTGACCGAATTCATCTGCATTTGAACTGGAAATAACCTTGCCTGTGGAATCAATGATAAATAACTCTGAATTATCACCAATATCCAAATTTTTAAAAATGTTTGAAAATTGAATGCTATCAATACCTACGAGCAAATATCCAAGATCCTTGCTCCATGTAATTCCTTTAACTTTTCTGACTAAAACTATTTGGTGTTTAGAGTCTAGTTTTTCAGCTGTCCATACTATATCTTTACTGCTTTCATCAACCATTTTAAAAAGTTTTTTAGCAGCTTCGCTACTATGCATTAACTCATGTACTTTTTTATACCATATGGATTCATTATTCGGAAGGATAAAAACACCGAAAGAAATAGAATTAACTGGATAAAATTTAACTAGCATTTTATTTGACAAATCTGAGGCAGCCTGATAACTAGTAAATTCATCTCCCGTCACAATTTGCTCTATTCTGTTTTGCATTTCATCAGACAATGAAAGCTCAATTGCATAATTCTCAACTTTTCCTAATTCATCTTCGATTTTTTGACCGGCTTGTTCTATTATCTGTCTGGAATATGATTTGATTTTAGTATCGATTGCTCTGCTGGACATTAAATATGAATATATGCCCATCGTAGCTAGAGGCACTATGGATAAAATGATAAAAGAAGTTATTAAACGAAATCTGATTCTGGTATTACGGAATATTTTATTGATAATGTTGTTTTCTTCTAAAGTGTTTCGTATATTGTTTATAATTTTTTTTAAGCTGTTGTTGCTTTTTGAATTTTCAGTACTAATATTCACTTTGAGATCATTAGAATTAACACTTTTTTTTATCATTCTATTATCCTCTCTTCAGCTTGTGAATAATCCTCATATAAAATTTTACTTTAAAGATATATCGGCAAAATCGGTAAATAAATTTACTCAATAATTTATCATGCTTTTATAGGGTTTATATGAATATATTGGGTTAAGATTACTTACTTGGTATGAAATGTGTAAATAACCCTCGAAGAGGTATAGAAAATGTAATTAATTTGTGTTTGTAAGTTTAACTGGCTAACGGAGAATATTGTCGATACTGAAGAAACATCTCATGTAAGGAACTATAACTCCTGTTTTTCTGTATACAATGAACTGAAATGGTTGGCCTGTTCCGTTATAACTGTAATTATATACACAGGTAACACCACTTCCAAATGGTAAAGCAACGAAATAGTACAAATCCCTTATCTACACTAAATTACTGAATAAAAAAATGAGTGTTGCAAAACCCGTTTTATCAGCAAGTTTGCAACACCCCATTATATGTATTGAGTCAATTATTTCAAACCAAGGAGCAACTTTCTCATAACACCGAAGTCAATCGAATTAACCTTACCATCCATATTCATATCTGCTGCTGCAAGGCCATTCGTTGCCGGGAAACTTTGTATAATTCCAAGCAAATACTGTCTAAAAAAGCCGAAATCGATTGAATTTACATTACCATCACCATTAATATCACCAACTATATAATTGGGTGTAACTGATGCTGTAGCTGTTGGTTTTGGTGTTGGTGTTGAGGCAGAACCACCCAACTCTCCAGGGAATTCAGCTGAAGACCAATCTACCCATTTTGAGCTGTTAAAAGATAGCCCTCCATCTGTCTTAAATATTTTAGTATTAACAGAAGTATTTCCTAAAAGGAATTTCTTTATGAAAGCCTGTAATTCAGGTACTTGTGCAGCTATATATCTGCAATGATCAGGGTGTCCAACTTGTGAAAATCCAAAATTGTCACTTACACCAAGTGCATTATAAATCAAAGCTGCACCTGAGCAAGTATCATAACAACTCTGTTTACCCAACCATTCCATTTGTGTATTTTCGATAATCAGTAGACCACGTGGAGCAGAAAGCAAAACAGAATAAGAAATACAAATTTGGGAACTTGTATGAGCTCATAGACAAATATGCATTATTACAAGCATGGAGACAGATAAATAAAAGTGCAGCATCTGGAGTTGATAGGGAAACG